>JBPOHC010000143.1:0-78755 GCA_052035985.1 Myxococcota bacterium | reverse complement strand
CTCGCGGCTCGAAGACGTGCCCGTGCTCGTCGACACCATCCTCGATGATCTCAACCGCCGCCGCGCCGCGCAGGGCCTCGCGCCGTACCCGGGCCTCGACCGCCGCGCGATGGAGCTCCTCGCGCACTACGACTTCCCCGGCAACGTGCGCGAGCTGCGCAACCTCGTCGAGCGCTTCGCCGTGCTCGGCGCAGACCCCTCGGCGCTCGCGAAGGGACACGTCACCCTCGAACGCCCCGGCGGCCACGAGATCCGCACCGACCTGCCCTTCCACGACTCCAAGGAGATCTGGACCGAGATCTTCGAGAAGACCTACCTCACCAGGCTCCTCTCGACGCACCAGGGCAACGTCTCCGCCGCGGCGCGCACCTCGGGCATCGACCGCAGACACCTCCAGCGCCTCATGGTCAAGCACGACCTCCGCGAGCGCGACAACACCCCGCCGGGTCAGACCGCGAACTACACCGCCCAGGGCGGCTCGTCGGGCTCAAACTCCTGAGGCTTCGGCCTTCACCACCACCGCGTACGCGTGCGCCATCACGGTCTCGGCCGCGTCGAGGGCGCGCGCGTCGCCCGTCGCCGTTCGCAGCGCCACGACCTCTCCGCCCGGCAGCGGCGTCTGAAGCAGCAAGCGCGCGGCCTCGCGCGCAGCCTCGGGCGCGGTGACATCCGCCGAGAGGCCCGCGAGGTGGTCCATGTACGTCCGCCCGTACGCCGGGTCGGGCGTGGGCTGCGTCGCGAGCGCGCCGTTGAGCGCGACGCCCGAGGCGCGGCGACAACCCGCGAGGCCCGCGCGTCCGTTGCGGGTCTCGTACGCGCGCTTCGCCTGATCGAGCTCGGCGAGCGAGGCGCGCACCCACTCGCGCGGCGTGAAGCGCCGCAGCCAGTCGTCGTTCACGTCCGTCACATCGGTCACGTCAGTCTCGCTTCACGTTGAGCGCGCGGATCTTCTTGTGGAGGTTGGTGCGCTCGAGGCCGAGCAGCACCGCGGCGCGCGAGATGTTCCACTCGACCTCGCGCAGCGTCTCTTGGATGTAGTGACGCTCGGCGTTGTCTCGGTACTCGCGCAGCGAAGCGCGAGATCCGGGCGCGGAGGGAGGCGCGGGCGGAAGGTCGTCGTCGTCGCCGTCGGGCGGTGGGGCCGACGGGCGAGGGTGCGCGGGCGCGCCCACGGTCCTCTCTCGGAGCTCGCGCGAGAGCCGTGACTCTTCGGGGAGATCCATCACCGTGATCTCGTCGCCCGAGAGGATCACGAGGCGCTCGACGAGGTTCTTGAGCTCCCGCACGTTGCCCGGAAAACCCCTGCGCTGAAGCTCTTCGAGCACCTCGGGCTCCACGGGCTTGGGCTTGAAGCCGTTCTCGCGCGAGAACTCCTCGACGAAGTACCGCACGAGGGCGGGGATGTCCTCGGGCCGCTCGCGCAGCGCGGGCGACCGCAGCGGCACCACGTTGAGCCTGAAGTAGAGGTCCTCTCGAAAGCGCCCCTCGCGCACCTCGCGCTCGAGGTCCTTGTTGGTCGCCGCGATCACGCGCACGTCGACGGTGAACACCTGGTCGCTCCCGACGCGCGAGACCTCGCCCGATTGCAGCGCGCGAAGCACCTTGGCCTGCGCCGCGGGGGGCATGTCGCCGATCTCGTCGAGAAAGAGCGTGCCCTTGTCGGCCGTCTCGAAGTGCCCTCGCTTGCGCGCCACCGCGCCCGTGAACGCGCCCTTCTCGTGGCCGAAGAGCTCCGACTCCACGAGCTCCGCGGGGATCGCCGCGCAGTTCACCTTCACGAAGGGGCCGTCCTTGCGCGTCGAGAGGCGGTGCATGGCGCGCGCGATGAGCTCCTTGCCCGTGCCCGACTCGCCCGTGATGAGGACGCGGCCGCGCGTCGGCGCGATCTTCTCGACCTCGGAGAAGAGCCTCCGCATCACGGGGCTGTCGCCCACCATCTCCTCGCGCGCCCCCGCCGCCGAGCGGAGCTTCTGCACCTCGCGCTCGAGCTTCGCCGTGCGCAGCGCGTTGCGGACGCTCACGAGCACGCGGTCGCGGTCGAGGGGCTTTTCGAAGAAGTCCGTGGCGCCGAGCTTCACCGCGTCGACGGCCTCGGAGACCGACGCGTGGCCCGAGATCACGATCACCGGCATCGCGGCGTGCTCGGGCGAGCGGCGGACCTTCTGCAGGAGGTCAATCCCAGACATCCCCGGGAGGCGGATGTCCGTCACCACCACGTCGATGGACTCGTCGGAGAGCGCCGCGAAGCCCTCCTCGGCGGTCTCGACGTCTCGCACGGTGATGTCGTCGCCCTCCAGCACCATGCGCAGCGTGCGGCGGATGTTCTTCTCGTCGTCGATGACCAGGACCGTTGCGCTCATGTGCCTCTCGCTCGCTGTTGAATCGCAATCCCGCGCGCCGCGCAATGCCTACGATCTCACGGCGGTCGCTCAAGGCCGCGCGCGCGGGCGCCGTTCGACTCGGTGAGAACCACGAGAGGAGCCCGCCACCGCCCATGCCCACCCCCTCCATTCCCCCCGAGCAGCCGCAGCCCTCGCCAGGCGCCGCGAGCGTCGCGTCGTCGCGCGCGAAGACCTTTCACGCCCTCGCCGAGCTCCTCGCGCACGCCGCGGCGCGCGGCGCCAACGTGACCCTCACCCGCCACGTCACCGAGGTCGTCGCGCGCGCCCTCGACGCCGACTGCGCGGCCGTGTGGCTCTACGACGTCTCCCGCATGTGGTGCTTCGGCGTCGACCGCTTCACCCCAGCCGAAGGCGCGCACGAGGTCCCCGACGCGCTCCCCATGCAGCGCGTCGCGCGCTATCTCTCCGAGCGCGACGGGTACGCGTTCGCGGTTCCCATCGCGACGCGCGACGGCGTCGTGGGATTGCTCGCGGTCGAGCGTCGCGGTCGCTCTCTCTCGCTCACCGTCGACGAGGAGTGCTTCGTGCGCGCCGTCGCAGACCTCGTCGCCCTCTGCGTCGAGCCCGCGCATCGCCCGCTGGGCCGCAGCGCGCGACGGAGCACCGTCCCGCCGAGCTGAGAATCAGCCCTCGCAGAAGCGGTGGTGGAGCCGTCGCGTCAGGGCGTCGGCCGCCGCCGCGGGCACGAGCAGCGACACCCTGAAGGGCGAGGTCATCACGCCCGCGGGCGTCACGCCGAGGGCGCGGGCGTCGTCGAGCGCGCCTCGGAGCGCGCGTCCGTCTTGCGTGAGACCGTCACCCACGAGCGAGACCTGCGACACCGCGCCTTCGCCGCCGGGTTGCGTCGCGCGCAGTCCGACCGCTTCGAGGGCGGCCTTTGCGCGCTCCCAGTCGGGCACGCGAGGCAGCGAGACGATCGCGCTCACGCGGCCACCGTCACACCGAAGCTCACGCAGCGGGACCTGCGCGTCATCGGCCGCGGCCACGAGCTTCGCGAGCGCGTCTGCGTCGAGGTTCTCACCGTGGAGCCACGCGATCTGGGCGTCTCCCACGACGGCGCGCACGCCCTGAGCCTCGCGCGGTGCCTCGTGTCGGACGACGGTCTCGCGGCCCGCGTCGACGGGGTCGCTCGTGCGGCGGGCGTAGATCGCGATGCGCTCGCGCTTCGCGAACGCGACGGCCTCGGCGTTGAGCACCTTGGCGCCGCTCTCGGCCATCTCCTGAAGCTCCTCGTAGCCCATCTCGGCGACGTGCTTCGCCTCGGGGACCACGCGCGGGTCCGCCGAGTACACCCCGTCGACGTCGCTGTAGATCTCGCACCGCGCGGCGCCGAGCGCTGCGGCGAGGGCCACCGCCGTGGTGTCGCTCCCGCCGCGGCCGAGGGTCGTGATCTCGCGGCGGTAGCTCATGCCCTGGTAGCCCGCGACGATCACGATGCGACCGCGCGAGAGCTCGTCCTCGATGCGAAACGGGCGCACCTCGATGATGCGCGCGTCGAAGTGGCGGTCGTTCGTGATGATCCCGCTCTGCGACCCGGTGAACGAGATGGCGTCTTCGCCCCGGGCGCTCAGGGCGATCGCGAGGAGCGCCATCGTCGTGCGCTCGCCCACCGAGAGCAGCATGTCGAGCTCGCGGCGCGGCGGCGACGGCGACGCCTGACGGGCAAGCGCGAGGAGCTGATCGGTGGTCTTGCCCATCGCGCTCACCACCACGCAGACGCGGTAGCCCGCGCGCTTCGCGGCCACCACGCGGTCGGCGACGAGGCCGACGCGCTCGAGGTCCGCGACCGACGATCCCCCGTACTTCTGCACCACGACGTTCATGGTCATGGAGCTTTAGACCCGGCGCCGCGGGGCGTAAACTTCCCTGCGTGCGCGCGCTTCGACGAGTGCTCGGTGTATGCCTCGCGGCGCTGCTCGGGGTCACGTCGGCCGACGCCGATCCGCGCGCTCCAGCGGAGGCCCGCGTCGCCCTCGAACGCCAGCGGAGCCGCTTCGCCGAGGCCCTCGATCGCGCCTCGTGGCGCCGCGATGATCCGTCTCTGAGAGCGGTCGCCGACGAGGTGACCGTCGAGGCGCTCTCGGTGCTCGACGACGCGCCGGGGCTCGATGGGGAGGTGCGCACCCTCGTCCGCGACGCGGCGGGGGCTGCGCTCGGCCCGTGGCTCCGTCAGCGCGGCGTGCGGGGTGACACGCTCCTCGGCGCGTGGCTCCGCGAGCACGACGAGCCGACGCTCCTCGCGACCCTCGGTCCGCACGATCCGTTCTCGCGCCTCGCGCTCGCGCAGGAGGTCGTGCTCCAGCGCCCCGAGCTCGCCGCGGAGCTCATCGAAGACGGGCTGCGCAACGCCAACCCCCGCATGGGCGATTTCTGCGCCGTGGCCGCGGCCGTGACCGAGCCGCGGAGGAGGGCGCTCGCGACCCTCGCCTCGCAGTCGCCGCACGTCGAGCTCTTCGCGGACTGTCTCGCGCTCGTCGCGTCGGAGCCTACGCTTCGCCTCCCGCTCGCCCGTCGCGCGCTCGCGGAGCTCGAGCGGACGCCTGCGCGACCGACGGGCATTCTCAGCGCCCTCGCGGTGCCCTTCGACGACCTCATCTGGCCCATCGTGGCGACCGCGCTCGTGCTCCCCGATGCGCCGCCTCCCATGGCGCGGAGGCTCAGCGCGGGCCTCGCGCGCCGCGGTTCGGACCTCTCGTGGATGGGCTCCCTCGCGATGCTCCCCCGCGTCGCGCCGCGGCTTCGCACCGATCACCCCGCGGTGGCCGCCCTCCTCGCGGAGATCGACCGGAGGACGCCGGGCTCGCTCTGGCGCGTGATGCCCGTGCCCGATCGCGCCCGCGCCGCGAGCCTCGCCGCGACGCCCGCGCTCACACGCGACGTGACCGACGACGCGGTGAGAGAGGTCGCGCTCGCTGCGCCGCGTGACCCCGCGCGCGCCATCGCCGCGCTCCGCGCGCTCGCTGCGACGGCTTCGAACGGAGGATTCGAAGGGCGCGTCACGGTGCGCCTGCTGCTCTCGTGGATCGAGGCGCTCGAACGCACCGCCCGCTGCTCCGACGACGCGTGCCTGCGCGGCCTCGTGCGTGACGCGACCGACGAGACCGCGTCGCGCGCCGCGTGGCTCCTCGGCGCGCAGGGCATCGCGACGTTGCCGCCCGAAGACGCGAGGGCCCTCGTGCGTCGGCTCGTGATCGAGGTCCCGATCTTCGAAGCGGGGCCGTCGGGGGCGCGCCTCATCGAGCCCTCGTCGCTCTCGCGCGTCGTCTTCGGGACGCTCCGCACGTGTCCGTCGTCGCTCTCGGGGCTCTCGTCGAGCGCGCTCTTCGGCGTCGCCACCTACGACGATCCCGTCTCCGCGTGGAGGACCGCGTTCACCCTTCGCTGCCGCGACGCGCGCGCTTCGAGGACGCCGTGAGTCGCACGCTGCGCCCTCTGCAGATGGTCCTCTGCGCGCTCTCGCTCGTCGCGTGTCACGCAGCCCCGAACGCACGGTCATCGAGCCTCGATTCAACGCGTCGCGCGGCGCTCCTCACCGTGCCGCAGCCCTCGTCGGGGACCCTTCGATCGTCGCTCTGGTCGATCACGCCCTCCGGCGCGATGCCCGGCGCGATCGGTGACGTCGGGGCGCTCGAAGGCGGAGAGGCCGTCGTGCTCGCCGCCGGCGTGATCTACCGATGGAGCGGCGTCGACGCCGTGGAGCCCGTGTGCGCGCGTGAGCGTGCGGCGGCCTCGACGAGCGCGCTCGTGAGCGTGCAGGCCGACGGAGATCGCTTCGTCGTGCTCGGCGGCGATGAGTCCGAGCCCGTCGTGTGGCGCTCCGACGATCGCGGCGCCACCTGCGCGCTCACGAGGCTCCCTTCGCTCTT
Source organism: Myxococcota bacterium (assembly GCA_052035985.1). Lineage (GTDB taxonomy): Bacteria > Myxococcota_A > Polyangia > Polyangiales > CAISKJ01. Next base: position 72,487 of record JBPOHC010000143.1, on the reverse strand, counting down.
CGTGCGAGACACGCCGAGGGCCTCGCTCGGTCAGTCGCTCCACGGAGTGACCGCGTTCGCGTGGGGCTCCACCGGCGCCCTCGTGCGCTCCGACGACGGGGGACGCGCGTGGCGTCGGCTCCCTTCGCTCGAAGGCGTGATCGACGTCGCGCCCGGTCCCGCGGGTCGCGCCGTGGCCGCTGCGAACGTGGGCCTCCGCGTCGACCACGCGCGCGCGCGCCTCTACGCCCTCGACGCATCGGGAACCGCGTGGCGTCCCATCGAGCGCGCCGAGAACCTCCGCGGGCCCGTGTCGCTCTCGTCCTTCGAGGGAGGCGTTCACGTCGCCCACACAGACGGCGCGCTCACGCTCGGCGCGTCGCTCGACGTCACCGCGTCGCGCGTCGACCCCGCCTCGCGCTACGCCGCGCATCAGCCCACCATCATCGCGCCCGCGGGTGAGGGGGCCTTTCTCTCGACCACGCGCGCGCTGCTCTCGTCCGTCGATGCGCGCGCTTCGGAGCCCGAGGCGGCCATCGCGGGGGCGCGAGAGATCACCGCCATCGACGCGTCGCGCGACGGCTGGATGTGGGCCACCGACGGGCGCGGAATCTGGCGTGGCAGGGCCGACGCGCCCTTCGCGGAGGTCTCGTCGCATCCCATCGGCGGACAGGTCCCCGTGGCCTTCGCTGCACGCGGTGATCGCGTGCTGGTCGTGGGCAACGGGCGCGCGGTCGCGTGGCGTGACGGCGCGCGTCCGACGTGGCGTCGCGCGACGATTCCGACCTCGATCGGCGCCGTGCTCTCGGCCCACATCGACGCGCAGGGAACGCTCTACGCCCTCGGCTCCGCGGGCGTCGCGGTCGCGGACGCGGGGGAGTTCGTCGTGGTGCCCTCGGCCTCGCTCCCCATCTCGAACGGGATGCTCCCGCAGTTCGCGGTGATGGGCGATCGCTGGGTCATCGCGAGCGGCGCGGTGTTCACCTCCGAAGACCACGGCGCGCATTGGGAGACCACCTTCGGCGCGCAGGGCCTCGTCTCCGTCGGATCGCAGACCGTGATCGCGCCCGCAGCGCTTCAGCGCGCGTCGGTCGCCGCGGTCGCGCTGAGCGGCGGGTCGGTGATGGTGCTCGACCCGTCGCGCTCGCTCTGGCGGTCGGACGATGGCGCGACGACCTTCACCCGCGTCGCCTCGCTGCCCGCCTCCGAGGAGCCCGCATTCCTCGCGCGCGCCACGCTCTCGGTCATCGCGTGGGACGGCGCCCGCCGCGTCGCCGTGCTCCACCGCGGAGAGATGCACGTCTCGACGGACGAGGGGCGCACCTTCACGGCCGCGGCGGTCCCCTTCTCGGTGCGCTGGGCGACCTTCGTGGGCGACACCCTCGTCGCCGCGGGCGGAGGCGCCTCGACGCTGCTCCCGCCCGCCTGTCACCTCGACGACGCCTCGACGCTCTTCATCTTCACGCCCGCGGGGTGGGTCACCGAGCCCGACCCCTGCCTCCGCCGCGCCTCGCTCCTCGCGCACGACGGCGACGCGATCTGGTTCGTCGACGCGGCGCTCAACGTCCAGCGCGCCTCGCTCGAAGCGCTCGTCGCGTCGGTGCTCCGCCGCTGATCGCGGTGTCGCGCGCCGCGACGTTGTAGGAGACTCCGCGCGCGCACCTCCTCACGCACTCGCACAGGGCCCACGCATGACCCCCTTCACGTCCATCCCCGGCGTCGTCGACGTCACCGTCCTCCGCGGCGTAGACGCCCCCTCCGACGCCGCGCCCGACCTCGTCATCGAGGTCCCCCACGGCGCCACGCGCACGACGGATTTCACCTCGCTGCAAGCGCTCTTGAAGAGCCCGCTGCCCGAGGGGCTCGTCGACTTCTTTCACGTCAACACCGACGCTGGCGCGCCCGAGCTCGCCGAGGCCGTCGCGTCGCGCGTGGTGGCCGCGATGCCTACGCGCTCCGTGGCGATCTTGCGGTGCCGCGTGCCGCGCACCTTCATCGACTGCAACCGACGCATCGACGCCGCGCCCGAAGACTTCAAGGCAGGCAAGGTCACCCCCGGGCTCATGCCCTGGATCACCGACCCCGACGACCGCGCGCTGCTCCGCGCACGCTACGACGCGTACTCCGCCGCGGTGCGTTCCGCGGTCGACGCCGTGATGCCCCGCGGCGCCGCGCTGATGATGCACACCTACGCGCCGCGCACCGTCGACGTCGAGGTCGACGCGCACATCGTCAAGAGCCTGCGCCGCGCCTACGAGCCCGACGTCGAGCCTACGTGGCCGATGCGCCCCGAGGTCGACGTGATCGGACGCAGCGTCGAGGGCGTGTCGTACGCGCCCGCGCCCGTCGTCGACGCGCTCCGCGAGGCCCTCTCGGCCGCGGGGATCAAGGTCGCCGACAGCGAGACCTACCCCATGCACCCGAGCACGATGGCCTGGCACTACGCGACGACGTGGGTCGGTCGCACGCTCTGCCTCGAAGTGCGCCGCGACCTCGTGGCCGATCCCTTCGATCCCTTCGCCGAGATGCGCATCGGCGCCGAGAAGGTCGCGCGCCTCGCGGGGCCCATCGCGCACGCCGTCGCCGCGTGGTGGTGAGCCCCCGAAGCGCCGACCCGTTCCGTTACTTCACGTCGTCTTCGCGCTCGATCTCGGCGATCGTCACCTGACCCACGGTCTGCGGCTCCGACTCGCTCGATCGAAACACCCGCTGCTGCGCGTCGAAGAAGTAGAGGCGCGTGTCTTCGAGCGAGTACGACCACGCGTGGAGCTTCACGTCGCCGCGCTCCACGGCGGAGCGCACCACGGGGTACTCGATCACGTTGGCGAGCTGCTGGAGCACGTTCTCTTCGACGAGCGTGTCGAGCCACGCGTCGGTGTCGAGCACGCCCTTGTGCACGGCCTCTTCGTACGACGCCTCGGCGTAGCGGAGCCACGTCACGAGCGGCGTCTCGGGGAGCGGTCCCTTGGAGCTCGTTCCGCCCGGACCGAAGAGGCCGCGCAGCGCCGCCATCGCGCCGCACTGATAGTGCCCGAGCACGATGACGTGCTGCACGCCCAGGTAGTCGATCGCGTACTCGAGCGCCGAGCCCACGGTCATGTTCTTCGTCGCGTAGGGCGGCACCATGTTGCCCACGTTGCGCACCACGAAGAGGTGCCCCGGCGCCGCGCCCGTGATGAGCTCCGGGATCACGCGCGAGTCCGAGCACGACACGATCAGCGTGTCGGGCTTCTGCCCCTCCGCGGAGAGCTGACGGAGGTACTCGCTCTCGGCCTTCGCGAAGGTGTCGACGAAGTGCTCGTGGCCCGCGATGAGTCGGCTGATCGGCATGACCCACCGTGTGCCCGAGCGATTCGCGGCAATCAATCCCGAGCGCGCGCACAGTGCGGCTCGTTGTCGCACGGTGTGGCGAGGCTGTTGATGCGAGACCGTGTCCGAGCGCGAAGGTCAGCGCGCGCTGCGACCCGCCCAGGGGGCTGATTTCACGTACGCGTAGGCCCTCGCGAGCCAGTTGTCGTGCGGCGTGAACGAGAGGCCGTGCGTCCTGGCGAGGCTGTCGATCCCAGCGGCGAGGGTGGGCGCGCGGCCGACGCCGTCGGTCTTCACTTCGGCGCCTTCGAGCGCGGTGGTGAGCGACGGAGACTCTCCGACGATCATCGCGACGGCCCCAAGCATCCGCGCCGACGAGGTGATCGCCCAGAGCTCGGCGACGGTGGCCGCGTCGGGCTCCGCGAGACCCGTGAGGTCTGCGATCACGGCCTTCGCTTCGGAGCGGAGCATGAGGTGCCCCGTGCGGTCTGCGAGGGCCCTCGCGGCGTCTGCGTCGAGGGGACCGGCCGCGATCGCGAGCACGAGGCCCGGCGCCGCCTCGGTGACGGGAAGCGCGTCGCCGAGCGTGCGTTGCAGCGCGGACTTCGCGCGGTCTTCGCGCGCCCTCGCGTAGCCGTCGAGCACGAGCGGGAGCACCGCGTCGAGCGTCGCGCGCGCGGTCGGCTCACCCACAACGTCTCTCCACGCGAAGAGCGCCGCGGTGGCGGCGAGGGGAGGGAGCGACTGGTCTCCGAGCCTGTACGCGAAGAGCCACGCGAGCGAGCGGGCCTCGGGCGTGACGGCGCTGTTCGAAGCAGCCGCGCGCGCGAAGGGGAGGAACTCGGCCACGACGGCGTCGACGCGCGTGGAGGTCTCCGTCGCCATGCCGGGGGTGGCGGCGAGGGCGGCGCGCAAGGCGCTCTGGAGGCGCGCGTCGTCGTCGATCGAGGCCATCGCGATCAGTGCGTCGGGCCCTGCGTGGGAGCCCACTGTGGATTGCCGGGCGTGCTCGCGCCGCGCGGAGACATCGTCGCGTCGACGAGCACGAACTTGTTGTTGTCGCGCTCGGTGGTGAGGGCGTGACCCTCGCCGCCCGCCGTGCGGATCGTGCCGAGGAGGCCCTGCAAGCGCGAGTGCTCTGTCACGAAGAAGACCCGCCCCGCGCCGTAGAGGCGCAGAAACTCCGCGGTGGAGCCCGTGCAGTACTTCAGCCCGCACTCCTCGGCGACGACGTGGTTGCCCGTGTAGAAGTTCTCGCCCTTCCAGTTCATCTGGTGCGCCACGATGGGGTCGAAGGGAAAGCGCGGGTCGTTCGTCGCCTGTCCGCGCCGCGCGTAGTAGCGCTCGAAGAGCGGCCGCTGCGTCCAGTGCGGCGTGATCTGCATCATGTAGACGTCGAGGCCCCACAGCGCGAAGAGCGAGGCCGCGACGACCATTCCCCTCGCCGCATAGGGACGCAGCTTCGGTACGCCCACGAGCAGCACGCTCGCCACGCCCGCGACGCCGAAGCCGAGCAGCGCGCCGCGGAAGTCGAGCACCGTCGAAGGCCACGCGCGCTCGTAGTTGTAGACGAAGAGGTGAATGAGCCGCTCGGAGCCCGGAGGCGTGCTCCGCGCGACGACGAAGTCTCTCACCACGAGCGCCAGAATGGCCGCGCCGCCGAGCGTGAGAGCCGCGACGCCCGAAGAGATCATCGCGGTCTCGGGCGCCTCGGGCGCCTCGGGCGTCTCCGCGGAGAGCTTGTTCTCGCGGTAGTTGTTCGCTTCGACCTGATCCGTGGGAGGCGCTTCGACGGGGGCGCTCTGCGCGGTCTGCGACGTGTGAATCCGCCAACCGAACCACCACGCCGCTGCTGCTGCGACGAGCATCGCGACGCCGAGCGCGGGGGCGTTGGTGCGCGTCGCGTTGAGGGCGGTCTGACCGCGCACGCCGCCGAGGAACGACGCGCCGCCCACGACCGCGAGCACGAGCGCGCCGGCCTGCGCGATCTGCGGGCGGAGGCGTTCGAAGAGCCCGTCGGTGGTGACCTCGTGCGAGGCGCCCATGAGCCGATGCACGAGCAACCCCACCATCACCGCCGCGCCAGGGACGGCGGGGAAGATGTAGTGGTGAAACTTCGTGGTCATCGCGCTGAAGAGCGCGAAGGCCAGCATGAACCAGAGGAAGCCCATGCGCGCGATGTCGCGCTGCTCCTTCGTGGCCTCGGGGGGCACGATGTAGCGCCACCCGAAGAGCGCCACGGGCACGAGCCCCGACCACGGGAACATCGCGTAGCCGAGCTGCCACAGGAAGTACCGCAGCGACCCCGTGTCGCCGTGCACGCCGATGGTCATGCGGTTGATGAGGTCGTGGCGCACGAAGCGGTCGATGAACTCGTTTCCAAGCCGACCGTAGATGGCCACGTACCAGGGCATCCCCACGACGCAGAACACCGCGATGCCGAGGCCGAGACGGATGCGAAGAAGCTCGCGCCATCGGCCCGACGACACGAAGTGAAGCAGCGCGATCGCGCCCGGAATGGCCACGCCGCCGGGGCCCTTGCCGAGCGTCGAGATCCCGCACCAGAGGTAGAAGAGCGCGTAGTGGAGCGTCTGCGCGCGTCGGTCACGGCGCAGCGCGCCGAGCACCGAGAGCAGCACGATCGTCCACACGATCCCCTGAAACACCGAGGGGAGAAAGGCCGCCGCGCTGGCGATGCGCTCCCACTTGGGTGAGCCGGGCACCGAGGCCCCGTCGTTCACGCCGGAGTTGCCTGCCGAGCCCGAGTAGAAGGTCTCGACGGGCATCTGGATGCGCCCGAAGAGACGGTTCGCCTCCAGCATGTTGTTGCACTGGTTGAGGTTCGCGTCCTCGGGGCAACCGAACATCACGCGTCGCGTGAGGAGGTACGTGATCTGCGGCAGCGCGATCATCACGATGAGGCCCACCGTGAGGTGCCACAGCGACACGCGGAACGTGCGACCGAGGATCGTGAACGAGCGCGCCTCGACGAGCGCCTCGGGGCCGTCGGTGACCGCGAGCATCAACATCGCGACGGCGAGCACCAACGGCGCCACGAAGGGCATGTCGGTCATCGCCTGATGCGAGAGAAAGAACCACTGCGGCATCGTCCCGAGCACCATCGCGACGAGCATTCCGGCGCGCGGGCCCCACGAGCGTGAGACCGCGCGCGCGAGCGCCACCATCGCCGCGATCGTGAGCAGCACGATGGGCCCCCGGATGAACCACTCTTGAATGTTGGGGCCCGCGTCGGACTGATACCTCAGGCCGAAGAGAGACCCGACGCCCATGCCGAGCGCGCTCATCCAGAAGACGAGCACGGGCTTCGACATGAACCACCCCTCCTGGGCCCACCAGGTGGTGATCCAATCGTCGCGCGAGAGGATCTCTCGGGCCACCTCGGAGTAGTGCGTCTCCCACGGGTCCCACAGGCCGAAGGCGCCCGCGAGGGGGATGTAGAGCAGCGCGCCGAACACGGCGACGACGACGTCTTCGCGCTGCCACCAGCGCCGTCCGTCGAGCACCGGTCGCTCGTCGCCGCGGGGGTCGAGCGGCGAGTCACCGAGGAGCCCGAGCACGCCGAGCGTCGCCGCCGCGGTGAGCACGAACCCGACGATCACGCCGCCGCGGTGGTGTCCCTTGAGCGACATCCACCCCGCGAGCAGCGCGAGCGAGACGCCCGTGAGCCAGCGATCGCGCGCCTTCATGGTCATCACCGACGGCATCTACGGGTTGGTGTTCCGCCGCGCCGCGGGGGCGCCGGTGCCGACGGTGCCCTCGATGAGCACGAACTTGTTCTGGTCCCACTCGTCGGTGACCTCGCGCGCCGTGCCGCCCGTCGCGCGGATGTGGGCGATCGCGCCGCTGCCGTGCGAGCGCTCGGTCACCACCCACACGCGCTCCCCGCGGAACTGCTGGAGCCACTGCGGGATGTGGTTCTGGGGGTGGCTGTTGCAGAACGGGAGGTCTCCGCAGTCGAGCATCGCGGCGCGCCCGCCCGTGTAGAAATTCTCACCCTTCCAGTTCATCTGGTACGCGCCCATGGGCTCGTAGCGGTAGAGCCCGCCCTGGTTCTCGCGGCTGCTCTGCGCCCGCTCGTGACGGCCGTTGGCGCGGTCGTAGTACCGCTCGAAGAGCGACCGCTGCGACCAGTGCCGCGACACGTCGACCATGTAGTAGTCGAGCGCCCACACCGCGAAGACCGCGCCGAGGGCCACCATCGCGCGCACGGCGTGAGCCCTGAGCGCATGCACGGCCATCGCCGCGGAGACGATCACCGCGACGACGCCGAAGCCGATGAGCACGGGGTGGTAGTCGAACGAGAGGTTCGGCCACTGGCGCTCGTACTGGTACGTGAAGAGCTGGAGGAGGCGCTGATACCCCGGCGGACGCGACGGGCCGTTGTAGCCGAGGTCGCGCGCGACGAAGGCGATGATCGAGGCGCCCGCGACGGCCATCGCGCCGTAGCTCACGGGGCCGTACGAGTCGTCGCTGCTGGCGAGCTCCTTCGCGCGCTCGGTGAGCTTCGGGTCATCGGGGCCGGTGAACATCCCGACGATGCCGCCGCCGCCCGAGAGCGCAGCGGTGCCGTCGGGTGAGACGCTCACGTCGTCGGCGGTGCGCGCGGTGACGACCTCGACGTCGGCGGCGCGAAGCGAGCGCCACGCCCACGCGAGCGCGGCCACGCCCACGGCGATGAGCGCGTAGCCCATGCCGCGAGAGCCCGGAGGCAGCGTCCCAGAGGCTTCGCGGGGGATGATTCCGCGGGGGGAGCCGAAGAAGTTGGCGACGCCGATGACGAGCGACGCGACGCCGAAGAAGGTCGCCGCGAGCGAGGCCGCGGGGTTCGACGCGCGCGAGAGGTTCGTGCGGCCGAGCATGCTGTGAAGCAGCAACCCCACCATCACCGCCGCGCCAGGGACCGCGGGGAAGATGTAGTGGTGAAACTTCGTGATCATCGCGCTGAAGAGCACGAACGAGAGCACGAACCAGCACACGCCGATCGTGGCGATGGCCTTCTGCTCCTTCGTGGCGTCGCGCGGAACGATCTGCCGCCACCCGACGAGCGCCACGGGCACGAGCCCCGACCAGGGGAACATCGCGTAGCCGAGCTGCCACATGAAGTAGCGCACGGACCCCGTGTCACCGTGAACGCCCACCATCGTGCGGTTGATGATGTCGTGCACGACGAAGCGGTCGAAGAACTCGTTGCCGAGGCGGCCGAGGATCGCGATGTACCAGGGCATCCCCACGACGAGGAAGACCAGCAGGCCCGTGAGCACGCGCGCGTGGCGGAAGAGCTTCCACTCGCCAGAGGTGACGAGGTAGGCGCCCGCGATGGCGGCGGGGATCACGAGGCCCGCGGGCCCCTTGCCCATCGTGGCGACGGCGCACCAGAGGTAGAAGAGCACGAAGAACAGGTGCCGCGCGCGACGCTCCGTGCGGAGCATCCAGAAGGCCGCGGCGCCGAGGAGCGTCCAGAGGATCCCCTGCGCGGCCGAGGGGAAGAAGGGCACCACGTTGGCGAGGCGCTCCCAACCCGGTGAGCCGGGGACGCTCGACGCGAGCCCGTCCGACGACGAGTTGAACGCCGAGCCGTAGTAGTAGGTCTCCACCGGGATCTGGAGGCCCCCGATGCGGTTGGCGCGGAGCATCTCCTCGCACTGCGCCATGCGCGAGTCGGGCGGGCAGGCCACCACCATCGGCCGCGTGACGAGGTACACGATCTGCGGCAGCGCCAGCATCGAAGTGAGGCCCACGACGTGGTGCCACAGCGAGAAGCGCAGCGAGACGTTGCCGAGCGTGAGCTTGCGCGGGCGCGTGATGCGATCACCCGCGGTCACCGCGAGCATGAGCATCGCGACGGCGAGGACGAGCGGCGCCACGAAGGGCATGTCGGTCATCGCCTGATGCGCGAGGAAGAACCAGTGCGGCATCGTGGCGAGGACCATCGCGACGAGCATCCCCGCGCGACGACCCCAGGCGCTCGCGACGGCGCGGTAGAGCCCGTAGAGCGCCGCGATCGCAAGGAACGAGATCGGCAGACGGATGCACCACTCCTGAAACTGCGGCCCTCCGTCGGGGTACGGATTGAGGCCGAAGAGGGTGCCGACGCCCATGCCGAGCGCGCTCATCCAGAAGATGAGCACGGGCTTCGACATGAACCAGCCTTCCTGGCCCCACCAGGTGGTGATCCAGTCGTCGCGCGAGAGGATCTCTCGGGCCACCTCGGAGTAGTGCGTCTCCCACGGGTCCCACAGGCCGTAGGCGCCCGCGAGGGGGATGTAGAGCGCGGCGGCGAAGAGCACGACCCACGCGCCCTCGCGCATGTACCAGGGCTTCGAGACGTCCTGCGCCTCGGGGCCCTGCTCGTCACCGCGGAGGTCGAGCGGAGAGTCGCCGAGGAGCCCGAGCACGCCGAGCACCGCCACGACCGTGAGCAGAAAGCCCACGGGGACGCCCCACGATTTGTGACCGTGGGTGCTCATGAGCGCGGCGAGTCCGCCGAGTCCGACGAGGGTCAGCGACCAGTCTCGCGCGCCGGGCTTCGCGGGCTTGAAGCGTCGACCGGGAGCTCCCTCGAGCGGCGGATCGTCGTCACCCGCGGGCGCGGGCTTCACCGGGTCCGCGGGCGCGTCGGGCTTCTCAGCGTCGCTCGCGTGCGCGTCGGCTTTGTCCTCGCGCGCAGCGGGTTTCGTCTCAGCGACGGCCTCCGTGGGCTTCGACTCGGGGTTGTTCGCGTCGCTCGCCGCGTGATCGGGCGAGCTAGAAGGAGGGGCATCCGAAGGATCCGACATGGTTCCGGCGGTGCTCATATCAGAATCCGGCGCGCGTGTATTGCCGTACCGGGGGAACGACGGCGGGCAGGCGGAGGGCCCGGGGGCTCTGGCAAACGGGCGTGCGTCAGCACGCCACGCCAACGCGACAGGCCGCCAGCAACGCGCTGAGTGACGGATCGATGGTCCGACCACCTCCACCGAAGTCGCCCCACTTGGTTGGAGATGGTCGGAGCACCTCTACCGAAGTCGCCGCACCTGGTGGGAGATGGTCCGACCACCTCCACCGAAGTCGCCGCACTTGGTTGGAGATGGTCCGACCACCTCCACCGAAGTCACGGCGTTGGATTTCGCACGGGAGGAGGGTCGATGGGGGCCGCCACGTGTCGTGTCGGCGGGGCGTGCTCACGCACGCGCCGCTTGTACGGGCTACCCGGGCTGCGCGTCGGGCTGGCGCTCGGGCCTCGCGGCGGCGAACGCTTCGAGCTCACCACAGGCCGCCTCGACGCGCGACAGCGTCGGCAGCGTCGCCGGATCGACCCCGAAGCGTCGCGCGGCGAACATCTGCGGAATCAGGCACACGTCGGCCACCGAGACCTCGTCGCCCACCAGAAAGCGCCCCGCCGTCTCGCTCGCGAGCGCTTCGAGCGCGCGCATTCCGCGGCCGATGAAGTACGTCGTCCACGCCTTCGCGTCGCCGTGGAGCTCCTCGCGCACGTAGCGCTGCGGCTCGAGGTTCTGGAGCGGCTGGATGCCCGAGTTCACGAGCTCGGCCAGCGCCCTCGCGCGCGCCCTCGAATACGCGTCCTTCGGCAGGAGCGACGGCGTGGGGAAGCGCTCCTCGAGGTACTCGATGATCGCGATCGACTGCGTGAGCCGTTGCACCGCGCCATCCTCCTCGATCTCGAGCGTCGGGACCTGCGCCATGGGGTTGAGCGCGCGGTACGCGTCGGTGTGCTGATGGCCGCCGTCGGCGATGAGGCTCACGGGCACGTACTCGTACGCGATTCCCTTGAGGTTCAGCGCGATGCGCACGCGCCAGCTCGCCGAGCTGCGCCAGTAGTTGTGGAGCCGCAAGGTCATCACGCCACCCGCTGCGAGATGCGCCCGAAGACGCTCGTCCCGTTCGAGTCGAGCATCTCGATCGCCACCGTGTCGCCGCGCTTCATGAAGGGCGTCACGGCCTTGCCCGTGTCGATGATCTCGATCATCCGGCGCTCGGCGAGGCACGAGATTCCTCGGGCTCGGTCGACGTTCGAGACCGTGCCGCTGCCCACGATCGTGCCCGCGGTGTACGAGCGCGTCTTCGTGATGTGCGCGATGAGTTCGAAGAACGAGAAGTGCATCTCGGGCCCCGCGTCGGGGTCTCCTACGAGCGCGCTGTTGTAGGTCGTTCGAAGCGGGAGGTGGACGCGACCGCCGCGCCACGCGGCGCCGAGCTCGTCGGGTGTGACGGCGAAGGGCGAGAAGGCCGTGGCGGGCTTCGACTGAAAGAACCCGAAGCCCTTGGCGAGCTCGTCGGGGACGATGTTTCGAAGCGTCACGTCGTTGGCGAGCATGAGGAGCCTGACGTGCTTCTCGGCCTTGTCCGCCGTGGTTCCGCGCGGGGTGTCGCCGAGGATGACGCAGACCTCGCTCTCGAAATCGAGGCCCCACGCGGGGTCGTCGAGGGGGATGTCGTCGGTCGGTCCGAGCAGCACGCCGGAGCCGCCCTGATAGACCAGCGGATCGGTCTCGAGCGTGGGCGGGGGCTCTGCGTTGCGGGCCTTTCGAACGAGTCTCACGTGGTTGAGAAAGGCCGACCCGTCGACCCACTCGTACGCGCGGGGGAGCGGCGGCGCGAGCTGCGTCGCGTCGAGCAGATGCGACGGGACCTCACCGCGCGCGAGGGCGTCGGCGAGGTGACGGAGCGGGGTCTCGACGTGGGTCCACTCGTCGAGCGCGCTCTGAAGCGTGGGGGCGATGGCGGCGGCGTGGGTGTACGTGTCGCCGCGGGGGCCGACGACGATGAGGGCCCCGTCTCGGGTGCCGTTTCGCAGGGTGGCCAGCTTCATGGGGCGTCTCTTTTCGTCGGTGTGGGGCGTGCGCGTGGCGCGTACCATGACCCCGCCGCCCGAAACAAGGGCGCGGAGTCGCGTTGAAAGTACCGCTCTACGTCAAGCTCATGGTGAGCTACCTGCTCGTCGTCGGGCTCGTGCTCCTGCCTTCGGTGATCTACCTGCGGAGCCTGCTCTCTCGCGATCAGCACGCGCGCGCCGTGGCCGACATGACACAGGAGCTCACGGGCATCTGCGACCGCCTCGGAGACTCGTCGCCCGCGCAGCTCACGGCGCGCACCGAGGCGCTGCTCGCGGCGCTCCCCACGCGGCTCACGGTGGTCGACGCGGCGGGCAACGTGCTCGGCGACTCGGCGCGTCCGGGCGTGGCGATCGAGAACCACGCGGGCAGGCCCGAGATCCGCGAGGCGCTCCTCCGCGGCGTGGGCACCACCGTGCGACTCAGCCGCACGACGGGGCGCACGATGCTCTACGTCGCGATGCGCTTTCCGCGAACGGGCACGGCGCGGGGCGTTGCGCGGCTCTCGCGCGATGAAGACTCGCTGCACACCGACCGCGATCAGGTGACCGACGTGCTCCGCAACGCGTCGGCCGTGGCGCTCACGGTCGCGGTGCTGCTCAGCCTCGTGGCGGCCCTCGCGACGTCGCGTCCGCTGCGTCGCATCGCGCAGGGCGCCCGCGCCTTCGCCGACGGAGACTTCGCCGCCAACGTCGACGCCGCCACGGGAGACGAGATCGGTGAGGTCGCCGAGGCGCTCGCCGCGCTGGCCTCGCAGCTCCGCTCGCGACTGGTCACCTCGGGCGTCGACCGCGCGACGCTCCAGGCGCTCCTCGATGACCTGCCCGTGGGCGTGGTGCTCTACGACCAGAACCGACAGCCCACGGCGTTCAACGGCGCGGCGCGCGTGCTCTGCGACCTCGCGCCCTACGCCGAGACCGAGCGCGGCGCGGAGATCCCGAAGCTCTCGCTCCAGGGCTCCGCGATCGACCTGTGCCTCCGCGACGGGTTCACCACCGAGGTCCCGCTCTCGCTCCCGTGGAAGCCGCTCGCGCACCTCATCGCCCGCTGGGTCGCGGTCTTCGCGCCCGACGGCGAGAGGCTCCCCGCGCTGGTGGTGCTCGACCGCGGCGACGCCCGCACCATCGAGGCGTTGCGCGCCTCGGTGCGCGCGATGGCGATGCATCTCCGCGCGCTGCGTCCCTCGATCCGTGAGTCTTCGATGGCCGCGAAGGTGGCGCGCGACGCGCTCACGGCGGAGGCGCTGCTGCCGCTCCCGACGCCGACCGCGGACGCCATCGAGTCGACGACGGTGCGCGCGCTCTTCGAAGCGGCCGCCGACGACCTCACGCCCATCGCGAACGAGCTCGAAGCGCGCTTCGACATCGTCGCCGCAGACCCCGAGGCGAGGGTGGCCGACGCCGACGGGCGAGGTCTCCGCGCGGTGCGCGCGCTGCTCGGGTGGGCGCTCGAAGACCCGCGCAGGGCGCACGTGATCGAGCTCCACGTCTCGGCGCAGGAGCGCGCCATTCGCCTCGCGGTGCGGGCTTCGCGGGCCTCCATCGAGGCGGCGCCCGACGTCGGGTCGCTCGTGCGTCCCATCGGCGGAGACGCGGGCGTGCTGACCACCGACGAGGGCGTCGACTGCTGGGTCGCGCTGCCGAGGGCCTGAGCGCGTGACCGAGGTGAAGCGCAAGGAGCAGACGGCGGCGCAGCGCGCGAAGCGTGGCGCCGAGGGCCTCTCGGTGCAGGCCGAGGTGCACGACCGCCACCAGCTCGAGCTGCGCTTCAACTACGCCGTCGGCGAGCGCGGTCGGTCGCGGTACTTCGTCGACGCGTTCTTCTTCATCCCGCGCAACGTGGGGCTCAACCGCGCGAACTACTCGCGCGAGCAGTTCTACGCGGACTTCACGGCGCTCATGCGCGTCGACGCGGCGTCGCTCCCCCTCGACGCGCTCTCGGACCCGGGCAACCCCTCGTCGCCGCTCTCGCGCATCGTCGCGCTCCACGCCGCGCTGCGCACGTCGCCGCGGCCGCCGCAGACGCGGCCCCTCAGCGTGCACGCGCGCCTCTACGCCAACCTCTACGTGGCGGGCGTGCGCATGGAGTGCCGCCGCCTCGAGAAGCTCCTCGCGCGCTACGAGCGAGAGCGCGTGACGCGGGCCGGAGGACGCCCATCACTGATCCCCGACGCGACGCGGAGCCACGACACGCTCCCCGCGGGGCGCACGCTCGACTCGCTCGCGCCGCGCGTGACCGACCCCGACGGCGCATTCGAACGCGACGTGGTGGCGGCGCTCGGACGGATGCGCGAGGCGCTCAAGGCGTACCGCTCCGCGCGCGGCGCGCTGTGGCCCTTCGAACGGCTGTGTCACCAGGGCGTCGCCGAGGCCATGCGCGGCGCCGACGAGTACATGAGCCTCGCCCTCGAGGAGCGCCTCGCGCAGCTCTCGGCCTCGCTCGGAGACCACGCGCGGCGCTTCGACGGGACGGCCTTCGTCGCGCGGGTGCGGGCGCACCTCGTCGCGCTCGCGGCCGAAGAGGCCTCGGTGCGCGGGCGCTACGGCTACCTCACGCGCAGCGGGCAGACCCTCGAGGTCGACCCCGAGTCGAGCGACCCCGCGGCGCGCGCGGGAATCGACCCCGGCGAGTACTTCACCTATCGCGCGTCGCTCTTGAAGAAGGGCGTTCAGCAGGCGCTCTACCTCAACCTCCGCGCGTCGCGTGGAGACATGTTCGTGCGCAACGCGGTCGGCGCCGTGGCCGCTGCGCTGGCCGCGATCTGGGCGCTGGCGACGCAGATCCCCGCGTACGTGGTGAACCTCCCGCCGACCACGAAGGCGCTGTTCTTCACGGGCGCGGTGCTCGCGTACGTGATGAAGGATCGCATCAAGGCCCTCACGAGCGAGGCGCTCCTCAAGCGCGCGCGCACCTACGACCACGCGCATCAGGTGTACGGCGAGCAGCTCCCCGACGCGGGCATCGGAGACTTCGTCGCGAGGAGCGCCGAGGCGATGCGCTTCGTGTCGAGCGACGAGGTGCCCGCCGAGGTGCGCGCGGTGAGGCTCCAGCGGCGCACGGTGCTCCACGCCGAGGCCGCGGCCGAGGAGGTGATCCACTACCGCAAGCGACTCGACGCGGGGACGGAGCAGGGGCAACCGGGGCTGCCCGACGGTTACCGCGTGCGCGACATCCTTCGGATGAACCTCCGTCACTTTCTCGTCAGGCTCGACGACCCGATGGACCGCGTCGACTGCTTCGACACGTCGACGGGAGGCTTCGTGCGGGCCGAGCTCCCGAAGGTGTACCGCGTGAATCTGGTGGTGCGGGTGCGGCGCGAGTCCGACGACGCCGAGGCGCAGGAGCGCTACGCCCACCTCCGCGTGGTGCTCAACAAAGACGGCATCGTGCGGGCGGAGCAGATCCACGCGGCGGGCGTGACGATCACGCGAAAGGGCTGACGCAGAGGGCTCTCAGGCGCGGCGGAGCGAGACCTGCGGCGCGTGGCGCGCGCGGTGGCCCAGACCTTCGAACATCGGGAGCGTCTCGATGGGATCGGCAGACTCCTCGGATTCGAGCGCGAGCGCAGCGGGCTCAGGCTCGTCGTCATCGTCGGGCGCGTCGGTCATCGCGCGGAGCTCGTCGTCGAGGGCTTCGAGCTCGTCGGGGTCGGTGAGCTCGCCGTCGAGGCGGGCGATGAGCTTGTCTTCGGTCTGCCGCGCCTCCTCGTCGTACGAGGGGATGGTCGCGTCGGCGTGCGAGCGCTGACGAAAGACGCCGAAGCGGCGCGTGGGATAGGCGGGGAGCAGGTCGACGCCGAAGCCGCGGGGCTCCTCGTCTTCGCACTCGATGACGAAGCTCCAGGCGGGGCCGATGCGGTCGTGGTCGAAGCTGCGCGCGATGTACGTCATGGATTCACCTCAACGAGACGCGACGCAACCTGCGCTCGCCCCCCGAGGCTCGCAAGGCCCCGTGTGACATAGACCGTCACACCGGGACGCGCGCGATCACACGCCGTTGAAGAGGTCTTCGTAGAGCTCGTCGCCGAAGCGTCGGTCGCCGTCGAGGGCCGAGAGCGACGCGAGGAACTCCCTGACGTCGGGCGCGCCCGCGACGCTGGAGAGCGAGGTGACGAAGGCCCTGGCGCTGGCGAGCACCTCGGGGTCGGGCTCGCCGCTGTGGCGCGCGTCGCCGGTGCGCAGCGCGAGCTGGCCGCCGAAGGTCACGGCGAAGCTCACCTCGTCGCCGATGTCAGAGAGGTCGGCCACGACCAATGTGTCGCCTGTCGAGACGGCGTCGCCGTCGCGCGCCGTGAGCACGCGGAGCGAGAACCCGGGCCAAGGGGTCACCGCGATCGATACGCCTGCGCCTGCGTCTGCGAAATCGACGACGTGCCCCAACACATCGCGCCTCGCCGCTGCGCGAATCCCCTCAATGAACCACCCGTTGACCATCGCCACCATCCCCTCGGAGGCGACTCTATCCGTCGGGGGTCTCGCACCGCAACAGCGCTGCAATCGCAGCGATTCGTGCGTCCGAGATCAGGAATCTCCGAGCACGTCGTGAACTTCGAAGCGCGCACCGCGGGGTCTCTCGACGGCGTCGGCGTGGAGGGCGTCGAGGGTCGCGACGAGCGTCGAGAGGGTCGTCTGGTCGAGCACCGTCGAGGGGTCGAGTGTTGCGAGGTCGACGTCGGCGTAGTTCTTCGGGCACGCGTCGAGCACCGGCAATCGCCGCTTCTCATCGCGGAAGCGCAGCGCGAGCCCGTGCGTCCGGCAGATGAGCGGGCGGGCCTCGTACACCGCGCATCGGCCGCGATCGTCGAGGGCTGCGCAGCGGGTGGCGTCTCCGTGGAGCGCGCGCTGACGGAGGGCTTCTCGCTCCGTCGCGTCGAGGGTCGCGAGGTGGCGACGTATCGCGTCGGCCTCGATTCCAGTGACCGAGAAGCGGCGGTGGCAGCAGGTGTCGCAGCCCTCGCCGCAGGTGATGGCGTCGCGGTGCGCGGCGCGGGCCTTCGCGAAGAACGCGTCGATCTTCAGCCACAGCTCGACGAGTCGCTGCTCGGTGGGCTCCATGGGCGCGCGACTCTACTCCCGAGGGAGCGCGCTGTGTGCGATGCTGCGCGCTCCCGATGGAGTTCGATCGCGCGCGAGTGATGAAGGTGTGGCACGGCGTGTTCGGCGTGCTCGGTGTGGGCGCGGCGATCGTGATGCTGTGGCACACGGACTTTCACGCGCTCCGCCGCTTCGGCGTGTGGGCCGCGCTGGTGGTGTGCGTCGAGGGGACGCGCGTGCTGGCCGAGGCCATCGCGACGCGGTCGCTCCACGGCGAGGCGGTGCGCGTGCCGGCGTATCCGCTCATGAGGGCGCACCTGACGGGCTACGCGCTCGCGAACACGCTCCCGGCGGGGCGCGCGGTGGCCGAGGCGGCCAAGGCCGTGATGCTCGCGCCGTGGGCCGAGGGAGGTCGCTCCGCGGTGGTGGCCGCGACCAACCAGTCGATGGTGCTCCTCGCGACGGGGAGCGTCTCGATCGCGTGGTCGATGGCCGCGTGGGGCATCGGCCGCGCGACGCTCGCGTGGACGGTGTGCCTCCAGGGCGTCACGATCCTGGTGCTCGGCGCGGGCCTTCTCACGTTGGTGCGGAGCCGCGCGATCGCGGAGCAGGTCATCAAGCGCTTTCCGTCGGTGCTCTCGCTCGTGGGCGCGCCGCCGTCGCACTGGCAGATGGGGAGCGTGCCGACGGCCTTCGCGTGCTTCGCGTTTCACCGCGCGGTGCAGGCCGCGCAGCTCTTCGTGCTCCTGGGCGCCCTCGGTCGGTGGGACGCGCCTCGCGCGCTCGCCCTCGCAGGCGCGGCCATCGTGGGCACCACCGTGGGCGTGGTCACGCCGGGGCAGGTGGGCGCCGTGGGTGGAGCCCTCGCGCTCGCCGCGCCCGCGGTGGGAATCCCCGTGGCGCAAGCCCTCGCGATGGCCCTCGTGCTCCACGCGTCGCAGTTCGCGTGGGCCTCGCTGGGGATCATTCTCTGGACCGCCACGCCGCGTCCCGCCGTGGCGACCGCGTAGCGCGACGGGACCCTCTCCCGCGCGGCGCCGCTTGCTGGTACACCCGTCGGTGACGTGATGCTCCGCGGTGCGATGATCGTCGGGTGCGCGCTGGTGGCCTCGTGCGCCAACGTGGAGTGCTCCCTCAACTCCGAGTGCGGCGACCACGCGCGCTGCGAGCTCAACCGCTGCGTGCGCGACTGCGCGCAGGACCGCGACTGCGCGGAGGGCGAGGTGTGCTCGCTCAACGGCGCGTGCATGCCGCGCAACCCCACCGACGACCGCCCCGCGCCCGAAGACGCCGCCGTCGACGCGGAGCCCGACGCCTCTGCCGATGTCGCGCCCGATGTGATCGTGGTGAGAGACGCGCCGGTGCCCTTCGATCAGTTCGCGCCCGATCTTCCGCCGATCGACGTGCTGCCCGTCGATGTCCCCGTGGTCGATGTTCCCGTGGTCGACGTCGTGCCGATGGACGTCGCGCCGATGGACGTCGTCACCGTGATCGATCGCCCCGTGATGGACACCCCTCCGATCGACGTGCCTGTCATGGACGTCGCGCCGATGGACCTCACGGTGGTGGATACCGCGCCCGTCGACGTGCCGAGAGACATCGCGCCGGTCGACGTTCCGCTCGGTCCGGTGGGCGTCGGCGTCTATGAGTACACGGGCGTGCGGCCCGGCGCGCTCGTGGCGCCAGTGGCTGTGGCGTGGCACCCGAGCGGCTCGTACGCGCTCGTTCTTTCGGCTTCAAACACGGTGTTTCGCTACGATCCCGCGGCGATGTCGGTGACGCAGGTCGCGACCTCGGCGGCGGATGTTTCGTGGCGCGCGGTGAGCTTCGTCGCTGACGGTTCTCGCGCGCTGCTCATCGGCAACACCACCTCGACCTCGGGCGGAACCACCACGCGACGCGGTCGCTTCTGGGTGTGGGATCACGCGTCGTCGATGCTCTCCGAGCGCACCTCCGACCTGTGGACCTCGGGCACCTACTACGCCCTCCGATGGAACCGCGACGGCTCTCGCGCGGCGCTCCTCGGCATGTCGACGAGCGCGCTCACCGTGTGGTTCTACGGCGCTGACGGCACGCGCACGGGCAGCCCCATCGCCTACGGCCGCTCGTCGAGCACCGGCTGCAACGACCTCGGTTGGATCACCGACGGCTTCGGCGACCCCGCGCTGGCCATCGTGTGCGGCATCAACACCGCTGAGATCCTCACCGCGACGAACCTCACGGGAACGCCGACCTTCACCACCGTGGTGCGACCGGGCGCCGTGAGCAACGTCGGCAGCATCGCCGTGCGCCCCCAGGGCGACATGGCGCTCATCGTCGATTACACGTCGAAGCTCGGGTATTACAGGGACTTCCGCTGGACCACGGGCTTCGGCACGCCGACGCTGCCGGGCGCCGCGGCGGTGACCTTCTCGACGGACGGCGCGCGGGCCCTCGCGTACGGCGGCTTCGGTCGCGTGCACGAGTTCCGCTACGACCTCTACAGCCCCGCGGACATCGTCGACGTGAGCATCTCGAACCTCGCGGGGATGCCCTTCACGCAGCCGACGGGCGCCACCCTCAACGCCATCGCGTGGCGTCCCGGCTGCGAGGAGGGCCTCGCCGTCGGCGGCGCCAACTCCTTCTCGGGCACGTCGGCCTTCGTGGCGGCGTTTCGTGTCACCAACGGGCGGCGCTGCCCCTGAGCCCTTCGCGCCGATAGCGCCCGTCGTTTGCGCTGGGATACCCGCGCAGCGGCCGTGTTACCGTCCGCGCGATGGTGCCGGGAGACGAGATCGCGGGCCGCTTCGTCATCGACGAGGTGACCAACGCGGGCAGCTTCAGCACGCTGTTCCGCGCGCACGATCGGAGCACGAGCGAGGCCGTCGCGCTCAAGGTGATGGGCGGCCTCGACGGGTCTGACCTCGTGCGCTTCTCGCGCGAGGCGCGGCTCCTCGCCGAGCAGCACCACCCGGGCATCGTCCGCTATGTGGCCCACGGGGTGACGTCGCAAGGCGCGCCGTGGCTCGCGATGGAGTGGCTCGAAGGCGAGACCCTCGCCGACCGGCTCGACCGCGGCGCGATGCCCTTCGACGACGCGCTCGTGGTCGCGTCGCACGTCGCAGCGGCCCTCGCGGAGCTGCACCGCCTCGGCGTTGTGCACCGAGACATCAAGCCCGCGAACCTCTTTCTCCCCGCGGGAGACGTCGCGCGCATCAAGGTGCTCGACCTCGGCATCGCGCGCGTCCCGACGCTCACGCGGCGCTCGTCGACGCGCATCGGGACGATCCTTGGAACGCCGGGTTTCATGGCGCCCGAGCAGGTGCGCGGCGCCGCGGAGATCGACGCGCGCGCCGACGTGTTCGCCCTCGGCTGCGTGCTCTACGAGTGCCTCACGGGGCGCCCCGCGATCGAGGGAGACAGCATCGAGGCGCTCCTCGGTCGCACGCTGCTCGAAGACTGCCCGCGCGTGCGCGCCACGCTGCCCGCGGTGCACCAGAGCCTCGACGACCTCGTGGCCCGCATGGTGGCGCGCGACCCCGTCGACCGGCTCCCCGACGCCGACGCCGTGGTTCGTGCGCTGGAGCCCTTCGCGCGGCCTTCGCGCGCCTCGCAGTCGCCGCTCTCCGTGGCCGCGGAGGCCGCGAAGGCCGCGGTGTACGACGCGAAGCGCACCGATCCGCTCATCGCAGACCCCTTCGCGGCAGAGACCTCGCCGGGCTCTCCCTCCCTCACGTCGCCCGACCTCGAAGGGCCGACGGGGCCTCCCACGGTGCTCCCTGCGGTGCTCGGTGACGCCGAGCGGAGGCTCCTCTCCGTGGTGCTCCTCGCGAGGGAGAACGGCGGCGAGGGGGTGACCTTCGGCACGCTCCGAGTTGCCGCGGAGTCGTACGGCGCGGAGTTCGAAGTGCTCTGGGGCACCATGGCGATGATCGTGCTGCGCAGCACCGGCGCCGCGACCGATCAGGCCGCGCGGGCCGCGCGCTGCGCCCTCGCGCTGAGGGCGCTGGCGAGCGACGCCTCGATCGCGGTCGCGACGGGGTGGGGCGAGGAGTCGGGCCACGGGGCCATCGGTGAGGTCATCGATCTGGCCTCGGGGCTGCTCCACGAGTCGATGTCGGAGGGCGGTCACGAGGGGAGCGCAGAAGGGCTCCCCATCAGGCTCGCGGAGGTGGCCGCGGGGCTCCTCGACGCGCGCTTCGAGATCGCCACGGCGCCGTCGGGCTACACCCTCATCGGCGAGCGCGAGGTCGTGGGGACGGCGCGTCCGCTGCTCGGTCGCCCGACGCCGTGCGTGGGGCGGCGGAGAGAGCTCGCGACGCTCACCGCGACGCTCGACGAGTGCGTCGAGGAGCCCATCGCGCGCGCTGTGCTGGTCACGGGCGCCGCGGGCACAGGCAAGTCTCGCGTGCGCCACGAGTTCGAACACCTCTCGGCCGAGCGGTACCCCAACCTCCAGGTGTGGTCGACGCGCGGAGACGCGCAGCATTCGGGCGCTCCCTTCGTGATGCTCGCGCCGCTCCTCCGGAGGCTCTCGGGCATCTCGCTCACCGACGGGATTCAGGTGCGGAGGCAGAAGATCAGGGCCCGCGTCGCGCGCAACGTGATGCCCGCCGACGTGCAGCGCGTCGCGGAGTTCCTCGGGGAGCTCTCTGGGACGACCTTCCCGGATTCATCGAGCGCGAACCTGAGGCTCGCGCGGCTCGACGCGACGCTGATGGCCGCGCAGATGCGCCGCGCCTGGGAGGACCTCGTCGCCGCCGAGTGCCGCCTGGCGCCGCTGCTCCTCGTCCTTGAAGACCTCCAGTGGGGCGACGTCCCGTCGCTGCGCTACGTCGACGCGGCGCTGCGGTCTTCGCGCGAGGCGCCCTTCATGGTGCTCGCCCTCGGTCGCACGGAGACCCACGACGTGTTTCCGCACCTCTGGGTCGAGCGCGGGGTGCAAGAGGTGAGGCTCGGTCCGCTCACGCGTCGCGCCGTCGAGACCCTCGCGCGGCACTGCCTCGGCGACCGCGCCGACGGCTCCGTGCTCGCGCGCATCATCGAGCGCTCGGGCGGCAACGCGTTCTTCCTCGAGGAGCTCATCGTGTCGGTGGCCTCGGGCCGCGGCGTGGCCCTGCCCGGAACGGTGCTCGCGATGGTGCACGCCCGCCTCGGCGCGCTCGACCTCGGCGCGCGGCGCGTGCTTCGCGCGGCGGCGATCTTCGGCGAGCGGTTCTGGCGCGGCGGCGTCGCGTCGATCCTCGGCGAAGACGCGGGCGGACGCACCCCCGAGTGGCTCACGTCGCTCGAAGAGCGGGAGCTCGTGGTGCCCGTCCCCGACGGGCGATTCGCGGGCGATCAGGAGTACGTGTTCCAGAGCCCGCAGCTCCGTGACGCGGCCTACGGGACGCTCACCGACGCCGATCGCGCGCTCGGTCACCGCCTCGCCGCCGCGTGGCTCGAGCGCGCGGGAGAGTCCGACGCCACGGTGCTCGGCGAGCACCTCGAGCGCGGCAACGCCCCCGCGAGGGCGGCGCTCTGGTACCTCGACGCGGCCCGCAACGCGCTCGCGGCCAACGAGCTCGGCGGCGTGCTCGCGCGCGCAGAGCGCGGCGTCGCCTGCGGCGCGACGGGGGAGGCCCTCGGGTCGCTCCTCACGCTCCAGGCCGAGGCGCATCGGTGGCGCGGCGAGAACGCCCTCGCCGTGCGATGCGGCAGCGACGCGACGCGGGTGCTCCGACGCGACGGGGCCGAGTGGTTCCTCGCGCTGCGCGAGACGGCCATCGGCTGCGGACGGCTCGGCGATCGAGAGGCCCTCGGCGCGCTCTTCTCGATCGTTCAGGGCCGCGCGCCGAGCGACGACGTGCGTGTCGCGCACGCCTCCGCGAGAGCGGGCACGGCGCTCGCGTGCTTCGACGCGGGACTCGTCGAGCGGGGCAGGGCCCTCGTCGACTCCCTCCTCGACGTCGACGACCTCGACAGCGCCGAGACGAAGGGCGACCTGTTGCGGGCCAGGGCCGCGCTGGCGCTCGTCGACGGTGCGCCCGGCGTGCACCTCTCGATGCTCGAAGAGGCCGCGCTGCGCTTCGAAGAGTCGGGCAACGTGCGAGAGATGTGCGACCTGCGCGTGGCCGTCGGTCGCGGCAGGCAGATCCTCGGGATGCACCAGCGCTCGCTCGGCCCGCTGAGGGAGGCCCGCGCGGCGGCGTCGCGCCTCGGTCTTCACCACGTGAGCGCGGTGGCGGAGCTCCACCTCGCCGCCGCGGCGCTGATGCAGGGCGCGCTCTCGGAGGCGCTGGCGGGCTGCGATCGCGCCATCGAGGTGAGCTCTTCGCAGGGCTCCCGTCGGCTCATCGGGAGGGCGCGCGCGCTGCGCTGTCGTATTCTGACCGCGCAGGGCGAGCTCGATCGCGCGGTGCTCGACGGCGAGCAGGCGACGCGCCTCCTCGAGCTGGTGCCGACGGATCTCCCGTGGGCCGTGGCGTGCCTCGCGTCGGCGCACATGGCGAGGCGAGACCTCGCGTCGGCCTTTCCCGCGGCGGAGTACGCGGTCGCGCTGCTCGACTCGACGGGCGAGACCTGCGTCGAAGAGGCCTTCGTGCTGCTCGCCCACGTCGACGCGCTGAACCTCGCGGGCCGCGTCGAAGACGCGCGCAACGTGGTGGCCTTCGCGCACGGCCGCATGCTCGCGCGCGCCGAGCACATCTCGAACCCCGCGTGGCGCGACGCGTGGCTCAACGCCGTGAGGGAGCACGCGCGGCTCACCAACCTCGTCGGTCAGATCCGCAGCGCCGTCGAGTCGACGCTCTTCTGAGTCACCCGACGCGGCCGCCGAGTCTCGCTGAGAGCGCTTCTGGCATTGCCTTCGGCGCCTCGCCGAGCACGCGCCGCGCGGCCTCGACGCAGGCCCACGCCGACGCGCCGAGCGCCCACGCGGGCGCGGTCGACGAGGCCGTCACGGTGACGCTGATCGACGACGCAGGGTCGGTGACGCCGCCCGCGCGTCGATGAAGCTCCGCGGCGAGCGGGGGGAGCGACGAGAGGTCGACGGGGCGCTCGGAGAGCCGCTGCTGCCCCACGGCGCCGAGCTCTGCGAGGGCGATCTGGCGCGCGTGTCGCTCGTAGTCGATCACGGTCAGCCTCCCGCCACCGCGGGCACGATGGTGAGCGAATCGCCATCGCGCAGAGGGGTCTCGAGGCCGCCGAGGTGGCGCGCGTCCTCGTCGTTGACGAAGAGGTTGATGAACCGCCGCACGCCGCGCTCGTCGAGGAGCCGCGCGCGCAGGCCGGGGTGTTTGCGCTCGAGGTCTTCGATCACCGCCGCGACCGTGGCGCCCTCGGCGACGACCTCGCTGCGCCCCTGCGTGAGAGGCCGTAGCTGCGTAGGGACTCGGACCGTGATCGACACCGTGAATCTCCGCGCTGTCAGAGGTCTGCGCACGAGGCGCCGTACTTCGATGGATCGAGGGAGACGGGCGCCGCGCCGTCGCCGCAGAGCGGGCAGTCGCGCCGTCGGCGGAGCGTCGTCGCGCGAAAGGTCTGCGACCAGCCGTCGTAGCGGGCGAGGGAGCCGGGCGCGGCGCGATCGCCCGCGAGGAGGCGCAGCGCGTCGGCGGCCATGAGCGCGCCGATGACGCTCGTGAGGGGGCCGTAGACGCCCGCGGTGGCGCAGGTCGCGGCCTCGTCGTCGGGGGGTGGGAGGTCTTCGAACACGCAGCGGTAGCAGGGCCCCGCGCGCCACGAGACCGGGAGCACCGTGCCGATCCATCCCACGCACGCGCCGTGAACCACCGGGACACCCAGCGCCGCGCACGCGTCGGCCACGAGGAACTTCGTCGCCAGGTTGTCGCTCCCCTCGACCACCACGTCGACGCCCGCGAGGAGCCTCAGGGCGCTCTCGGGCGCGACGTGCTCGGCGATGGACTCCACGCGCGCGTCGGGCAGCGCCGCGAGGATCGAGCGCCGCGCCGCGACGACCTTGGCCTCGCCGACGTCGCCCTCGGAGAAGAGCATCTGCCGGTGGAGGTTCGATCGCTCGACGCGGTCTTCGTCGAGGAGGCGCAACGCGACGCCCGAGCGCGCGAGGGCCCACGCAGAAGGGCAGCCGAGGCCGCCCACGCCGACGATCGCGGCGGTCTTCGGGGGCGTTGCTTCGGGGCGCGGGGCGGTCAACGGAGAGCGCAGTTCTCGGCGCCCGAGGAGGCGGTTGTCAACGGCCACGCGCTTCGGGGTAGAGTGCGCCCCGCCATGGCACTCTCCCTCCGTCGCGCGCTCGCTGTGGGCGCCGCCGTCGCCGCGTCGACGCTCCTGGCCTTCGGGTTCTTGCGGTCGCGCGCGAGGAGGGCGCAGATCCGACGCGTCACCCTCGCGCTCGACGACGCGAAGCGCGCGTCGCTCCAACGCTCGCTCGACGCGCTCGGTGAGCGGGCCGACGTGAGCTCGCCCGAGGGGAGGGCCGAGGCCGCGAGGGCCGCCTGCGACGTGCTGCGCGCCTCCCTCGACGACGCGCGAAGGGCCACGGCGACCTCCGACGAGCTCGACGCCGACGACGCGCCGGCCCGCTTCGATCACCTCGCCACCGAGCTCCGACGCCGCTACGACCACGAGACCCGACGCAACCGCGACACCGCCCCTGCGCCCGCCTTCGGACCTCGCGGAGACGAACCCGGCTTCGTGGTGGTCACCGTGCTCGTCGGGCTCGACGAAGACCTCGACGCGATGGAAGGCGTCACCGACCACGCCTCGCTCCTCCGCGCGCTCGACGCCGTGGTCCCGCGCCGCGGCGGCGTCGCTGCGATGGAGGTGATCTGGTCTCCATCGACGCCCGACGATCGCCTCTCGGAGCACGAGCTCGCGACGCTCTACCCCGAACTGACCGCGCTGCGAGATCGATGAGCGCGAAGACCTCTGCGATCACGCTCGCCGCGCTCGCCGTGATGGCGCGCGCCGCGGCGGGGCAGCCGGTGCCGGTGCTCCCGCGCGCGTTGCCCTCTCCGTCGAGCGAGCTCACGGCGCGGGCCGACCGCGTGGCCGACGCGTTCCGAGAGCGCGGCGCGCGGCCCGTGCGAGATCGATGGACGGCCTTCCTCCGCGAGGGCGGCGCCGACAGCTTCGACGCGACGGTGTCGCGGCCTCAGTGCCTCGGCTTCGTGGCCGTGGGGCGCGAGGGCGTCGGCGACATCGACCTCGCGGTGGCCAACGGCGCGGGCGCCGAGGTCGCGCACGACGACCGACGCGACGCCCACCCCTACGTGCGCGTGTGCCTCACGACGCCCGACACGCTTCACATTCGAGCGCAGGCCGCGCGCGGATCGGGCGAGGTGACCGTGCTGACGATCGCCTCTCCGCCGCTCGTCCCACCGCCGCTCGACGAGGTGCTCGGCGTCCGCGCGACGAGCCTCTTCGCGGGGCCCCGCGCGCCTCGCGCCGAGGTGGGGAGAGACCCCGCGGCCACGTCGGCGACGGAGTTCCTCGATCGGCTCGTGTCGAGGCTCACGGGGCAGGGGTATCCGGTCGTAGGGGCTGTGCGCTCGGGCACGCTCGAGCACCAGCAGACCACCCAGGTGACCCTCTCGCTCGAGCAGGGCCGCTGCTACGTGGTGCAGGGCGCGGGCGGCGATCACGTCGACGACCTCGACCTCCGCATCGCGTCGCCGACGCGCGTTCCCCTGGCGCAAGACGTTGGGATCGACGCGCGCCCCGCGCTGCGCCTCTGCGCGCCGCTCTCGGGTGATTTCACCCTCGACGTGCGCATGTTCTCGGGCTCCGGTGAGTGGGCCGTGCAGGCGCTCGAAATCCCTGCGTCAGTGGGCCATCGCCTCGGTGACGACGTGCAGGGCGTCGAGCGCGCGCGGGCCCTCGAGGTGGCCGGTGAGGCCGCGCGCCACGCGATGGAGCCCCTCGGTGACGCGCGCCGCGGCGCCGCGTGGGTGGGGCCGTCGCTGCCCTTCGCCGTGACCCTGCGCGCGGGGCGCTGCTACGTCTTCGGCGCCGCGGGCGACGAGCGCATCGCGGCCATCGACCTGTGGCTCTCGGACGAGACCGGCGCGGTGCTCGCGGCCGACACCAACGAGCGCGAGCGGGCCGTGGTGTACCACTGCGCGCGCAGAGACCGCGCGGTGACCGCCAACGTGCGGACGCAGGCGGGCAGGGGCGAGTACGTGTTCCAGTCCTTCGAGAGCGGGAGTGCCTCACAATGAACGGCCGGGTCATCGCATCGCTCACCCTCGCGCTCGCCGCGTGTCAGCGCCCCGCGCCCGCGCCCGTGTGCCCCGTGCGCGTCACGTCATCGGGCGGCGCCGCGCGTGTCGACGAGCCGTCCCCACCGCTCGTGGCGCGGCTGCGCGAGGTGGAGCGTCAGCTCCCTGCGCCGCAGGTGCGCCTCGAGGGCGTCGTCTCGCACGGGTACATCACGCACGCCGCCGCGGTGACCACGCCGATCGACGTCCCGCCGAACGCGTGCGTGTCGCTCGTGGCGCTCGGATCGACGGGCGTCCGCGACCTCGACGCGCACCTCTTCGACCCCTCGGGCGACCTGCTCGTCGAAGACATCGAGACCGACTCGCACCCCACCGTGCAGCTCTGCACCTCGACGGCGCGTCGCGTCTATCACGTGCTCGAAGCGTACGAGGGCAACGGCGCGTACCTCGTCGCGGCCTTCGTCTCCGACCGCGCGGGCTTCGCCCAGATCGCGCGCGTCGTCGGCGGTCACCCCGCCACCGCGGCGGGCGCGGGCGGCGAGCGCTCGGACATCGAGCGTCGCATGAACGAGCTCCGCGACGGCATCGCGCGCAGAGGCTTTCAGCCCTCGGGAGACCCCACGCGCGCGGACTTCGCGGCCCCCGGCGCGCTGCGCGTCCCGCTGATCGTGACGCCCGACCGCTGCTACACGCTCGCGGCCGTCGCGGACGGTCAGGTCCGCGACGCCGATCTGGCCGTGTATGACCCGCAGGGCGAGCTCATCGCGCGCGACGAGCGACCCGCGCACGACGCCGCGCTCCAGCTCTGTCCTCCGGTGCCCGTGACGCTCTCCGTCGAGGTGCGCGCGCGCGCCGGGTCGGGCACGGTGGTGCTCCAGGCGTTCTCCGCGGACGCGGCCTCGCTCGGGGGCGCGAACGCGCTCTGGCTGGGTGACCGCACCGCGTGGGGCGCGCGCGCAGACACGCTCGAGCACACGGCGCCCGAGGTGGCGCGCGACCTCGGCGCGATGGGCTTCGCGCCCACGACCGACGCCGCGGGCAGAGGCGTCTCGCACGCGCTCACGCCGGGCGAGTCGAGGGAGACCGTCGTCCGCGCCGAGGCCGGCCGCTGCACGGCCGTCGCAGCCGTGGCGGGCAGGGGCGTCGGGGCCGTTCGCGTCGAGGTGTTCGACGCGCGCGGAGACCTCGCCGCGAGGGGCGCGAGGCACGGCGCGGCCACGGTGGCCGTCGTGTGTCCCACGGCCGTCGAGGAGCTCCGCGCGGTGGTCAGCGCGTCGGTGGGGACGGGCGACGTGATGGTGCGCTCGTTCCAGAACACCGCCGCGCCGTCGTGGGTGGCGGGCGTCGATCGCGTGGCGGTCTCCGAGGCGATGGCCGACGCGTGGGCGCGCGCCGACGGCGGCTGGCGCGCCGACGGGACGCCCGAGAAGATCCGCATCGGGGCGGGCTCGCGTCGCGTGCGAGACGTCGAGCGCGCCTCGGGCGAGTGCGTGCGCTGGACCGCCTCCGCGGGTCGCGGCCTCCCGTGGGTGTCGCTCTCGCTCCGAGGCGCGAGCGGCGACCGCGTGGCCTCGTCGAGCGGCGAGGGGACGGCCGTCGTCACGCGCTGCGGCAGCGCATCGGAGCGGCTCCAGCTCGAGGTGCGCACCGACCCCGCGGCGTCGCCCGAGGTCGACGCGGTGCTCTCGCGCGCCGTGAGACCCGAGCAGGGCGCTCCCGATGGCGCTCACTGATCACATCGCCGTCGCGTTTTCGCTCGCGCTCGCGGGCTGCGCGGGCGCGACGCGCGCGCTGCCTCCGCCCGTCGAGGTGCCCGACGACGCGGCGCGCTCGGGGTGGGCCGAGGCGCGCATCGCGGAGGGCGTTCCCAACGTGTTTCGCGCGCTGTCAGAGCGCGGGTCCGCGGGGATGCGCGCGCTGCGGTTGAGGCCCGACGAGGTCGCCGAGCTCTTCACCGACGTCGGTCGTCAGCGCATCGAGCACAGCGTCGCGGGCCTCACGCCGTCGCCGAGGGAGCGCCGCTGGCAGCTCCTCGCGCTTCGCAGATCGAACCCCGTCGTGGGCTGGTGCGCGCGCGGCGTGAGGGTCGCCGAGCCCGGCGGGGCCGAGGGCTTTCGTCACCGGACGCTCTACGTCGAGCGCGTGCTCATCGTGGGCGCCGAGGAGTCGGGCCGGTGGGCCGCGTGGGTCGAGGGCCTGGTGCTCACGGGCGCGGGCTGGAGGATGCTCCCCTGGGTGACCTTCGAAGACGCCGTCGAGGCGCCGCGGAGGGATCACACCGACCTCGGCCTGTGGGACTGCGACCTCGCCCGTCGCGGCTGGTGAGCCTCGCGAACTCGCCCTTGTGACAAGGCGTTTCGTGCGAAGGGTTCAGGCCGTCTCGGCGGTGCTCTCGAGGATCTGCTCGATGCGGAGCTCGGGGTTGCTGTTGCGCTGACCGTCGATCGCCGCGGTGACCTCGGAGCCCGGAGGCGCGGAGCCCGTCGCCGACTTCGAGCCCGCCTCGCCGCTGATCATCGCGAGGACGCGAGCGCGAACGTCGGTGGCGTCGCGCACGGGACCGCCGCGTCGTCCGTCGCTCACGCCGAGGGCGAGAGATTTCACCAGCGCGCGCGTCTGCGTCGAGTCGTCGGTCGGGTCGATGCGCGTGAAGGGAACGACATCTCGCGGCGCGAGGCCCTTCGCGCCAGCCAGATATCCCAGGAGGTATTCTGCGTGGAGACTGAGCGCCATCAGAGCGTGCCGACTCGTGGGGTGTGGGGGAGCAGTGCCCGACGGGACGGCCCGACAGTAGCCCCCGAATTACGGCTTTGTCACCATGAGACTGTCGTCAGAAACGCATCAGCGGGGGAATGATGCGATGCGTCAAGGGCCTTCAGGGGAGCATTTCGGGGAGCGTCGGGACGCCCGCCTCGTCGCGCCCCGCGCTGCCGAGGAACGCTGCCGCGCGGAGCCTCGCGCCGGGCACCGAGAAGACCACGAAGTGGCCGTCGCGGCCCGTGGGGGCGTCGAACTGCATCCACGCGCCCGTGGCCGTGGCGCCGCCCGCGAGCACGATGTTGCTCCGCGCAGGGAGCGTCGCCGTTCCGACGCCCGTGAGCGCGACGAGGGGATCGGGGTGCGGCGACGGCGCGACGAGCGGCAGCGCGATGGACCGCGCGAGCGCGGCGATGCCCTCGGGCGGCGCGTACGTGTCGATGAAGCCCTGCGTCTGAAAGACGTTCTTCGCGTGCATCCCGGGCCGCGGCTCGCGCACGATGTAACGCCCGTAGTTCACGGGGTCTGACGGGTCGACGAGGAACTGGAGCATCGTCACGGCGGGGTGCAGCGGCACGAGCTCTCCGGGGCTCAGCCCGAGCACGCTCGTGATGATGGCCGGGATGTTCACCGGGCTCGTCTTGAGGAGCAGCGAGACGTTGAACGCGCCGCCCGCGCCCGAGAGCACCGCCGTGCGCGCGCCGTCCTCCGCCGCGAGCCACAGGGGGCCGTTGAGCCCGCCCTGCGAGTGGCCGAAGAACATGATCCGCGACGGGTCGAAGCGCGCCGTCACGCGCTCGCCGTTGGTGCGCTGCATGGGCACCTCGAGCGTCGGGACGAAGCGCGCGCACTGGATGAGATCGAGCGCCGCCTGGAGGTTGTTCGTACGTCCAGCTTCGGGGTTGAGAAAGTTGAAGAAGGCCGTCTCGGGCGAGGTCCCCATCGTGGCGCGCTCGCCGTGAAAGACCTGATCGAAGCCGAGCATCGCGACGCCCTCGGCGGCGGCCGCGGCGGCGGTGCGGTCGTTGATGAACGACTGGTAGTCTCCGCCCGTGCCGTGCGCGTAGATCGCGAGGGGCCAGCCCCGCGCGGGCATCGGCCCCTCGGGGATCGTGAGCGCGTAGCGGATGCGCTCGGTGCGCTGCACCTGCGGCGTCCCCGAGGCGTCGACGATGAAGCGTCCGCTGCCCATCTCGCCGTAGGGCGGAGCGCCGGCTTGAAACACGGGGTTCGGCCCGTAGTGCCCCGAGAGGACGTAGAAGCTCGACGACGCGACGACCTCGCTGCGATCGACGCTCGCGGGCGTCGGGCCCTCGCGACGGAGCCAGTCGGCCGCGCGAAAGTACTCCGCGCCGGGGTCGAGCGTGGTGAAGGCCGTGAAGGTGAGGACGTGATCGCGAGAGATCCCGAGGCCCGCGAGCTCTTCGAGCGCGGGGTTGAAGGTCGCCCTCGCGGCGGTGACCACGGGGTCCGTCGAAGCGGCCGTCGAGAGCACCGTGTCAAGGTCGCGGTCACGCGTGAAGCGGGCGCCCGCGGGGCCTCGCACCGCGTCGGTCACCACGAGCGCGTAGCGCGTGTGAGGGCGCATCGGAAAGCCCGTCGCGGGCGCCACGGCGAGCGTGTGCGCGTGCCAGTAGCGCGTGGGCGTCTCGCGAAAGTGCCACTGGACCGGGATGCGACGTCCGTGATCGGGGGAGGTCGGGTCGACGTCGATGAGCTGCACCGACGACTCGCCGCTGCGTGACGCCTCGGCGTTCGCCGGGAGCGTCGCCGGGTCGATGGCGCCGCCGAAGCGAAAGTACGCGGCGCCGACGGGCGAGAAGCCTGGGAGCCTGTCGTGAAAGAGCGTGACGTACTGCCCGAGGATCGTGGGCGTCCCCGCGCCGGGCAGGAAGGTGAGGTCCGCGTTCGAACTCGCCGTGCGCGCGAGGTCGCTCGGCCACGGCATCAGAAACGCGGTGCGGCGATCGCCCTGGAGGTCCGCGCGAGGGAGCAGCCAGCTCGCCACGCCCGCTGCGACGGGGACGATCTCGTCACTCGCGGGGGTGACCGTTCCGTCCGCCGTCGCGTCGGCGTCGTTGCTCGCATCCCCCGCGGCACCATCGAGGCCGCCGCCGCATCCGACGAGAAAGATCCCGAGAATCCATACGCGCGCGTTCATCGCGGCGGAGCCTACCGCGCGAGCCTCTCGACCCGCTACGGGGGTGTGGCCGAAGAACGCGTCAGCGCTCGGCGCGCGCGAAGCGGATCGGCGGGCTCACGTGCCCCCAGACGGGGGTTCCCTGCGCGTCGAAGCCCCGCTCGCGGACGGAGACCTCGTTGTCGCGCACCACGATGTCGCGCTTGGCGTGCGTCGCGCCGTTGAGCACGCTCTCGCAGGCGTTGCCCGCGGTGACGCCTTCGAAGTGATCGACGCTCCAGGTGGCCGACACGGCGCAGCCCGTACGCTCGGTCACATCGTCGGGGCCGATGCGCGCGCTCGTGGCGTCGTCACAGAGCCCGCGCGCGCCGCCCGGATCGAGCAGCGTGAACTCACGGACGCGCGCGCCGTGACGGCCCTCGGCCTCGACGACGTAGACGCGCTGCGAGAGCGGGCGACCGGAGCCGCGGGTGAAGTGCTCCTCGGCGTAGAGGACGTTCTCTCCGAGCGTCGGCGCGTTGATGCGGCAGACCTTGCGAGCGATGGCGCCCACGCGGTTCTCTCCGGCGCCCGACTGAGGCGCTTCGAAGTCCCCCTGGAGCATCCGGGTGAGGCGGTAGCTGGCGCGCGATTCGACGGGCGACGCCACCGCGACGCGGCCCCCGTGGCTCGCCATGTAGGCGCTCGCGAGAACACCAGGAATGAGCATCAGCCCGAGTACGACGCGACGCATGGCATGACTCCCCTCGCGGCGTCCACATCGCCGCGCTCAATTCGTTTCTGTACCCGCCGATACCGTGCTCCTCCGTCGTCGGGCAAAAAAGCTGCGATAGAGTCCGTCGCCCCGATGCGCATCGCCTCGACGCTCACCCTCGCGCTCACCCTCGCGTGCTGCCGACGCCCGCCCAGGGCCGACGCAGACGCGTCTCGACCCGAAGAGCCCGACGCCTTCGCACCTGGAGCTCCGAGGCCCCGCGCGCCGCAGTGTCACCCCGCGGGCGTCTCGTGGCTCTCGCCGCTCGCGCAGGGAGAGCGCTTCGACGACGACGCGGGCCTCACGCTCGCGCCCGACGCGGGCGACCCGATGTTCCCGAGCATCGCGTCGGCATCGCTCGCGGTGTCGGGCGATGTCTCGTGGGCGCTCTGGGCCGACGCGCGCGACCGTCGGATGCACCTCTCTCGCGCGCCGCGACAGGGCCTCACCGCGCTCCTCGGACCGGGCGACGCGAGCGAGGGCTTCATCGTGTTCACGGGGCCTCGACGCGATGTTCCCGTCGTCGCGTGGGCGCACGACACGCCCGCGGGCAGGGTTCACACGGTGCGCCCCGGCGACTCGCCCGAAGCGGGATGCTCGCAGTCCGAGACGCGCGACGAGGCCCTCTCGCTCTCGCTCGTCGCCACCGCGCGCGGCGCCCTCGTCGCGTGGGACGACGACGACCCCGGCGCCACCGTCGGACGCGTGAAGGTGCAGCTCGTCTCGCTGCCTGTTCCCACGGGGAGCTGCGGCGCCGTGCGGCAGGCTTCTCCCGCCGACCAGGACGCTGGCGACCCGTTGCTCGTGGCGGCGCCCGATGGTGCCGCGGTGCTCGCGTGGCTCGCGGCGCGCGAGGTCGAGCGCGATCAGAACAACGACACGGTCACCGACGTGTGGGCCGTCGCGCTCGACGCGTACGGCGCTTCGGTGGGCGCTCCCTTGCGAGTCACCACCAC
The DNA here is from genome assembly GCA_052035985.1 of Myxococcota bacterium. GTDB lineage: Bacteria > Myxococcota_A > Polyangia > Polyangiales > CAISKJ01. Next base: position 38,547 of record JBPOHC010000143.1, on the reverse strand, counting down.
GACGGGCCACCGCTTCGGACTCGCCGCGGCTGTCTCGCCCGACGGGGCTTCCGTATGGCTCGCGTGGCGCGCGGTCCCCGAGAGCGGAACGGAGGCGCGCGGCGACGGAGGCTCCGTGGCGCTGAGCCGCATCACGCGCGCCGCCACGGGCCTCACGCGGGCGAGCGACGCCGTGGTGATGACCGCGAACACGGCGAACCCCACGGGCGCCCTCCGGGTGTTCTCGTACGGGCTGCGAGAGCGCCCCGCCGAGGTGTGGTGGCGCGAGCGCGCGAACGACGCCGTGGTCACCATGCACCGCGCCATCGACGCGTCGGGCAGGGCCGTCGGAGATTCGCGCTCGGTCGTCGCAGAGCCCGCGCTCCGCGGTCGGCTCCCGGCCTGGATGGACGCGCGCGGGGCGGCAGGGCAGTGGGCGATCGTCACGCCGGGTGGCGGCGTCGGGGCCGCGCGCATACGCTGCGACGCGCCGGGGCGCTGACGCTTCTCTGTGAGAGGGCGTTCTGGTAGGTAACGAGGTCCCATGTCGAACAAGGTTCTGATGACGCCGGGCGGCTATGCGCAGCTCAAGGCGAAGCTCGAACGCCTCAAGGCCGAGATGCCCAAGGTGAGCCAGGAGATCGGCGTCGCGCGCGAGCACGGCGACCTGCGAGAGAACGCGGAGTACCACGCCGCGAAGGAGAAGCAGGGCATGCTCAACGCCGAGATCATCAAGACCGAGTCGCAGCTCGCCGACGCCGAGGTGGTCGACGTCTCGAAGCTCAAGGGCGACAAGATCGTCTTCGGCGCCATGGTCAAGCTGCTCAACAGCGACACCGAAGAGGAGGTGCGCTACCACATCGTCGGCCCCGCCGAGGCCGACAGCGCCCGCGGCGCGATCTCGTATGAGGCCCCGCTCGCCAAGCAGCTCATGGGGCGCCGCGCGGGCGACGAGGTCACCGTGCGTACGCCCGGCGGCGAGCGCACCTACGAGGTCCTCGAAGTCTCGTTCCCGTGACCGTGACGTCATGGCGCGACGCGCAGGCGAAGAGCAGCCCACGGTCGCGCCGAGCGTCTCTCTCGACGCGCCCGCCGCAGACCTCCAGGACCGCCCCGTAGACGAGCTCCGAAACGTCGGCCCCCAGGTCGCCGCGGTGCTTCGTAACAAGGGCTTCGCGACGATCGGAGACATCCTCGCGCACCTGCCGCGGCGGTACCTCGACCTGCGCAACGCCGACGACTGGAGGCTCGTGCGCAACGGCGCATGGGGCTCGCTCGTCGCCATCGAGGCGCGGGTTGAAGACGCTCGCCTGGCGGGTCCGCCGAATCGTCGGCGCCTCATGCTCGCGCTGCGAGAGCCGAGGGGCGCCACGGTGCTCCGCGCGGTGTTCTTTCACGCAAAGCCCGGCATGGCCGCGCGCATGGGCGTGGGCACCGTGATGCGCGTCGTGGGGATGCTCCGCGACGGCGCCAACGGACCCGAGCTCGTGCAGCCCCGGGTGATCGCGCCGGGCACGCGCACGCGCCCCGTGGAGCCCGTCTACGGAGGCATCGGGAGCATCGCACCGGGCAACGTCGCGCGCATCGTCACGGCCGCGATGGAGCGCGCGAACGAGTGGGCAGACCCCGTTCCGCCCGAGATCGGCAGGGCGCTCAATCTCCTCACGCCGCTCGGCGCGCTGAAGCTGCTCCACGCGCCCGACGCGTCGGTCACGCAGGACATGCTCCGCTCGCTCTCGGAGGGGACGAGCCCCGCGCATCGACGCATGGGCTTCGAAGAGCTCCTCGCGCTCAGCGCCGCCCTCGAACGCGCGCGGAGGACCTCGGGCGGAGCGCGGCGTTTTCCCGTTGATCCCACGGTGTCTGACGCGGTCGGAGCGCGGCTCTCGATCTCGCTCACGAGCGCTCAGCGCGGCGCCGTCGCGACGCTCCTCGACGACCTCTCGAAGGACCTCCCCTCACGAAGACTCCTCGTCGGAGACGTGGGCTCGGGCAAGACCGCCGTCGCGCTCGCGGCCTCGCTCGCGGTGCTCCGCGCGGGTGGCAGCGTCGCGTGGCTGTGCCCCACCACCCTCGTCGCCGAGCAGCACGCGCGCACGCTCGAGCGCGGACTCGCGGGCGAGGGGGGCCCCATCGCGATCCTCCTGGGCTCGACGAGCGCGAAGGCGCGAAAGCAGGCCGAGAAGGTCATCGCGCACGGCCTCGTCCGCGTCGTGGTCGGAACGCACGCGATCCTCGAATCGGGCGCCACACCGCCGGGCGTCGGACTCGTGGTGATCGACGAGCAGCACCGCTTCGGCGTCGCGCAGCGCCTCGCCATGGTGGCCGGCAAGACCCCGAGCCCGCACCTCCTCGTGCTCTCTGCGACGCCCATCCCCCGCTCGCTCGCACTCGCGCGCTACGGCGACCTCGACGTGCTCCCGCTCGCCGAGAAGCCCGCCGGACGTCAGGAGGTCGCCACGCGCGTCGTCCCCGCCGAAGACCGCGCCTACGTCATTCGAACCATCGAGCGCGCCGTCGCCGCGGGCGGGCGCGTCTTCGTGGTGGTCCCTCGCATCGACGCATCCGAATCGAGCGATGAGCCTGAAGATGAAGGCGCCGAGGCCCGCACCGACATCGCCTCGGCCGACGCGTGGCTCGCCGAAGCCTTCGGCCGCGAGCGCATCGTGACCGTGCACGGACGCATGACCGCCGACGCGCAGCGCGAGGGCATCGAAGCCTTCCGCAGAGGGACGCACCCGATCCTCCTCGGGACGACGGTGGTCGAGGTCGGCCTCGACGTGCCCGCGGCGAACCTCATGGTGGTGCTCGGCGCGGAGTTCTTCGGCGTCGCGCAGCTCCATCAGCTCCGCGGTCGCGTCGGTCGGGCGGGGCAGCGCGCGGGGTGTCTGCTCGTCCCCGAGTCGCTCGCGGGAGAGGCCGCGCGACGGCTCGACGAGGTCGCGCACTGTCACGACGGCTTCAAGCTCGCCGAGATGGACCTCGCGCGCCGCGGCGCAGGCGAGTGGTTCGGCGCGCGCCAGTCGGGCGTCGACGTCACCATGCGCTTCGCCGACCCCACGCGCGACCCCGGCCTCGCCGCGGCCGCAAGGGAGCTCGCGCAGAAGATCGTCCGCGACGACCCCACGCTCGTGAGGCACCCGGCCCTCGCGCGCGCCGTACGCAGGCTCCTCGCGCGGGGAGCAGCGCCCGTGGGCGAAGAGGCGGGCTGATGCGCTGGCTCTCGGCCGCGTCGCTCGCGGGCCTCGCGCTCGCGCTCCTCGACGTCGCGACCTCGCTGTCGCTCCACGCGTCACGCTTCGTGAACGCAAAGGAGCGCGCTCTCTTCGTGCTGGCCGTGGCGGCCCTCGTGGCGCTCTCGACGACGCTCCTCGGCGCGGCGTCGCGCGCGGTCTCTCTCGCGCTCTCACGTCTTCCAACGCGAGCGCGCGTGTACCTCGTAGGCTCCCTCGGCGCGTGCGCGGGGGCGCTCCTCGGCGTCGCGCTCTTCTCGGGCTCGGGCGTGCGTCGAATGGGCCTGCGCCCGTTGGGCATCTCGCTCTCGACGCTCGCAATGGGCGCCCTCGCCGCGCTCGTCTGGAGCCGCCGGGAGCGACTCCGCGCGCTGCTCTCTCCCGCGCCCGCGCGGTGGGCCCTCGCGGTGATCGCGACGGTCGCGCACGCGCTCAACGCGACGGTGCTCACGCGGCAGTACGAGCTCCTCCACGGTCTCGTGGCGGTCGGCTGCGCTGCGCTCTTCGCGGTCGCGCTCCACCGCGTCGCGAGTGCCCACGCGGCGCGCATCGTGGCTGCGGTGGCTGTGCTCGGCATCATCGGGAGCGTCACGGCCGCGCGCTCGAACGCCCTCCGCGCGAGCGTGCGTCAGGTGACCTGCGTGGCGCGCTTTCCCGCGGTGCTCGTGGGCATGGCCGTCCGCGACCGCGGCGACGCGAACCCGCATCGGTGGCACACGGTGATCGCGGGACCGAAGCTCCCCCTCGCGGGCCTCGACCTCGTGCTGGTCACCGTCGACGCGCTCCGCGCCGATCGGTTGCGCGCCCTCGGAGGACGCGGTCGCACCCCGACCCTCGACGCCGTCGCCGCGCACGGGCTGGTGTTTCGTCGGGCCTACTGCGCGACGCCGCACACGTCGTACTCCATCGCGTCGCTGATGATGGGCACCTACGCCCGCTCGGTGCTCGCGCTCCCCGGACGCGCGAGGGAGCACGGCACGCTCGCCGCGTGGCTCGGCGAGGCTGGCTACGCGACGGCAGGCTTCTTTCCGCCTGCGGTCTTCGCCGTCGACGGTGAGCGCTTCGGAACGCTCCGCGCGCGTCACTTCGGCTTCTCGACGGCGATCGAGACCTACGCCGACGCGACCACGCGCGTGCGAGAGGCGACCCGCTGGCTCGACACGCGGCGACCGGGCGAACGCGTCTTCCTCTGGGTGCATCTCTTCGAACCGCACGAGCCCTACGAGCGACACGCGTCGCACCCCTACGGCGACAGCCGCGAGGCCCGCTACGACGCCGAGTGCAGCGCGGCCGACGACGCCATCCGTGATCTGAGAGCGGCCTTCGCGCAGCGAGGGAGGCGCGCGGCCTGGGTGCTCACCGCCGATCACGGCGAGGAGTTCGGCGAGCACGGCGGGAGCTTTCACGGCACCTCGCTCTACGACGAGCAGGTGCGCGTCCCGCTCATCATCGACGCGCCGGACATCGCACACGCAATGGTCGACGCGCCCGTGAGCCTCGTCGATCTGGCGCCGACGCTTCTTGGCGGCGTGGGGCTCGCGCGGCCACCGAGGGTGCGCGGCAACAACCTCGGCGCCTTCGCGCTCGGCGGCGTCACCGACTCGCTCGCGTTCGCGTCGACGGGCTCGCTGCGCATGGTCGCCACGGCGCGCGACAAGCTCATCGCAGACCTCTCCGACGGGACCCTCGAACGCTACGACCACCGCGCCGACCCCGCGGAGTCGCGCAACCTCGCCGACCTCGATCCCCAGCGCGCCCGCTCGCTCCGCGGAGCGATCGAGTCGTGGGAGGCCAGCCACGCGCACATCGAGTCGCAGCCCTCGGTCGGCGACGACGCGCCCGGCGACGAGTCGCTCCCCGACGTGCTCAGCCGCGCGATCCAGGGAGACACCTCCGTCGCACGCGACGTCACCGCGCTCCTCGGCGCGGGAGGGTTCCCCGTGCGCCGCAGGGCCGCGCGCGTGCTCGGCGACCTCGGCGTGACAGACCCCGCGGTCACCGACGCCCTCGCGAGGGAGCTCACCTCGCGCGACGAAGCGCTCCGACGCGAGGCCGCGGTCTCGCTCGCCTTGCTCCGTGACCCGCGCGGACGAGAGATCACACGCGCCGCGCTCGATGCGCTCCGGGCCACGCCGACGAACGACGAGTCGCTCCGCGTCGCCGTAGCGCTCTCACGTCTCGGCGATCACGCCGCGGTGCCCACGCTCTCCGCGTGGATCAACCTCGCGCGCGCCTCCGATGCGCAGCGCGATCAGGCCGTGGCCTCGCTTCGGTCATTGCGTGACCCCGCTGCGCTGCCCGCGTGGCGCGCGCTCCTGGTCGACATGCGCCTCGCCCCGCGCGCGGCCGACGCCATGGGAGAGCTCGGCGATCCTCGCGCCATCTCGACGCTTCGTGACGCTCTCCCCCACCAGGGTTATCCGCTGACCATTCGAGCGACGCTAGGCGCGCTTCAGACGCTCGGCGCGCCCGACATCGCGGCGCTTGTTCACGAAGGGATCATCGCGGCCGATCCGCTCCCCGACCTCTGGACGCTCTTCGACCGCATCCACGAGCCCGGACGCGCGATCTCGGGCTCGATCCTCCCTCGCGCGATCGGCCTTCGTCCCACGGTGATTCCGCTCGTCGGGGGAGCGCGCACCGACCGATCGCAGGGCTATCGACGGATCTACCTCCGCGTCCGCGCGGCTGCGCCTTCGAGGCTCCGCGTCACGCCCGCCGTCGAGCTCGAAATCCCCGCCGGGACGCGCGAGCTCTCCGTCGATCTCCCGACGCGCTTCACGGGCTCGTCGCTGCGTCTCAGCGCGAGCTCGCCGGTCGAACTCCTCGGCATCGCGGCGCGATAGACCCGTCGTCGCGCTCTCGCGTCGTACGAGACCATGAAGATCCTCGTCGCCTTCTGGGTCGCGAGCGCCGTGACGGCCCTCGCTTCACCGTGCTTCGCGCAGCGCGCGGCAGCGACCCCGGCGCCCGCCGCGCAGCCCGCGCAACAGCCCGCGCATCCTGACGCCGAGCCCGCGTACTCGGTGACCACGGTCAACGGTCACCGGGTGTACGTGCTCGTCAACAACGACCCGATCTACGGCGAGATCCAGCGGCCCTACGCGTTCACGGTCACCGGGCGCTCCGCCCTGGGATACACGGCGCTCGAGGCGACGCGGAGCTTCGTGCCCGACGTCAACGCCGCCGTGCGCAGTGATCCCTTCTGACGCCCCTCGACGGCGAACCCGTCTCGGTGATAGAGCGCGCGCCCATGAAACACAGGGCGCCCATTGAAATTTCCGCGCGCCCTGAGGAGCGTTCAGCGTGAAGGCAGTGATCCTCGCGGGCGGTCGCGGGCGGCGTCTCGCGCCCTTCACCGTGGCCTTTCCGAAGCCCCTCGTGCCCGTGGGCGACCGCGCCGTGCTCGAGATCCTCGTGCGCTCGCTCGTGCGCTCGGGGATCACCGAGATCGTGCTCGCGGTCGACCACCTCGCCGAGCTCATCATGGCCTACGTCGAGGGCCACCCCGAGCTGCGAGACCTCGCGCGGTATCGCTTCGTGCGAGACGTGAAGCCCTCGGGCACGGCGGGGCCCCTCGCGCGCATCGAGGGGCTCGATGAGACCTTCCTCGTGTGCAACGGAGACCTGCTCACGGGGCTCGATTTCGCGGCCCTCGTCGCGCATCACAAGCAGAGCGGCGCGGCGCTCACCGTGGCCGTGCACCGCAAGCCCGTGAAGCTCGGGCTCGGCGTGCTCGACATCGACGGCGGCGGGCTCGTGACGAAGTACACCGAGAAGCCCGTGCTCCACTACGACGTGTCGATGGGCGTGTACGTGTACGAGCCGCGCGTGCTCGGGTACATCGCGCCGGGGGAGTACCTCGACTTCCCCGACCTCGTCACGCGGCTCATCGGCGCGGGCGAGAGGGTCGGCGCGTGGCGCAACGAGGCCTACTGGCTCGACATCGGCAACCCCGACGACTACGCCCGCGCGCAAGAAGACGCCGAGGCGGGACGCGTCCCCGGGGCCTCGGGGAGCTGATCCTTCGCGGCGCCTCCGACGCGCGGTCCCACGCTGGAACCGTGCTCCGCGGTGTGATACTTCGGCCACGGGAATCGCACACCTCCACAGCGGCGTTCTCCGGTCACGAGCGGCAACACCCATGAGCGACGAATCGAACGAAAAGCCTACGAGCGACCCTCAGACCGACGCCTCCGCCGAGGCCAGCGACGCGAAGGGCGCCACCGTTGAATCCCCCGCGCGCTCGCTCGCCGAGGTGAAGGACTCGACCCCCTCGGTCACCGCGATGGACTGGGTCTTCCTCGTCGCCGTGTCGGTCATCACCGCGGGCGCAGACCTCTGGAGCAAGGCCTGGGCGATGCGCACGCTCTCGCGCGACCAGTCGTCTCCGCCGCCCCTCTGCTCGCCGCCTCCGGGGATGCAGCACTACCTCCCGCAGCGCATGAGCATCCGAGAGATCCCGCTCATCCGCGACTTCCTCGACCTCCAGTACGCCGAGAACTGCGGCGGCGCGTGGGGCCTCCTCCACGGCGCGAGCGAGGCCGTCCGCAGGCCCTTCTTCCTCCTCGTCACCGTGGGCGCGATCGCGTTCATCGTGCACCTCTACCGCGGCCTCGAGAAGGGCAACACCTCGACGAAGTGGGCGCTGCCCCTCGTGCTCGGCGGCGCCATCGGCAACCTCGTCGACCGCGTGCGCCTCGGCTACGTCGTCGACTTCATTCACATGCACTTCAGGCAGCGCGCGCACTGGCCGACCTACAACGTCGCCGACATCGCGATCACCGTGGGCATCGGCCTGATGCTCCTCGAGTACGTCATCGGCCCGAAGCCCGCACGCAAGCCCGCCGCGCCCGCGAAGACCGCCGCATCCGCCGCGTAGCGCGATGCGCCCCGTCATCCTCAGCCTCTTCGGCATCGACGTCCCCGCGTACTTCGCGATGCTCTCGATCGGCTTCGCGCTCGCCACCTGGATCGGCGCGCGTCAGGTCGCGAAGCTCGGCCTCGACCGTGAGGTCATCATCGACCTCGGGCTCGCGATGGTCATCGCGGGCGTCGCGGGCTCGCGGGTGCTTCACGTCATCGCCGACGGATACTTCTGGGACTACGTGCACCTCTGCACCGACCCCTCGAAGGTCGACTGGCACATCTCGCGCGCGCACTGCCTCCACCGCACCGTCGACGGGCTGTGGGACGCCTCCCGCAACGTCTGTCACCCCCGCGAGGCCAACTGCTTCGCGTGGGCCGCGTTCTGGGCCGGCGGGCTCACGTATTACGGCGGCCTCATCGGCGCGACGGGCTACGCGGTGTATTTCCTACGGCGCGAGGGCTTTCCGTTCCTGAAGGCCGCCGACATGGCGGGCTTCTCGGTGGCGCTCGGGCTCGCGTGGGGGCGCATGGGCTGCTTCCTCGCGGGGTGCTGCTTCGGCGTCGAGTATCACGGCCCCCTCGCGGCGTACTTTCCCCCGTGGAGCCCCGCGAGCGAGTCGCAGTTCAAGCTCCATCGCATCCACAGCGAGTCCTTCGCGGCGCTCCCCGTCCACGCGACGCAGCTCTACGAGTCCCTGGGCACGCTGCTCATCGCGGCGCTCGGCTACGCCGTGATCACGCCCCGAAAGCGCTACGACGGACAGGTCTTTCTGTTCTTTCTCGGCGCCTACTCCGTGCTCCGCGCGGTGATCGAGGTGTGGCGCGACGACGACCGCGGAGGGCTCTTCGGCCTCAGCACCTCGCAGCTCATCTCGGCGCTCATCGTCGTGGCGATCTGGCCCGTGTCGCGCAAGCTCCGCGCGCACGCCGAGGGCGTTCGCCGGTTTCAAGACACCGCAGAGGCCGTGCGTTAGCCTCCCGGGCATGCCCCGAAACACGTTGCGGTTCCTCACCGTCGGAGCGCTCCTCGCGAGCTGCTCGTCGAACGAGGCGAGGCCCGGCTCCAACACGTCGCTGTGCATCCCCGAAGACGGCGGACCCCCCTGCCGCGGGATGATCGCGGGAGGGCCCTCGACGGGCGCCGACGCGACCGTCACGACGCCCGTCGCCGACGCCACCGTCACGGCCGACGTGCTCGCGGAGACCCTCTCGGGCACCTTGCGCATCTTCGCGACGCTGCCGCCGGTGACCGCGCGCGCGTCGGGCTCCACGGGCTGGACGGTGCGCTCCGTCGCGCCCTTCGTCGCGAGCGCCGACGCGGGCGCGGGCGCCGACGCGGGTGACGCGGGCGCGACGCTCGAGGCGATCACCGACGGCGTCGGCGCGTTCACGCTGCCGGGCGTGCCTCCGATCTCCGCGTCGCTCACCACGGGGCAGCCCTCATACTGGCTCTCGGTGAACTTCCCCGTGATGGGGAACTTCGCGTCGATGTTCGAACTCACGGCGGACTCTCGCGCGCTGGAGCTCCAGACCTTCAACGACGACGCGCTGCGCTTCGCGCTCAACTCCGCGGGGCAGGTGCAGGCCGACGACCGCGCGCTCATCGCGGTCTGGGTGAAGGAGTCGCGCGCCGCGGGCGCGAGGCCCGTCTCGAACGTCACGCTCCTGGCCGACGGTCAGTCGAGCCAGACGCTCTACGACGGCGCCTCGGGGCTCATGGAGGTCTCTGTCACGGGCACCGGCGCGCTCGGCTTCGCGATCCTGCCGAACGTCGCGGTGCCCATCGCGGGCGACGGCTACGTGACGGTGACGGGGCCCCGCCTCGCGAGGCCCTTTCCCGTACGCGTCCGCACGCGGACGATCACCTGGCTGCTCTTGACCGCGAGCTGAGCGCTACGCGGGGTCTTCGAGCGCCGCGCGGCGCCCGCTGTTCTCTTCGAGGCCGAGCTCGCGCGCCATCGCGCGGAGGCACGCGAGCGGACGTCCGCGGTGCACGCGCACGTAGGGGACCTGCCCCTTGCGGCACGCCTGACTGATCTGCCCGTCGATCGAGTGCGAGAGAAAGCCCGTCGCGCCGAGCACGAAGTGATACGAGCCCGACTGGATCGGGCCCACGAGCGACTGCCGACGCTTGGTCTCGCCCGCCGACCAGTCGAGGTCTTCGAACTCGAAGATCTCGCGGAGCCGGTCGCGGAGGTTGGGGTCCGCGCGGTTGCTCACGAAGAGCGCGCGCTTGCCGCGGGTGTAGCGCACGATGGGGCCGCGCAGCGCCTCGGGGATCGCGTTGGCGTCGCTGGTCGGATCCGACGGGCTCTCGGCCTCGGCGGGGATGGGCTCCGGGGGCGGGGGGAGCTGCGACGGCGTGGGCAGCGCGAGCTCCTTCTGGAGCTTCGCGAAGCGGCGGCGCATGCGGCGGTCGGCGTTGGGCAGCGCGCCCTCGTCGAGCGCGAGCACGTAGTCCTTGAAGGGCCGCAGCGACGAGACCATCACGCCGAGGTGCGTGTCAGAGTATGTCAGGGCGCGCGCGATCCAGTTGTTGATCGCGGCCTCGTCGAGGGGGCCCTCAGACTCCTTCGGCGGGTTGGCGAAGAGCTCGCGGATCTCGCGGTTGCGCGCGATGGTGTCGGGGTCGAGCCCGAGCAGCGCGGCCCAGCTCCGGTCGGGGCAGTAGTCGGGGTCGAGGGTCCTCGCGGCCTCGGGGTACTTCGCGGCGTTCTCGCGGATCCAGAAGCGAAAGCGACCGTTGAGCGCGCCCCACTGGAGCGGGTTGTTGGTCGTCTCGCGGGCCCACCGGAGCTTGCGCGCCCACTCGACGAAGCGCTGCGGCTCGGGCGTCTCCTGCGCCGTCGCGGGCGCGCCGATGGGGCCCGAGAGCACCTCGACCTCGCGGATGATCTCCGCGAGCATCGCGTCGGCGTCGCGGGGCGGGGGCGAGAGCCTCGTCGCGTCGGACCAGCCGTAGCCGTCGCGGCCGCGCGTCTCGTCTTCTTCCTCGACGACGCGGACGTTCTTCTCGGCCACCTCGCAGGCCTCGGCCCAGGTGGGGGGCTGACGGTCGACGGGCATCGTGAGGTCGACGACGACGTCTTCGGGGCGCGTGGTGACCTTCAGCGCGCGCACCGAGCCGGGCCACCAGGTCTGGCAGTAGCCCGTGAGCGTGCGCGCGATGGCAGCCACCGCCGAGTCGATCTTCGAGTCGTCGGGGTACTGCATCTGCGCGGCGCGAGCGCGCGTGATCCAGCCGAGGAGCACCAGCCGTTGACGCCGCGGCGCAGAGAGCGCGAGCTCTTCGGCGTCGGTCTCGACCTGCTTGCGCATGGAGCGCAGCTCGTCGAGCACCTCGCGCGCGGTGGGCATCTTCGGCGGAGGCTCGGCGGCCTGCGTCTCGCTCGGTGCGGTCTGCTTCTCGGCCGGAGGGAGCTGCTTCTCTGCGGCGGCGGTCTGCTTCTCGGTCGGAGGGCTCTGCTTCTCGGCTGGAGCGGTCTGCTTCTCGGCTGGAGCGGTCTGCTTCTCGGCCGGAGGGCTCTGCTTCTCGACTGGTGCGGACTGCTTCTCGGCCGGAGGGCTCTGCTTCTCGGTCGGAGGCGCTAGATCGGCGGTGGGTGTCGCGAGCGCGGGCGGCGGAGACGAGACGCGCGGTGACGGGGCGTGGGCGGTCGATGGCGTGCGGGCGGCGAATAACTCCCGCGCGAGTCGCGATGGTAGAGCCTGGCGGAGCGCGTCTCTCAGCGCGTCGTGCTCATCTGCGCCCAGACCGATCCAGCGGTCGTCGCGGGAGGTCAGGAGACACTCGGTCCAGTCTCGTTGGCGAAAGCAGAGCTGGTATCCGAACTCGTGCAGGACCTGTCTGGTTTTCTCATCCGAATCGATCACAAAACACCTCCGCGGGGAGTCGTCGGTGGAGCCGCGCTCACTCGGCGTATTCGAACACCGCGATGGACAGACGACGACGGTTGGGCATCGGCGTCCTTCCTCACGGCTTCACGCTTCGGGGATCGTGTTGGGGCGAGTCCCGATGGCGTGACAGGGGGGTTTGCTCCGCAGGCGGCAGAGTGCGGCTGATACCGTCGGGAGCGGCGAATCATCGCCCTTCGCGAGCCCGACGTACACCGCGAAGAAATGCTCGACGCAACTTCTTCGCACGATCACCGACGGGGCCGTCGGACGATCAGAAATTGCGCACTGAGCCACCGCGGCAGGTCCACACGGCAAGGGGACCTCCGAAGGCGTAGGGGAGCGCCTCCCAGGACGCGAGGTCGAGGAGGCAGAGGTTGGCGGGCGCCCCCGGCGCGATCGTCCCGATCTCACGGAAGCCCAGCGACTCAGCGGGAATTCGCGTGATCGCCCACCACGCCTCGACGGTGGTCAACCCCATCTGCCTGACCCCGAAGGAGGCCATGAGCGGGAGGTTTTCTGTCCTGCTGGTCCCCGGGTTGCAGTCCGTCGCGAGGGCGACAGACACCCCGAGTCCCCGCATTCGACGAGCGTCGGGCATTCGTTGTCCAAGCGAAAAGGCCGCGCCCGGGAGGAGCACCGCCGTCACGCCCGCGGAGGCCATCGCGGTGAGCCCTCGATCGGAGACGTGCTCGAGGTGATCCGCGCTCGCGGCGCCGAGCTCCGCGGCCAGCTCGGCCCCGCCGATGTCTTCGAACTGCCCCACATGGAGCCTCGCGCGGAGACCCTTCGCGCGCGCCCGCTCGAGCGTCGGACGAGCCTCTGCGACCGAAAATCCAGGGCCGTCGATGTACGCGTCGATGAAGCGCGCACGGCCCTGCGAGAGCGCCGCGGGGAGCATCTCATCCGCGACCATCGAGAGGTACCGCGCGCGCCCTTCGGGGCTCCCTCTCAGCTCGGGCGGAACCGCGTGCAGCGGGAGGAACGTCGGCACCACACCTTCAAAGCCCGCCATCACGTCGAGGCAACGGAGCTCCTGCGCGGTGTCGAGCGCGTAGCCCGTCTTCACCTCCACGGTGGTCACGCCGAACGCGCGCATCGCGTTGAGCCGCGCTTCGAGCGTCGCGCGCAGCGCCTCATCGCTCGCGGACCTCACCGCGCGCACCGTCGACGCGATGCCTCCGCCCGCCGCCGCGATGTCGGCGTAGCCGCGCCCCTGAACGCGCAGCGAGAACTCGTGCGCGCGGTCGCCCGTGAAGAGCGCGTGCGTGTGCGCGTCGACGAGGCCCGGCGCGAGCACCCGATCGCCCGCGTCGATCACCGTCGCGTCAGGGGTCAGCTCGATCGAGCGCTCGACCTCCGCGGTGCTCCCCACAGCGACGATCACACCGTCGCAAACGGCCACGGCGCCGTCTTCGATGAGCCCGAGCGGAGCCGCATCCCATGAGCCCTTCGCGTCGCGCTCGGGGAGCGAGCCGCGCATGGTGAGCAGCTCGCGCGCGTGACGTACGAGCAGCGTCGCGCGGCGGCTCATCGCGCCAGGTGAGGGATGTGCACGCCCGCCTTCACGGCGAAGTCCGTGGCGACGTCGTAGCCCGCGTCGGCGTGTCGGATGACGCCCATCCCGGGGTCGCTCGTGAGCACGCGCGCGAGCCTGCGCTCCGCGGCCTCGGTGCCGTCAGCGACGACGACCATGCCCGCGTGAATCGAGTTGCCGATGCCCACGCCGCCGCCGTGATGCACGCTCACCCACGTGGCGCCCGCGGCGCAGTTCACGAGGGCGTTGAGGATGGGCCAGTCGGCGATGGCGTCGGAGCCGTCGCGCATGGCCTCGGTCTCGCGGTGCGGCGACGCGACGGAGCCGCAGTCGAGGTGGTCTCTGCCGATCACGATGGGAGCCTTCACGCGGCCCGTGCGAACGAGGTCGTTGAAGACCTTTCCGACGCGCGCGCGCTCGCCGTACCCGAGCCAGCAGATGCGCGACGGGAGGCCCTGAAACTCCACCCGCTCCTGCGCCATCTCGATCCAGCGGCGGAGCGACGGGTCATCGGGGACGGCTTCGAGCACCGCGCGATCGGTCTCCGCGATGTCCTCGGGGTCACCCGAGAGCGCGACCCAGCGGAAGGGCCCGCGCCCCACGCAGAACTGCGGACGGATGTAGGCGGGCACGAAGCCCGGGATCTCGAACGCGTCTTCGCATCCCGCCGTCGCGGCCTCGCCGCGGATGTTGTTGCCGTAGTCGCACGCGAACACGCCGCGGCGCTGCATCTCTCGCATCGCGCGGATCTCGCGCACCATGCCCTCGCGCGCGCGCCGCACGTACTCCGTCGGCGCCGTGGCTCGGAGCGCAGCGGCATCGACGAGCGACAGACCCGGCGGGATGTACCCCTGGAGCGGGTCATGCGCCGAGGTCTGCTCCGTCACGAAATCAGGGAGCACGCCCCGCGCGACGAGCTCGGGATACACCTCGGCGGCGTTGCCCACGAGGCCCACCGAGAGCGCCTCGCCCTTCGCGCACGCGGATTTCACCCACGCAAGGGCCTCGTCGAGCGAGGCCGTGGCCTTGTCGAGGTAGCGCGTCGCGAGGCGGCGCTCGACGCGCGACGGGTCGACCTCGACGCACAGGCACGAGGCGCCGTTCATCGTGGCCGCGAGGGGCTGCGCGCCGCCCATTCCGCCGAGGCCCGCGGTGAGGATCCAGCGGCCCTTCCAGCTCCCGCCGAAGTGCTGTCGACCGGCCTCCGCGAAGGTCTCGTAGGTGCCCTGCAAGATGCCCTGCGTGCCGATGTAGATCCAGCTCCCCGCGGTCATCTGGCCGTACATGATGAGGCCCTGCGCCTCGAGCCTCCGAAAGTGCTCCCACGTCGCCCATTTCGGCACGAGGAGCGAGTTCGCGATGAGCACGCGCGGGGCGTCCTCGTGCGTGCGAAAGCGACCCACGGCCTTGCCCGACTGCACCAGCAGCGTCTCGTCGGACCCGAGCGTCTGAAGCTCTCGGAGGATCACGTCGAAGGCCGCCCAGCTCCGCGCCGCCTTGCCCGTCCCGCCGTAGACCACGAGGTCTTGCGGACGCTCGGCGACGTCGGGGTCGAGGTTGTTCTGGATCATCCGAAAGGCTGCTTCTTGCGGCCAACCCTTGCAGGTGAGCGAGGTGCCACGCGGCGCGCGGACGGTTCGTGCGGTGCTCATGTCGGGCGCGGAGGGTATCAACGACCGCGGCCCGAGCGCGAGAGTCCCTGCGACGCGACGGGTTCCCCTTTGCGGCGAAGGCGCGTATGGTCGCCGCCGTTTTCAAGAGGAGTGGTGATCGTGCAGTTCGCGGGCTTCACAGAGGCAGACTTCGACGCGTACCTTCCGGCGCGCGCGACTTCGAATGCGTTCAACCGCCCGCGCGTCGAGGTGAAGCAGAAGGCCCTCTCGCTCGCGCGGTCTCTCCACGAGGCCGCCACCGCCGCGGGCCTCGGGCTCGAGGTGCGCGCCAGCGAGGAGGTCCCCTCGCTCTGGAACAAGCGATCGGTCACCTCGCAGTGGGTGTTCTTCTGGCGCGATCAAGCCGCGCGAAAGCGCCTCGAGGAGCTGCTCGACAAGGGCCGCACCCTCGCCGCCACGCTCACCGACCCGACGCCGTATTTCCGCCACGCCTTCCTCGCGCTCTACCTCGACTCCACGGAGTTCGAAGTGGCCCTCAAGGCCCACGGCGACGCGTGGGTCGACGTGCGAAACCTCCGCGCCCGCTGCGCCGACGACGCTCGCCGCGAGGAGCTCATCGCGGCGCTCCGCGCGCTCCCGACGGACTTCGTCATGGGGGTCACGGGCCACGACTCGGTGCCCGCCTGCGAGGTCGACGGCGCGGCCCTCACCGCCACCTTCGACGCGCTCACCGAGGCGTCGCAGTGGTGGTTCCTCGGCCGCAAGCGCACGCGCGAAGAGACCGTGGCCGCGGGCGCTTCGCTCGGCGCGTGGGTCGAAGAGACCTTCCGCGCGCTGCTCCCGATCTACCGCCTCGTGGCGTGGTCGCACGACAACGACCTCCTCTCGATCGACGAGGAGGTCGAGGCCGCCCGCGCCGAGCGCCTCGCGCACGTCGACGAAGAGGCCGCCCGCGCGGCCGAGTGGCAGGCGCAGCACCTCGCCGAGATCGAGCGCCGCCGCGAGACCGCCGAGGTCGAGACCCGCGAGCGCATCGCGCGCTCCGAGCGGCCGAGGCCCGCGGTGGTTCAGTCCGCCGTGCAGCACCTCTCGGAGCCGCCGCCGAAGCCCGCGACGCAGCGTCCTCCGAGCGCGCCGCGTCCGTCGAGCGCGCCGCGCCCCGCGGTGACGGCGACTGCCCCCAGCGCGCCGAAGCCCGAGCGCACCGAGGCCGAGCTGCGCGAGCGACTCGCCAAGGCCGCGAAGCCCAAGGCGGCCCCGAAGGAGCCCGTCGAGACGACCTCTCCCGTGGTCGTGGGCGCGAAGGTCAAGGTCAAGAGCGGACCCTTCGCCGAGCGTATCGGCACCGTCGCCGAGGTCGACGCGAAGGGCCACACCCGCGTGCTCTTCGGGCTCATCGCCGCGCGCCTCGAAGCGAGCGAGCTGGTCACCGTCTCCGACCGCTGAGCGCGGTCACACACTCAACGCAACACCGCGTCGATCACTCGTCCTTCGGCGGCTCTTTCGGGCTGTCGGGGGCGGGCATCGTGCGCGTGCGCTTGCGCGTGCTCTTGAGGTTCGCCTGCGCCTGCACGTCGGGCTTGATGCCCTCGGGCTGGCCGTCGTCGTTCTCGGTGGGCTTGAAGCGCACCTCCATCTTCACCTCGAACGCGAGGCCCGTGAGGATCTTCTTCACGTCGCCCGCGAAGTTCGTGGTCTGGAGGAAGTCTCGGATCTCCTTGGCGACGACGGTGTAGAGGCCCTTCTTCGTCTCGTCGATCTGATCGAGCACGACGTTGGCGGCCTCCTTCGGGAGCTTCATCCCGTCGATGAGCCCCCGCACCGTGTCTTCGCTGCGCGTGAACGCGCCCATGCCCGACTCGATGCCGCGCTTGACGAGGCGCTCGAGGATCGTGTTCCGGGGGTGCTCCGGGGGGGCTTCGCTCGCGGGTTTTCGCTCGTCAGACGACATGGCGCGCGCAACCTACGCGCGCCTTCACGAAGCGTCAACGCGTGGGATTCAGCGTCCGCGCGACTGCGCCGAGCGCTGCGCCGTCAGGCGGTCGTAGTGGCGATAGCCGAGGAGGTCGAGCGCGCTCGGCGGCGCGAGGTGGATGTCGACGAGGGTCTTGAGGTCGTAGGTGCCCGCGAGCACCGGAGGGCTGTACGCCGCGACGGTCTCGGGCGTGCGGAAAGCCTCCATCGGAAAGAGCGTGCGGTACGGGTGCAGGTGGACGAAGTGGGCGCACGAGAGCCGTGAGTAGCCCGGCGTCTTGGGCGCGGTGATGACGTGCGGCGTCGCGAGGAGCGTGCCCCCCGTGAGGATCTCGAGCTGCTGCCCCACCTGCGCGACGATGCACCCCTCGGGCGGACGGCCGTGCACCATGTGTCCCTCGGGGTGCTCCGCGGTTCCGCGCGTGCGGAGGTAGAGGCCGCTGCCGGGGTCGGGCGGCGGGCAGCGCTTGCCGTCGGCGTCGAGAAAGCGCCCGCCGGGGAGCAGCGTGAGGAGGTTGAAGTCCGTGTGCTCTTCGCCCCAGAGGATCCCCTTCGCGGCCTGCGCGGCGTCGAGCGGGAGGTAGCGCAGCGCGCGCGTGACGTGAGGCGCTCCCTCGATCTGCGCGGTGAACGCGGCGGGGCCCATCCCGAGCGCGGTGGCGCAGCCTCGGAGCAGCGCGACGCCCACGGCGTGGAGGGCGCGGCCCATCGCGAGGTAGTTCTCACGGTAGGCGTCGTCGCCGTCGGGCCACACGTTGTCCGCGTAGATCTCGGGGTGCGTCACGGCGCAGTCGGGGTCCGCGGGGAGCGCCGCGGCGAAGTAGCACTCCTTGAAGTCGGGCTGTCCTCCGCCCGCGACGGCCAGCTCCGTGTTGGGCGGGGTCCACCCGCGCTGGTACCAGATGTCCGCGCGGGCGAGCTTGCGCTTCTCGGCCTCGGGCCTCGCGGTGAGCCGCAGAAAGCCGTCATAGAAGTCGTCGAGGAGCGACGGGGAGATCCCGTGCGAGCGGATGTACACGATGCCGAACTCGCCGAAGCCCGTGCGGATCGCCTCGGCCGCGTCGCGCGCGCGGCCCTTGTCTGAATGCGTGATGTCCGCGAGGTCGACGGTGGGAATCGAAGGGTTTGCGCTCAT
This sequence comes from Myxococcota bacterium, assembly GCA_052035985.1. GTDB lineage: Bacteria > Myxococcota_A > Polyangia > Polyangiales > CAISKJ01. The sequence continues at coordinate 20,313 of JBPOHC010000143.1, read as the reverse complement.
GGCGCGCGGATCATGCCCGAGACTCCCCGATCGCGGGAACGGAGATTGACGCGACGGCGCGTTGCCACCACAACCGCCGCACCGATGGCACTCTCCGAAGCGCTCCGCGCGCACCTCCGATCGATCGTCGACGCGCACCCCGTGGTGCTCTTCATGAAGGGCACGCGCCTCTCGCCCCAGTGCGGCTTCTCCGCGACGGTGGTGGGCATCCTCGACGCGATGCTCCCGACCTACCACACGGTCGACGTGCTGGCCGATCCCGCGGTGCGCGAGGGGCTCCGTGACTTCTCCGAGTGGCCTACGTTTCCGCAGCTCTACGCGAAGGGGCAGTTCGTGGGCGGCACCGACATCGTGCAGGAGCTCCAGTCTCGCGGAGAGCTCGCTTCGGTGCTCGGCGTCGACGCTCCGACGGTGAAGGTTCCAGCGATCACGGTGAGCGCGAAGGCCGCGGAGCTCTTTCGCGAGGCCGCGTCGGAGGCCGATGGGCTCGTGCTTCGCTTTCAGGTCTCGTCGGGCTTTCGCTACGACCTCATGTTCGCCGAGACGTCTGACGGAGACGTCGTCGTCGAGGTCGCGCCGGGCCTCGCGATGCACCTCGATCCGGGTAGCGCCTATCGCGCCGACGGATCGTCGATCGACTACGTGGTCGGATCGCAGGGCGGCGGCTTCGTCATCACGAACCCCAACGAGCCCGCGCGCGTGCGGCCCCTCACGCCCGCGAAGCTCAAGGCCATGATGGACGCGGGCGAGGACTTCGAACTCGTCGACGTGCGCTCGCCGCAGGAGTGGAACATCGCGCACCTCTACGGCGCGCGGCTCTTCGACGCGACCTTCGAACACGACCTCCTCGCGATGGACCGCGGCGCGCGGCTCGTCTTCATGTGCCACCACGGCGTGCGCTCCGCGGCCGCGGCGGAGCACTTCGTCGGCCAGGGTTTTCGCGAGGTGTACAACCTCGAAGGCGGCATCGACGCGTGGTCGCTCACCATCGACCCCGAGGTCGACCGCTACTGACGCGCGTCGCGCGGTGTGTATAGTCCCGCGCCCATGAGCGATCACCATCACGCGGGCGACATGAGCGACGCGATCCGCGCAGCCATCGTCGAGCGCATCCCCGACGCGCGCGTCGGCGTTACCGGCGGCGGCGGGCACTACACCCTCGAGGTCATCTCGACGGCCTTCGCGGGCAAGGGGCTGCTTGACTCGCAGCGCCTCGTCTACGGCGCGATCGCGCATCTGATGAAGGGCGACGACGCGCCCGTGCACGCCGTCGACAGCTTGAGGACGCGCACGCCATGAGGGAGGCGCTCCTCATCTCGAAGCCCATCGCGCCGCCCTGGACCGACAGCAACAAGAACCTCGTGCGAGACCTCGCGCGGGCGATGACGCGGACGCGCGCGCGGGTGATGGTGCCTGAGGGGCAGGACTTCGAAGGCGCCATCAGCGAGCCCGTGTACCGCGCCGCGGGCGCCTACGCGCCGTCGAGGGCCGCCAACGCGCGCGTGCTCCTGCGGCTCGTGACGGGGCAGCGCGCCGACGTGTGGCACTTCTTCTTCGCGCCCAATCCGCTCACGCTGCGCGCGGGGCGGATCGCCGCTGCGATTCGAAGCGCGCCCACGGTGCACACCATCGCGAGCGCGCCCGACTCCCTCGAACGCGTCGCGCCGATGCTCTTCGCCGATCGCGTCGTGGTGCTCAGCCAGCACACCGCGAAGCGCCTCGAAGCGGTGGGCGTGAAGCCCACGGTGATCCCGCCCGCGATCGGTGACGTGGTGCTCGGCGACGACGCCGTTCGCCGCACAAAGGTGCGCTACGGCCTGCCCGAGCGATACGCGCTCTACCCCGGCGATCTGGAGCACTCCGACGGCGCCGCGACCTTCGTGCGAGCGGCCGCGCGCTGCGCCTCGTCGGGCCTCGGCTTCGTCGTCGCCGCGCGACCCAAGACCCCCGCCGCGCACGCCGCGAAGGAGCGCCTCGAAGCCGACGCGAAGGCCCGCGGCGCGAAGGTCACCTGGCTCGGCGAGATCGACGACATCCACGCCGTCGTCGCGGGGGCCTCGGTGGTCGAGCTCGTGGTCGACACGCTGCACGCGAAGATGGACTACCCGCTGGTGCTCCTCGAGGCGCTGCTGCTCGACGTGCCGGTGCTCGTGAGCGCGGGGACCGCGGGCGAAGAGATCGTCGCGTCAGGCGGCGCGACGGCCCTCGCGGCGGGCGACGACGAGGCGCTCGCGGAGGCGTGCGAGACGATCGCGAGCGACCCCGAGAGGTCACGCGCGCGGGGCGCAGCGGGCGGGCGCTGGGTGCGCGAGACCTGCGGCCCTTCGGTGGTGGCCGAGGCCTACGAGCGCGTCTACGACGAGGTCATCGCGAGCCGCGCGTAGCGCACGGTCTGGCCGCGCGGCAGGCCGTAACTGTCCGGTCTTGACGCGAGGCGCGAGAGCTCGTGACGCGGAGGCGTTCGCTGTGGTAGGGGCTCGACCCCGACATGGCGAGAGAAGACGCGACCCGGGCCTACTACGACGAGTTCAGCCGCTGGTACGAGAAGGAGCGGGGGCGCGGATACCACGCGCTCATCGACGACCTCGAGGTCAGCGTCACGGAGCCTCTCGCGCGCGGCGCGAGGGTGCTCGAGGTGGGGTGCGGCACGGGGCTCATCCTCGAGCGCATCGCGCGTGTGGCCGAGCGCGCCGAGGGCATCGACCTGTCGCCGGGGATGCTCGAGCAGGCGCGTCAGCGGGGCCTCTCGGTGTGCGAGGGGAGCGCGACGGAGCTGCCCTTCGCCGACGCGACCTTCGACCTCGTGTACTCGTACAAGGTGCTCGCGCACGTCCCCGACATCGAGAAGGCCCTCGCCGAGATGGCGCGCGTCACACGGCCTGGCGGGACGATCCTCGCGGAGTTCTACAACCCGTGGAGCCTGCGCTACCTCGCGAAGCGCCTCGGCCCCGCGGGGCGCATCTCGGAGAAGACCACCGAAGACGCGGTGTACACGCGCTTCGACTCGCCGCAGCGCATCCGAGAGATCCTGCCGTCGAACACGCACCTCGAAGGCTTCCGCGGCGTGCGCGTGGTGACGCCGACGGCGGGCGTGGTGTCGCTCCCCGTCGTCGGGCGCGCGGTGTCGATGCTGGAGCACGTGCTCCTCGACTCGCCCGCGGCGCGCTTCGGCGGATTCCTCATCGCGGTGATCCGTCGCAACGGTTGACGGGAAGATCTCCCGGTCTCTCACGCGTCGGTGGTACGCTCCGCGCCCCCGATGGCATCCCCCGCGCGCATCCTGGTGGTCGACGACGAGGCCTCTCTCCGGCAGATGATGGAGGTGCTCCTCCGTCGCGTCGGACACGAGGTCTCGCTCGCGTCTGGCGTGCGTGAAGCCTCGGAGATCATCGAGGCCTCGCCGGTCCCCTACGACCTCGTCGTCACCGACCTGATGATGGCCGACGGCACGGGTCTCGAGGTAATCGACCGCGCGCGCGCCGCTTCGAACGACACGCAGGTGATCGTGGTGACGGCGCACGGCCCCGTCGAGACCGCCGTCGAGGCGATGCGACGCGGCGCGTACGGCTACCTCGAGAAGCCCCTGAGCGTGGCGACGGCGCGGGCCATCGTCGAGAAGGCCCTCGAGAAGCGCGAGCTGCTCCGCACCAACGCGTCGCTGCGCACCATCGTGCGGTCGATGCAGCCCACGACGGAGGGCGGCGCGCTCATCGGCAAGAGCCCGGCGTTTCAAGCCGCGATGCAGCTCGCGAAGCGCGTCGCGCCTTCGAAGGCCGGCGTGCTCATCACGGGGCAGACCGGCACCGGAAAGGAGCTCTTCGCGCGGGCCATTCACCAGTGGAGCGACCGGCGGGACCAGCCCTTCCTCGTGGTCAACTGCGGCGCGATCCCCGAGAACCTCATGGAGAGCGAGCTCTTCGGGCACGAGAAGGGCGCGTTCACGAGCGCCACCTCGAAGCACGAGGGCGTGTTCCGCAAGGCCGACAAGGGGACGCTCTTCCTCGACGAGGTGGGCGAGCTCCCGATGCCCCTCCAGGTGAAGCTCCTGCGGGCCCTCCAGGAGCGCAAGATCCGCAGCGTGGGCGGCGTGGCCGAGGTCCCCGTCGACGTGCGCATCGTGGCCGCCACCAACCGCGACCTCGCGCAGATGGTGAAGGAGAAGACCTTCCGCGAGGACCTCTACTACCGCCTCAACGTGATGCGCATCCACCTCCCGCCCATCGCCGAGCGGCGCGAGGACCTCGAGACCCTCATCGAGCACTTTCGCCTCAAGTTCACGCAGGAGCAGGGCAAGCCGAGCCTCTCGTTCTCGCCCGAGGCGCTGCGCGCGATGCTCTCGTACGCGTGGCCCGGCAACGTGCGCGAGCTCGAGAACGCGACCGAGCGCGCCGTCACCCTCGCGCAGACCGTGATCCACCTCGATGATCTTCCGCCCGACGTGCTCGGCGGAACGGGGCGCGGCGCGACGGAGCCCGTGAGCCTCCCGGCCGAGGGGCTCGACCTCGAGAACGCCCTCGAGCGCATCGAGCGCAGCCTCATCCGACAGGCCCTCGAACGCTCCGGCGGCGTGCGCACCCGCGCCGCGCAGATCCTCGGCCTCACCTTCCGCTCGCTGCGGTACCGGCTCCAGAAGCTCGGCATGGCGGGCGAGGGCGACGCCGAAGCCGACACCTGACCGCTCTGCGCTGCGGGAGGGTGAATCCCCCCTTGGGCGGGCCCGCGCGATCTGGCACTCTCTCCTCACGTCTCGCGCGCGCCGCGTGGGATGCGGAGGCTCCACCGATGAACACCCGCACGAGGCCGCTCTCACTTCGCGCCCGCTCGACCGCGCAGCGCGCCATGACGCTCGTCGAGCTGATGATCGTCGTGGTCATCATGGGCGTGCTCGGCTCGCTCGGGTTCATGGGCTACTCGGTCTACATCCGCCGCAGCCGCTCGCAGGAGGCGCGCACGATGCTGGCCTCCATCGCGTCGCGCGAGTTCGCGTACCGCGCCGAGTTCGCAGCCTTCTGCCCCGCGGGCCGCACCGCAGGCACGCCGCCCGCGGCGCTCGGTGTGGGCTCCTCGTGGCCCACCTCGCTGCCGACGCCGACGGGCGTCGACTTCACCACGAGCATGCCCACCGAGTGGACGCAGCTCGGGTTTCGCCCCACGGGCCCGGTGCGCTATCGCTACGTCGTGATGACCGGCGCGCCCACGACCACGCCGCCCGGCGAGACCTCGTTCACGTCGTCGCCCAACCAGGACATCTGGTTCATCGCGGAGGCGTACGGCGACCTCGACGGCGACTCGATCCTCTCGACCTATCGCCTCTTCTCGGGCAACGGCAACCGCCTCACGATCACCAACGAGACCGAGTGACCAACGCCCGCGCGACAGGCCCGAGACCGCTCTCCACGGCCGTCGGCGCCGCGGCGTTCGCGCTCGCCTGCGCAGGGATCTACGGCCTTCGCGCGCGGCTCAACCAGCGCTTCGAATCGACGCGCCGCGTGCTCGACGACGCCAACATCCTGCGGCCCGACGTCGCGCGCGCCCTCTCGCTCGGACACACCGAGTGGGCCACCGACGTGCTCTGGATCAACGCGTCGATCTACTACGGCGAGACGCTCTTCGCGAACCTGCCCGCGCGCTACATCGACCGCTACGCGGAGTCGATGGTGCAGCTCGATCAGAACTTCAGGCCGCCGTACCTCTGGGGCTCGTCGTGCCTGCTCTACCGCACCGTGTCGCCGACGCGCGACGACGTGATCCGCGCGGGGACGTTCCTCCGCCAGGGCGTCGCGCGCTTTCCGACGGACCCCGAGATGCACCTCGAGCTCGGGCTCTACCTCGCGTTCGAACGCACGAGGCTCGAGCGCCGTGACTCGTCGGCGGCGGAGGCGTTGCGCGCCGAGGCCGCGGAGCACCTCCGCTTCGCCGCGACGGCGGGTGTCGGGCCCCCGTGGCTCCCGCTCACGGCGGCGACGCTGCTCCTCAACGCGCATCGCCAGCAGGACGCCGTCAACGTGCTCTGCGACGGGCTCATCCACACGACGGACGCGAGCGCGTTCTCGATGATGGAGTCGCGCCTCGCCGAGCTGCTCCGCGGTCACGCCAACGAGGACCCGCTCGCGATGGCCTTCCTCGAGACCGCGCGGAGCCGTCGACGAAACCACGCGTGGATGCCGCCCACGCTCCACGTCTTCGTGGGCGAGTCGGTCCTCGCGCGCTGAGCTGTCGGGGGCGTTACTCGAGCGGGCGGTTGAGGAAGCGAACGGTCTCGCCGGCGCCGACGGTGACGTTGTAGTTCGCCGACGAAGCGAGCGTGTCGTTGCGACACTGGATGCGGTAGCTGCCAGGGGCGAGCTGAACGCGCCAGGGCGTGCTGTGAGTCTGCCCGTTGGGCAGCGTGCACTGCGACGCGGGCACCGTCGAGAGGAGCAGCGTGCCCATCCCACCGGCCGCGGGCGAGGGGGCGGGGGTAGGGGTGGGCGCGGGCTCGACGGGCGTGACGACGCGCGCCTGACGGGGGCGCGACGGGGCCGCATCGACGTTGCGCGGACGAGGCTCCGCGCGAGCGATCTGGGGGTGCGACGGCGGCGCGGGCGAGGGCGTGGGCTGCGCGACGACGGGGGCGGGCGCGGGCTGCAGCGCCGCGGGCTGCTGCACGAGAGGCTGCTGCGTGGGGGCGGGCTGCGCGACGAGGGGCTGCGCGGCGGGCGGCGCCGCGAGGGGCTGCGCGACGGGCGCGGGCGCGAGCTGCTGATCGACGGGCGGAGGCGGCGGAACGAGCGCGGCCACCGAGGGCGTCGCCTGGAGCGGGAGCGTGAGCGCGTTGGCCCCCTCGACGACGGTGTAGTCCTGATCGAGCGATTCGAAGCCCGGCTTGCGCACCGAGATGTGATGCGCGCGGCCCGCGGGGAGGCCCGACACTTCGAAGCGCGGACCGCCGCCCGTGACGGGCTGTCCGTCGACGGTGACCTCGGCGCCCTCCGTGGTGTTGATCACGAGCGTGCCGACGGGCGGAGAGCCCGTGAGCTGCAGCGCGAGGACCACGAGCGCCGCGACGGCGATGACGCCGAAGAACGCGAGGAGCGCGGTGGACTTCGCGTCCTTCTTGCGAGGCTGCGCGGCCGCGGGCGTCGACGGCGTGTTCGCGGGCCAGTCGGCCTTCTGGAGCCCGCCGCTCGCGCGCGGGACGTCGCTCTTGGCGGGGATCGTGAAGCCCGGCGCCATGTTGTTGAACGGGTTGGCCGCGGGGGGCTGGCTCGACGGCGGCGGGACCGAGTGATGCGCGACGGGCGCCGCGAGGGCGGGCGCTGCGACGGCGGGCACCGACATGGGAGGGGGCGCGGGGGTGGCCGCGACGGGCGGCGTCGAGACGGCCTGGAGCGAGGTCGCAGGCGGCGGCGCGATGCCGAGCGCGGTGGTCGCGGGCTGTCGCTGCGGGAGCGCGGGGAGCGCGAGGAGCTGTCCCGTGAGCCGCGCGGCGCCCACGGTGGGGCCCGCGGCGGTGGGCATGCGCACGGCGGGGCGCTGCGTGGTCTGCACCGACGCGGCGAGCTCGGCGGGCTTGTCCATGATCTGCGTGGCGCTCTCGTCGTCGTCCCAGCCGAGGTCCATCTCGGGGGCTGACGCGGGCGGCGCGGCTGCGGCAGGCGCAGGGACGGCCGCGGCGGTCATGGGTTGAGACAGGTGCACGGGCATCGACGCCGTGGGCTGTCGCATCACCGCGGCTGCGGCGCTCGCCGCGGCGGGACCCGCGGGCGACGGGCCCACGTGAGCGCGCGAGGGCGGCGCGGGGATGGCCGACACGCGGGGGCTGTTCGACGGTCGCGGGAGCGGCGGCGCGGAGCGCGCGGGGGGCTGCGACGACGGCGGCGGCGGCGGACGGTTCGCTGCGGCGGCGGGCGTCGAGGGCTGCGGCAGCGGCGGCGTGGCGCTTTCGAAGACCTCGGCCTCGGCAGCCTTGCGCGAGTCGAACTTGCGGAACTCGTCGTCGCGCTGCTGCTCCTTGCGGATCTCCTCGTCGAAGAGCTTGTGCATGTACCCGTTGAGGTCTTTGCGGGCGAAGAAATTGCCCGACGTGTACATGAACGACTGGAGGTCGTCGTGGAGGTCCATCGCGGACCGGTAACGGTCCTCGGGGTGCTTCGCGAGGGCCTTGAGCACGATGTTCTCGAGCTCCTCGGGCACCTTCTTGTTGTAGGCGGTGGGCGGGGTGATCTCGACGTTGCGCACCTTCTCGAGCGTCGAGAAGTCCGACTCTCCCACGAAGAGCCGCTCCGTCGTGAGGAGCTCGTAGAGGCAGATGCCGACGGCGAAGATGTCGCTGCGTCGATCGATCTGGAGCCCGCGCACCTGCTCGGGCGACATGTACCCGAACTTGCCCTTGAGGATCCCCGCCTGGGTCTTCGAACTCTTGCTCGCCGCCTTCGCGATGCCGAAGTCGATGAGCTTCACGTCGCCCTCGTACGACACGAGGATGTTCTGCGGCGACACGTCACGGTGCACGAGCTCGAGGGAGCGCCCCGCGGAGTCCTTCTTGTTGTGGGCGTAGTCGAGGCCCTCGCAGAGCTTCATCACCATGTAGCAGGCCATGGGGATGGGGATGGTCTCGTTGCGCTTCTTGGCGCGCTCGAAGATGGCGCGCATGTCCTTGCCGCCCACGTATTCGAGGGCGATGAAGTAGGCCTCGCCGACCTTACCGAGCTCGAAGATCTGCGCGATGTTGGCGTGCGTGAGCTGCACCGCGAGCTTCGCCTCGTCGACGAACATCGCGATGAACTCCTGATCCTCTGCGATCGAGGGGAGGATGCGCTTGAGCGCGACGAGCCGTTCGAAGCCCGCCTCGCCGAAGGCTTTCGCCTTGAAGACTTCGGCCATTCCGCCGACGCTGATGCGTTCGAGCAGGTAGTACTTGCCGAACTTGACCGGGTTCTTCACCGTTCGTGTCTCCTGCGACCGCGTTGGGGGCGCGAGGTCCTCTTCGTGCGCTGCGGATGTGATTCAGAGCGGTCAGTCCGCTGTGAACTTTGGTAGCTCACAGCGCTGCGTGAAGTTGTTTCGAGGGGGTGAAGGTCGCACGGATGATGCGCCCTCGCGGCCCGCGCCACGCAGTCTCCAACCGATGGGGGAGTTTCTACCCGTTGCGCGCGCGCCCCGTCAACGAGACGTCCCCGCCACGGTCGCGGGTTCGTGGGGGTGTCACCGCGGCGTGGCGGGGGTCGCGGCGTCCCTCGGGGGCAGTCCGTTCGAGCCCCAGATGGGGGTCGAGATGGTCTGCCCGCCGAGGATTCGCACCTCCACCATGCCGTTCTCTCCGTGGGAGTACCGCACCCGCCGATGCTGCGCGTCGTACCAGACGCTCGGAGGGACGGGGCGCACCTCGGGGAACATTCGCACGGCGCCGCGCATGGGCCGCGAGACGAGGGCGAGGGAGGCGCCGAGCGTCGGGTCGATGGCGGCGCCCGCGACGTCGCGGTCGCCCGTGAGCGCGATGGCCGTCGTGGCCGAGAGGGCGAGCCGTTCGGGGCCGCAGCCCGCGAGGTCGAGGGCGAGAGAGACCAGGTCTGGGGCCGCCCGGTCGGCGACGGCGTAGACGAGAAAGCCGTCGGCGTCGATTCCGACCGCGCGCGTGACCGTCATCCCCCCGAGGAGCAGAGCTCCGTCGATGCCTGGGCCCTCCGTCGTGATCGACCAGCGCGCGGCGCCGTTCACTTCGACGCGCGAGAGGCGAGAGCTCCCTCGCTCGGGGGGAGGGGGCGAGCCGATGACCCGGGCGACCACTTCGTCGGTGGTGTCGGGCGGCGCGAAGGAGACCCTCCGGGCGTCGATGCGAACGAGGTTGACCCAGCGATCGGGCCGCGTCGCGTCGGGCCTCACGCGCGTCCGCGCCATGGGCCACGGGAAGGCGACCTGGCTCAAGCCCGCGACGTGCCACTGACCCTCACCGGCCTGCGGCGGAGCGACCGGCGGAACGAGCGGCGCGCCCGGGAGCACCGCGCGGAGCATGAGGTAGAAGTAGTCCCTCGGATCGCGCTTGATATACCGGGGGAAGCTCATCTCGTGCATCCCGCGAACCATGCGGCGCGCGCGGTAGCGGAAGCCCGGCGCCGAGGGGACGTTGCCCTCGGCCTCACCCGCCGTGAGCTCCCGCTGGAGCGGCATCGTCGCGCGGTCGGGCGTCACGCGGAGGAACTCGAAGCCCGTGTTCGCGCCGTTCATGTCGAGGTGCACGCCGTAGGCGCAGCGGGCGGAGATCATCCCCTCGGCGAGCGAGCGCGGCGTGAGGTCCTCGCCCCAGAAATAGGCCACGTAGCCCTCGCGGGTCATGCACACGCCCGTGCGGCAGGTGTGCTCGTCGCCGGGCGCCGACGAGGGGACGTTGCCGCCCCAGAACGTTCGCCGGAAGGGGTTGTAGACGCCGTCTTCGACGAGGGCCGTGAGGTTCTGACGAAACTCCGCGACGCCGGGCGGCATGGCGTTGACCGCGTTGGGCCAGCTCCCGAAGCCCGTCGAGCCGTCTTCGAGCGCGACGATGCTCGCGCCCCAGGGCTTCGGCGGAAGCAGCGTGACGCCCTCCGCGGAGAGGCCCCACTCGCCGTGCATCGCCTGGAATCCGCCGTTGAACCCCGCCGCGACGCGCTGGAGCGTGCGGGCGTCTCGGGGGATCGTCCCGGTGCCCGTCTCGCCGCCCGCGCCGATGGGTTCCTGCGAGCCCGGGACGACGTGCAGCTCGACCTGCCTCGGGTCCCAGAGGGTCACGTACACGCGGGTGTCGGGGCGCTCGCGGTCGGTGCGCACGAAGGACTGATAGAACGCGGGCGGAGCGCCGGGATTGCGGGCGATGAAGGGGTCGTCGTCACCAGCGGCGGACCACTGACCCTCGCGCGACAGGGGCGGGTTGAGCACCGTTCTCAGGCGCTCGGGGGGCCAGTCGGCGACGCGTCCTTCGAGGTGGCTCGCGGGCCCCGCGTGGAGCACGTCGGCGAGATCTTCAGCGACCTCCGTCTGCGACTGGTCTCCGCGGACGCGGTTGCGCGCGCGGGCGACGTCGTCTTTCAACCCGAACGCGATGTGCTCGGCCCACGCGATGGGCTCCGCGCCCACCCACGGGATCGCGCGCACCGTGTCGACCATCCACGTGAGCCAGCCCGTGGTGCCCGCGAGGCGGGGCCTCGGCTGCACGTAGCGCCCGCCTTCGAGCACGCGCAGCGACGCCGTGTCGACGCGCACGCCGCGGTCATCGGCCCTGACGACGAGCGCGCCGTCGACGAGCCCGACCTGCATGTGTCGAGCGCGAGGCGTGAGTTCGAAGCGGTGGAGCCCGTAGCCCGCGAGGCGCCCCGTCTGCTGCCAGCGGGTGATGGCCGCGCGAACGCGGGCTCCGCGCTCCGCCGACGCGAGCGAGAGCGCCTCGGGGGCGCCCGCGGTGTCGACGAGCGTGACGGCCACGACGGCGTCGGCGATGCGCGTCGAGAACGCGGCCCAACGCCCGCCCGACGTGAGGTCCCCCTCTGAAGCGTCAGGGGAGCGCGTGAGGTTCGAAACGTCTCGGACCTCGACGACGCGCTCGCCGCCGCCCGTGCGGGCGGTCACTGCATAGACGTCCGTGGGAGAGGCCCCCTCGGAGGCGATCACGAGCGCGCGACGGGCCTTGAGACCGGGCGGGTCGAGCCAGCGAACGCCGTCGGTGGCGACGCGCAGCCCGCGGCGGGCGAGGGCGGCCTCGAGCGACGGCGCGGTCGGCGAGGCGAGGGCGAGCGTGGTCCCTGTGAGCACGCAGACGCCGACGGCCTTCCAGACCCGCGCCGCCGCGCGTCGGCGGGGCGCCTGCGGCGCGTGAGGAGGCTTCGTGGTGGGGGGCGTGGGCAACACCGTCGAGCGTCGTCTCTTACAGTCTCTCGCTCCAGGTGACAAAACTTCGGCGGCTCCGCGGGCGCCCTTCTGGAGCGCTTGATCGTGGCGTCGCGTCGGGGGTAAGAAGGCCGCGCGACGGTGTTGTCTCCAAACGCCGCGACCGGACCGAAATCACCCCTATGCGTCGTACCCAAACGCTCTTCGTGTTCACGCTCGCCGTCGGCGCGTCGCTCCTCGCGTCGCCGGTCCTCGCGCAGCCCCGTGCGCCAGCGCCTCGCGGCCCCGCTGCGCCCCGCGGACCTGCGGCCCCTCGAGGGCCTGGCGGTCCCGGCGCCCCGGCGCGCCCGCTCACGCTCCGCGAGGCGACGGCGTTGCTCCAGTCGGCCAACGGCGACGAGGTGCTCCAGGGCATCGACGCGCTCACGCGGCTCGGCACGCCCGAGGTGGTGCCTCCGCTCGTCGAGCTGGTGCACCGCGGCGTCTCCGATGAGCTTCTGGAGACGGTGATTTCGAAGCTCGGGATCATCGGTCAGCCCTCGGCCATCGACGAGCTCTCGGCGCTGCTCCGTCACCGTCGCGCGACGGTGCGTCGCGCCGCGGTCGAGGCCCTCGGACAGATCCGTGATCCTCGCACGCGGGCGCTCGTCGAGAGCGGTCTTCGTGACTCTGACAGCACCGTGCGCGGCACCGCCGCGACGTCGCTGGGATCGATGGGCGCGAGGGGCTCCGTCGACCTTCTTCAGCGCGCGTTCGAGCGCAGCGTGCCCGAGGCCGCCGAGGCCATCGGGAGGCTCGGAGATCCCGCCGCGGCGAACCGCCTGCTCGACGCCGTGGGGCGCGCGCAGCTCTCGGTGCTGCTCCCTGGCTTCAGGCGCTTTCTCGATCGTCGCGACATCACCGACCCCGTGAAGCTCACCATCATCGAGCAGCTCGTCTCGCGCTCGCCCACCGTGCAGGTGAAGCGCTTCCTCCAAGACTGGCTCGACCACCTCCCCCCGGGGGCGAGGACGCCCGCTCGCACGCGCGCCGAGCTCGCCGTGCGGCAGATCCGCGACGACGCGCCCTCCGCGCCTTCGACCCCCGCAGCGCCCGCAGCCGCAACCCCCGCAGCCCCCGCGGCCGCGACGGGAGGTGCACGATGAAGAAGCCCCTCCTCGCGCTCGCGCTCATGCTCGCGGCGCCCTCGTGCATGCCGCCGATCCGCACCACCACGGCGTTCTCGTCGCGCTTCGGCGACAACGACCGCGCGAAGATCACGCAGCTCCTCGCGAGGCTCCCGCCGGAGGCTTCGGAGGCGCGCACGGCCAACAGCCAGAACCGCCCGCTCCTCGCCGCGGTGACGCAGGGCGAGCGCCGCGCGGTTGTGCTCTACGACCTCGGCACGCACCAACCCCTCTGGAACCAGCCCCTCGCCGCGAGCTCGACGCCCGACATCGTGGGCGACGCGCTGGTCGTCGAGGCGGGCACCGCGACGGTGATCCTCGACCTCGCGACGGGGAGCACGCGCGGGCGCGTCGAGCACGTGGGCCTCGAGTACGCGGGCGCCGCGCGCGACGGCGACACCATCATCATCTCGCTCGCGGCGGGCCTCGCCGGAGGGAGCGGGCGTCGAGCGGGCCGCGTCGTGGCCGTGAACGCCGCGAACGGCGCTGAGCGCTGGTCGCACGACCTCGGCGGCCTCGTGGGTCGTCCCGCGGCCTCGGGCGGCCTCGCCTTCGTGCCGTGGGATCGGCAGAGCATCGCGGTGCTCGACGTCGCGACGGGCGTGGAGCAGGGGCGCCTGCGCTCGACCGACGACGTGCTCTCGTGGGTGTTCACGGGCCCCGGCGGCGTCTACTACGGCGGCCGCGGGATCTACCACCTCACGCCCGACAGCGCGACGGGCACGCGCGCGGGCAGCGCGTACCTCGCGAACCCGCTCGACGGCGTCCCCGGTGATCCGCAGGTGTTCCGCGACGCGTTCATGGCGACTACGGGCTCTCGCACGGCGCGCGACAAGATCCGCTTCGGCTTCCGCACGGCGGTGGGCGAGGCGGGGCGCGTGTCGGTGCAGGACTCGACGCTCTACCTCGCGTACTACCACGACCTCGTGGCCGTCGATTCGGGCACCGGCGCGGTGCGATGGGCGCAGCGTATCGATGATGACATCGAGGCGCTTCAGGTCACGTCGCGCGGCGTCTTCGTGGCGTCAGGCGACGGCAAGGTGCGCGCGTTCGAAGCCGCCACGGGCGCGGTGTCCGTGGTCGCCGAGCTCGGAGCGAGCGTCGGCGCGATCGAGCTCGACGCCGAGGGGCTCGCGATTCCCGCTGGTGGAGCGGCGCCCGAGGGGTCGGTGCGAGAGCAGCTCGTGGCGCTCGTGCGCGACGCGGACAACAGGCTCGTGCCGTTCCGCAGCTTCCTCGTGGGCGTGCTCGCGCGCCGCGAGGAGGAGGAGATCACGCGCGACCTGCTCGACCTCTACACGCAGCGGTCGATCCCGGGTCAGCTCCGGCAGAGCGTGGCGACCGCGCTGCAGAGCCGACGCTCGGGCGCGCAGTACCTCGTGGCCGCGCTCTCGGAGCACTACGACTACCTCGAAGGCCGTCAGGCTCCGCCGCTCCAGGTGCTCGCGCCGACGCTCGTCGCGATGAGCGCGCGCGACGCGGTGCCCGGCCTGCTCTCGCACCTGCTCGACCCCGAGACGCCGATGGCCGCGCTGCCCGACGTCATCAACGCCGTCGCGACGCTGGGCGAGGGGAGCGTCGTCCCCACGCTCCGCAACTGGGTGCAGCTCTACAAGGCCGACAGCGCGTTCCGTGGCGGCGACAACGCGGCGCCGATGGCGGCGGCGGTCGAGGCGATCTTCCGCTACGGCGACGCGGGCGCGCGAGAGTGGCTGCGCGCGCTCACGACCGACGCGACGGCCAACGTCGCGATCAAGACGCGCTTCGACGAGCTCACCGCGCGCGAGAGCAACGAGAACACGCAGCGTCAGGCCCGCGAGACGCAGGACCAGGCGCAGGCGAGCCTCGAGGCCGAGCTCAACCGGCTCCACGAGGCGCAGGGCGCCGTGCCCGCCACGCTCACCGACGCTGCCTTCGACGAGGTGTGGAACCAGCACCTCGACGAGATCCGCGAGTGCGCGCAGGGCGCCGTCACGCGCAACGCGGGGCTCAACCAGATCCGCGTGGTGGTGACGCTTCGAAGCGCGATGCCCGCGGGGCTGCTCCAGCAGTCTCCGCCCGCGCAGTCGGGCGGAGAGTTGGGCGCGGCGCGGCACCCGACGACGCCCGACGAGGCCATGGCGTGGGTGCACTCGCAGAGCGAGGCGCTCGCGGCGCAGCGGTCGCGCGTTCGGCTCACGACCTACTCGCCCAACGACGCGCAGCTCGTGGCGTGCATGAACCGCGCGCTCCAGCCGCTGGAGTTCGCGGCCTTCCGTGAAGTGCGCCAGGAGTTCCGTCGCGTGATAGACACGCGCGCGTCGCGGGGCACCGCGGGCGCGGGCGAGAGCTTCAGCGGACTCGGCGTGAGCGACGCGGGCCTCGAGCTGCCGTGGTGGCTCGTGTCTGCGCCGACGCTCGCGGTCGAGAACCCCACGCCGCCGCAGCCCGCACCGGGAGCCACGCGACCGGGTACGCAGCCCGGCACCGCGACGCGACCGGGCACCCAGCCGGGCACGGCCACGCCGCCCGGCACGCCGACGCAGCCCGGCACGCCCACGCAGCCCGCGACGACCACGCGGCCCTGGTGGGAGGAGTGATCCGCGCGCTCCTTCGCGGAAGCGACGGGAGCCCTCTCAGACATCGATACTTCGTGGACGACGCGCCGCTCGATGCGCGTCGTGGCGGTCCTCTGCGACCGACGGCGTCGACGTTTGGCGCGCGTCGCCTCGCGCGGATCGCGTCGTCGGAATCCGTTGAGTTTCGCGCGTGTGGCGCGATGCCCTTCGTGGCCGCAGCGATACTTTCACCTTGCCCCCGTTGGGGGGTGGCGTTATGAGACCCGTCCGCGTGCGACCCCGCACTCGTCCGGAGGAAGACGGCCGTGAAGGAACTTGTTCGTTACCTGCTGGAGAACATCTACATCGACTTTCAGGGCGACATCGACCTGGAGCAGGTGAGGGAGTTTCTCCACAAGGACAACAGCCACGAGGCGCGCGTGCTCCTTGCGAAGATCAACCAGGAGGGCTCGGTCGACGACCTGCTGCTCTCTCTCGCAGACGTGCTCAAGTCCTACATCCCGAAGGGGATCACCGATCAGGTCGTGCGCGAGCAGATCGCCGAGTACGCCGAGTCGTGACCCTCCTGACGGCGCTCCTCGCGTCGTCGTGCAACCTCGATCCCGAACCCCCTCAGCTCCCTCCGCTCCGCGTCGTCTCGACGGTCCCCGCGGCCGTTGATGCCGGAGTCGCGACGCACCCCGCGGGTCCGCCGCTCTCGGTCACGTTCGACCGCCTCCTCGCGCCCTCCACGATCCACGGCGGAACGGTGCAGGTCACCAGCGGCGCGATCGGCGTCTTCGGCGGGCTCCGGTACGACATGGTGAGGCGGACCGTCGAGTTCGTCCCTGACGCGCGCGCCTTTCGTCGCACGATCCAGTACGAGCTCGCGATCCGCGGCGGCCTCCGCGCGTGGGACGGCGCCGCGCTCGCCAACCCCGTGGAGTTTCGCTTCGTCGTCGGCGACGCGATGGCAGCCCCTGCGCGACCGACGCGCGCTCTCTCCCGTGACGTGGCGCCGCTGCTCGCGGCGCGCTGCGCGACGGCGGGGTGTCACGTCGGCGCAGATCCCGCGATGGGCCTCGACCTCTCGTCGGCGAGCGCGATCGTTCGAACCGCGCTCCGCGTGTCGTCGAGAGAGCGCCCTGCGCCTGGCCCCGCGGGCGCGGCGCCTGGTGATCCGCGCTGGGGCGCGATGCTGAGGATCGACCCCGGCGTGTCGCCGCAGCAGGGGCGTCCCGAGTACAGCTACCTCATGTACAAGATCCTCGGAGACGGCCCGGTGATCGGCGCGCGCATGCCGCCCGCGGGACCTCCGCTCAGCGATGAAGAGAGCGCCGTCGTGGCCGACTGGATCGCCCTCGGCGCGCCCGTGAATTGAGCCGCGCGCCGCGAGTTCGCGCGCCTTGACACCGCGTCGTCGCGCGTCGTACTGCCTCCGCCATGTCTCGCCCGCAGTTGTCGTTCGCGTTCGTCTTCGTGTTCGGCGCCCTCGGGCTCGGCGCGAGCTGTCGCAACACCGGAGCGCGCGCTCCGCAGGCTGACGCGGGTCGTCCGCCGTCGCAGGAGGTGGCCGCCGCGGCGGGCCCTGCGATCACCGAGGTCGCGGGCCTCGAGCTGACGAGCCTCAACGCGACGGAGCGAGAGACCTTCTGGGCCGTCGCCAACGACGAGCTCTCGCCCTGCGGCGACCACACTCGATCGCTGCGTGCGCGCGCGACCACCTCCCGTGTCGGTCGTGCACGCCCGCGCTGCGCTTCCTCGCGCGCCGCATCGAGGACGGCTACGCGCGCGACCAGCTCTCGGACCTCATCCACGCGCGCTACAGCCCGCAGGCGCTCCAGCAGATCCACTCCGACGGCGCGCCGTCGCACGGCAGCCAGATGGCCGCGGTGACGATCGTGGAGTTCAGCGACTACGAGTGCCCGCACTGCGCCCACGCGGTGCCGATCCTCAAGCAGGTCGAGCGCGAGTTCGAAGGTCGCGTGCGGGTGGTGCACATGAACTTCCCGCTGACGGGGCACATCCACGCGATGCCCGCGGCGCGCGCCGCCCTCGCCGCCGGACGCCAGAACCACTTCTGGGAGATGCACTACAAGCTCTTCGAGAACCAGCAGCACCTCGAGCCCGCGGACATCGAGCGCTACGCGACGGAGCTCGAGCTCGACCTCCCCCGCTTCCGCACCGACCTGGCCTCGCCCGAGCTCGAGGCGCAGATCCGCGCGACGCGCACCGAGGGCGAGCGGCTCCAGATCCAGGGCACCCCGACGATCTTCATCAACGGCCGTCGCTTCGAACTCAACATCGAGCGCGAGCCGCTGCGCCAGTGGATTCAAGAAGAGATCGACGGCGCGGGCCACTGAAACCCGAGGCCCCGCGACGCAGCGCCGCATCGTGACGACCGCTCCCTCGGGGGAGCGATCGCCGCGTTGCGACGCGTCTCGGTGGCGGGGGGAGTGCGTCGCTCAGCGACGCTTCGGGGGGATCGACTTGGAGCTGCCCGCGGCGGGCTTCGCCTCTTCGTGGTACTCGGCGGCGGCGGCGCGGCGCGAGTGCGTCGAGAGCGACTCGGCGAGCTGCGCGGCGACGTAGTTCACGCCGTCTTCTTCGTCGGATTCGAACGCCGGTCCGCCCTTCACGCGCTGGATCGCGACCATCGCGAAGAGCCTGTCGCGGTGGTACGCGGCGGAGAAGAGCGCAGGAGCTCCGGCATAGACCGCGTGCACGGCGTCGGTGGCCTCGCACGCCTTGACGTTGACGCTTCCGTGCTTGCGCGTCGCGAGCCCGCGGTGTCCGCCGCGCGCCTTGACGCGAGCGCCGTTCGCGGGGACGCCTTCGGCCGCGGTGACGACGAACTCGTCGCGGTCGATGTCGTAGAGCGACACGGTGCACGCATCGGCGAGCACGGTGTCTCGAATCACGCGCGCCGCGTAGGAGCACGCGTCCTCCGCGGTGTGCGCGAAGGAGAGATCCATCAGCGCGTCGAACAGATCGCTGACGAGGTCCTTGCCGCGACGACGACGGCCGGTGAGCGCGGCGGAGCGATCGGGCGCGATGACCTTCGCGACGTCCGCGGGGAGGGGGCTGTCGTCTGCCGTGAGCGGGGTGGCGGCGAGCTTCGACGGCGCCTTCGCGGCGTCTGCGGTCGCGGTCTCCGTTGCCTTCTCAGCAGGCTTCGCAGCTTCCGCAGTCTTCGCAGCCTCTGCTGCCTTTGCAGCCTCTGCTGCCTTCACGGCTTCCGCAGCCTTCTCGGCTTCGGCTGCTTTCGCAGCCTCTGCGGCCTTTACTGCTTCGGCCGCCTTGGCGGCTTCCGCCACCCTCGCTGCTTCGGCGGTGCGTGCGGCCTCGGCAGCGACCTCTGCGGCCTTCACGGCTTCCGCGACCTTGGCGGCTTCCGCTACGGCCTGAGCGGCTCTCGCGGTTTCCGCGGCCCTGGCAGCCTCGGCTGCGGCTTCTGCGGCCCTGGCGGCTTCCGCTGCGGCTTCTGCGGCCTTCGCAGCTTCGGCGGCTCTCGCGGCCTGCGCGGCCCTCGCAGCTTCGGCCGCGACTTCCGCAGCCTTCGCAGCTTCGGCGGCCTTCGCAGCTTCTGCGGCCTTCGCAGCTTCCGCGGCCTTCGCAGCTTCTGCGGCCTTCGCGGCTTCGGCAGCCTTCGCGGCTTCTGCAGCCTTCGCAGCTTCCGCAGCCTTCGCGGCTTCCGCGGCTTCGGCAGCCTTCGCGGCTTCCGCGGGGGAGGGCCCGCTCAACGAAGCGATCGCAGCCGGAGGTGCCGACGACATCGTTCCCGAAGGCGGAACGGTCTTGAGCGCGTCGGGCGGGAGCGACTCCACGGGGACATCCGGCGGGACGAACACCGGGACCACGACGGTCGCCATGTCGCGCTGCGCGTCTGCGTTCGTAGCGCCTGCGACGGGGGTAGAGCCCGTGGTGACGGCCTTCGCGGGACTCGTCGAGAGACGAGCTTCGGAGTTCGTGCGGGCGCGCTTGCGCTTGTTCTTCGAGAGCTTCTTGTCGCGAGGAGGCTGCGACGGCGGCGCGGGAGGCTGCGCCGCGGCGACGGGCTTCGTCGGTGGAACGGGGGCCTTCTCGGCGGCAGGCGTCGCGGCGGCCGCGGGCTGCGTCGGCGCGACTGGGGCCGTCGCGACCGCCGAGACAGGCGGAATCGGCGCCGTCACGACGGCCGACGAGGGCGACGCGATGGGTCCGTTGGGGTCGGGGAGCTCAACCACGGGCTCGCCGCGCCAATCCTTCCACCGGAGCACCACGAGGGCGGGCCTGGTGGGGCGCGACTTGAACTCGTGATCGAAGACCGCGATGGTCACGAAGCGCCCCTTCGGACGCGTCGCGAGCGAGCGCTTGATCGCCGTGAACGCGTGGCGCGCGAGCGCCTCGGCGCGCGCGACGGTGGTCCCTTCTGCAACGGCGAAGACGCGCTCCCGATACGTGATCGGGCTGCCCGACGTGGGGTCGTCGTCGCGCTCGTAGAGCACCGTCGGCACGGGGAGCAGCTCGCTCGCGTCGTCGCCGCCGGTCGGGATCACCATCGTGTCAGAGCGCGTGTTCTCCTGCGCCGCTCCGTTGGTCGACCGCAGCGCGACCGCCTCCGCGGGAGCAGGCTGAATGGGCGCGGCCTCGGAGCGCGCCGTCTTGAGCGCGTCGGGCTCGACCTGCATCGAAATGTCGAGGGTCGGAATCTCTTCCTCGACCTTCGCGGGCTCGACCTTCGGCGTCTCTGCAACGACGGGCGCCTCGACCTTCGCGGGTTCGACCTTCGC
>JBPOHC010000989.1:0-2167 GCA_052035985.1 Myxococcota bacterium | reverse complement strand
CGACGCGGGACAGGATGTTCGCCGCCTTCGTGGCCAACTCCTCCTCGGTGGCCTCGACGATGAACGTCTGTCCGCCGTAGCTGTTGTCTCGGACGCCGAGCACCAGGCGCCCTTTTCCGCTCCGGCGCTCGACGGTCTTCTCGATCGTGACCTCGTTCGAGAGCTCGACGTTGGACTCGAGGTCACGCACAGACACGCGAACGATGCGCCGGGTGTCGTCGTCGACGAGCACCTCCTTCGAGACGTCGACGTTCGTGTACGCGCGAACGACCGCCTCGGCGAAGCGGATCGTCCAGCCGCTCACCGTGTCGCTGCCGACCGGCTTCTCGTAGCGTGCGACCTCGGCGAACGCAGGGCGCTCGCAGTCCTTCAGCAGCTTGTCGCGCACGACGTCCATGTCGCGCGGGCGCTTGAGCGCCATGATGCACCGGGCCTCGACGAGCGCGCGCGCCCGCTCGGCCACGCCGCGTGCGGCCATCTCGGCGTTCTGGTGCATCTCCATGCCGTCGAAGCGCTCGCGCTGCACCAGGTTCGGCGTCGGCTTCACCGTGACCGTGGTCGTCGTCTTGTTCGTGGCGATACCGTTGCTCATGTTCGTCCTCCCACCAGCCACTCGGCTGGCCTGTCCGTTGATGCTCGCGGTCCGCGTCGGACGGACCCCACACCCCGAGCCTTCGGGCGAGTCGCGGTCGCGGCTCTGCGTGGTCTCTCCCTGCGCGAGCGTGCGGGGCGTCTCCGCCCCTCGTTCGTCGTGTCACCGCACCGCCGATAGTCTCGACGGACCGGATTGCCCGGCGCGCGGCATGGCTCATGCCCTCCCGTGTTCTCGTTGGTGGAGCCGAGATAGTTATGTTACTTAATCAGCTAAGTCAAGCGCCGCTCGGCTCGGTCTCGTCGGCGTCCTTCGCTCGGGCACGCCTGAGCGCGACGACGCTCGGCGCCAGCTCGTCGAGCACTCGCGCCGCGCCCCACTCCATCGGCCGCATGCGCTGGCGCTCCGCGATCCCCTCGATGGCCTCGACCACCTCACCGGCGATCGCGTCCACGTCACGGAGCCGCTCGACTTCGGCCGGGTCGATGGCCTCGGCGCCCTGCTCGTCGAGGGCGTCGCAGAGGGCGAGCCACGCGCGAGCGATGCTCTGCCGGTGCGCGCGGGTCACCTGCTTCTGGCTCTTCGGCCGCGAGAGGATCGCGGCGCGGTAGGCTGCCGCGGCGCGCGCGACGCGCTGGGCCTCGTCGATCTCCCGCTCGAGCGCGGTGACCTGACAGAGGAGCCTCGTGCGCTCGTCCAGCGGGCGGATCTCGGTGATCGTGTGACCCGCGCTCATCGCTCGCTCCCTTCGCGCTTCCGCGCATCGTCCTGCTTCCGCTGCTCCTCGGCCCGAGCTCGGCGCACGCGCAGGGGCTCGAGCGGGAGTCCCGTCAGCGGCGGGAGCGGTGACCACCGCATCGTCTCGTAGCGCGCGACCTGGCGATCGACGTACTCGTCGAGGCTCACGACCTCCGCGTGGAGGGAGGCGCTCACGAGCCACCCCTGGCGCGGACGCGATGCGCACACTTGCTTGCGGCTTTCCTGCCTTGCTCGTGAGCCCAATAATCACCCCAGAGCGCGGCCTCGTCGTCGCAGTCACGAGCGCACGCCTCGCGCTCCTCGACGCGCACCTCCGTCGCGATCCGCTCGATCAACTCGCGCAGCGTCACCGGGCCGCCCGTGGTGCCGTGGCGCGCAGCGTGCTGGACGGCCGCGCTGATCATCTTCTCGATGGCCTGACTCATCACTTGCCCTCCTCGAGGTGGTCGCCCGCCTCGATCTCGTCGGCCACCTCCCGCAGCATGTCCGCCGCGGTGTCACGGTCCTCAGGGTTGTCGGCGCACCGCTGCGCCTTGTCGCGGAGGTGCGCGAGGATCGCGGCCTGCATCGCGCGCTCGTTGTGCAGCAGTTTGAGCATCGCGTCGATGCCCGCCTGTCCCTCGGCGCGCGCGGTCTCCACCTCGGCGCGGAGGTTCTCGACCTCGGTGTCTCGCGTATCCCGCTCCGCAGCGACGCGCCGGATCTCGCCCTCGGCGTGTTCACGCAGCGAGCGCTCGATCGCGACGTCGGCGCGGAGCCGCTCGATCTCGCCGACGAGCAGCGGCACCGCGTCCAGCGCATCGCGCGCCGCGCAGT
>JBPOHC010000285.1:0-12394 GCA_052035985.1 Myxococcota bacterium | reverse complement strand
TGGGTCACGCGCTGGGGCGTGCTGCAGTACAGCGCGAGCGCTGCCGATCGCTCCATCGGCGCGTCGATGCTGGTGCGCGAGGCGCATGGTCGTTCGACGTACCGCATGCGCATCGTCCGCGACCTGTCGTCGTATGACAGCACCTGGATCACCGTGGAGTACGCGCCCCTCTGGTGACCCGCGCTTCGGACTACTGCTCGGCGCCGCAGGCGCTGCAGCTCCGCGCGCCGGGCGCGAGGTCTCCGCCGCAGTAGGCGCAGCGCGGAGAGGCCGACTTCGCGGGCTGCGGCGCGCTCTGCTGCTTCATCCACTCGGGGTTGCGGTTCGCCTCGTTGACGGCGTGCGCGACGCCCGTGGCCGCGGTGCCGACGGCCGTGGCGGCCGATCCGACGGCGCCCTTGATCTTGCCGAAGAGACCCGGCGCGCTGGCGTCGAGGGCCGCGAGCTTGTCGCGCTGTCCGGTGCGCGTGTACTGGTCGCGGAGGTACTCGCGCGCCGACGCGTGGCCGGGGTCGATGCGCAGGATCTCCTCGGCGGTCTGGATGCCCGCGTTCTCGTTCGAGAGGCGCTGGCGGTAGATCCCCGCGAGGCGCTCCAGGGTCTGCACCTTGTCGGCGGCGGGGCCGACGCGATTCGCGCGCTGGCGGAGGAGGTTGGCGACGTCGCTCCAGCGCGCGCGGGCTTCGGCCTGCGCGATCTGCGCGTCGAGGGAGCGGATCTCGGGACTGTCGGGAGCAGCGCCTTGCGTCATGGCGCGTGAGGCTACAGCGCGTGTCGGCTGGGGTTCAACGGTTCGTCGACGTTGATCCCGTCAGCGAATCCCGATGATCTTCGAGACCGTGCGGGTTCGGGGGTTGTACCGGGCGACGCAGCAACGGCCGCAGATGTCACCGCGCCCCGACCAGTCCGCGGGGTGCTTCCGGTGACGGGCGTAGACCTCCAGAAGCCCTCCCTCGATGGCGGTCACCTCCGCGGTGTAGTGCTCGGGGTTGCGGCCCACCGCGGTCATCGCCGCGGCGACGGCGCGCACGGCCTCGCGTTGCTGCTCGTCGGTGAAGCTCTCGATCTGCACGCGGGGGAGTGTAGAGCGAATGCGGCGGTGCGGTGTGAGCGCGACGCGTTCCGATGGGGCGCTGTGGGGGCACGGGCAGCGCACGTTCGTGTGATAGCTTCGCGGGCGAATGGCAACCGCGGCGAACCGCGTGGAGGTCCTCTACGAGATCCCGACGACGGATCCCCGGTGGGTTCTACACGATGACGTCAACGAGCCCGAGAGCGTGCTCCAGGACAAGAACAGTCGGAAGCTCGTCGACGTGCTCGAACACTGGATCTCGACGCGCGGGGTGAGCGCGCGCGCGGGGAGCAACATCGCGCTGCGGTGGGACCCCGACAGCCCCCAGGTCGGCGTCGATCCCGACGTGTACCTCGTGGAGCCCGACATGCCCGAGGGCGAACTCGCGCGGAGCCTCTGCACCTGGAAGCCCGGTCACCACGCGCCCCGCGTCTGCATCGAGGTCGTGAGCGAGCGCACCGCCGAGAAGGACTACGGCGACGGCCCCGATCGCTACGCCGCCAGCGGCGTGCACGAGCTGTGGGTCTTCGATCCGCGGCGTTGCGGCAGCGGCTCGCGCGGAGGTCCCTTTCTGCTTCAGGTGTGGCGGCGCGACGCGCGAGGGCGCTTCCGTCGCGTGTACGCGGGCGACAAACCCGCGCGCAGCGAGGAGCTCGACGCGTGGATCGTCCCCGTCGACGAGGACACGCACCTGCGCATCGCCGATGACCCCGAGGGCGTCCGCCTCTGGCCCACGCGCGCAGAGTACGAGCGCGCGGAGAAGGAGCGCGAGCGCGCGGAGAAGGAGCGTGAGCGTGCGGAGAAGGAATCGCTCATCGCGCGACTGGCTGTGCTCGAAGCGGAGCTCGCGCGGAGGGGCTGAGCGACGGAGCACGACGCAGTGTGTGGGTGGGGGCCTTCTCGACTGCTGACGGACGCGTCTGTGGGGGCGGGTAACACCGCGAGCGAGCGCCCCGTAGTGCGGGCACGATGAACGAGTCCATCACACGCCTGACGCTCAGCGCGCTCCCCCCGCTCCTTGTAGGGCTGCTCTGCCTCGCGCTCGCGGCGCGAGCTGTTCGCGAGGTCACGCGTCGCGTCCCGTCGTCGGCCGACGTGCACCCGCAGATCGCTGCGTTGCGAGCAGAGTCCCTGTGGCCGGGGCTTCGCCGCAGCGTGCGGGTGGGCGCGATCGTCGCGACGATCGTGCTGATGGGAGGGACGTCTCTGGTGACCGCGGGTTCGATCCTGGCGGCCTACCTCGGGATGGCGTCGTCGCTGTGGGGCGTGTTCGGGCTCCTGGTCATCGTGCCGGGCTGCGTCGCGCTCGCGGCGATCATCGCGAGGTTCATCGAGCACGCGGCTCACCTCATCCTCGACATCCTCGATGCGAAGCTCCAGAGCGTTGTCTCCCGGTCGATCTCCGCTCGGTCCCCTGACGCGTAACAGTCGTTTTCAGCGCGCGGAGCACGACGCGACACGCGCCGCGGTCGCCCGACAGAGCGTCGGCGCGGTCGCGCGTTACGTAGCGCTGTTGTGGCGGAGGGGGCGGCGCTACGCGCCGAGCTTGGTCTGCAAGAAGGCCACGACGCTCGCGAGGGAGGACACGTTGCGGTACTCCGACTCGGCGATCTTGATCTTGTAGCGCTTCTCGATGTCCGTGATGATCTCGATGGCCTGCATCGAGTCGACTCCGAGCTCGCGCAGCGGGGTCTCGTCGGGGACGTCCGAGGGTTCACGCTCGATGATCTCCGCGATGAGCGCCCGGAGGTCTTCTTTGAGGTTCTCGTGAGCCATCGCGAGCCTCAGGCCGAGCGCTTCTGAACCAGCTCCACGAGCTGGCCCACGGTCTGGATGCCCACGAGCTGGTCGTCGGGGATGCGGATCTTGAACTCGCGCTCCATGCTGCCGACGATCTCGAGCATCCCAAGCGAGTCGATGCCGAGGTCGCTGATGCGGGTGTCGGGCGAGGGCAGCGCGATCTCGCGCTCGGCCACCTCGGTGGCGATCCGTTGGAATTGCTTGAGCAGTTCGTCGCGTGCGGTGGTCATGCTGTCTCCGAGTGGGCGTTGAAAACGCGCGCGTTCATCGCGCTCTTCGCCCGCACTGTCAAGGCAACGATCCGCGCGCGCACCCACCGCGCTGGCGACTCGACTGGCCGCATGGAACACGCCGCACCGCGCAGCGAAATACGCACCGGGCGTCGCGCTTGATGGCGCGCGCGCAGGGCGGTATAGGCCGCCGCCGATGACGGTACGCGTGTACGTCACGGGCCTCGGAGTGGTGAGCTCCCTCGGTCTGGGACGAAGAGAGTTCTGGGCATCGCTCCTCGCCGGCCGCTCGGGCACGGCGCCGGTGCGCTCATTCGACGCGAGCTCGCTCGATCGCGCCATCGCCGCCGAGGTGTCGCAGTTCCGCGCGGAGGATCACCTCACCGCGCGCGAGCTCCGCGACGCGGGCCGCTGCTCGGCCATGGCCATCGCCGCCGCGCGCATGGCCGTCGCCGACGCGGGCCTCTCCGCCGACGCGCTTCGAAGCGAGCGCGCCTCCGTCGTGCTCGGCACCACGATGGGCGAGGCCGACGTGCTCTCTCGCCTCGACGAGTCGTGGATTCGCAAAGGACGCGACGCCGTCGACCCCCTCGACGTCGCGCGCTACTCGCCGTCGTTCCTGCCGCTCCACGTGGCGCGCGCGCTCGGTTGCAGAGGCTCGGTGCTCACGCTCCCCGCCGCGTGCGCCGCGGGCAACTACGCCATCGGATACGCGTGCGACCTGCTCCGCTCGGGGCGCGCCGACGTGGTCATCACGGGCGCCGCCGAGATGCTCGAAGGGCTCCAGTACTGCGGCTTTCTCCGCCTCGGCGCGCTCGCGTCGGAGCGTTGCCAGCCCTTCGACCTCAACCGCCAGGGGCTCGTCGTCGGCGAGGGCGCGGGCGTGCTCGTGCTCGAGTCCGAAGCCCACGCCGTACGCCGCGGCGCCACCGCGCTCGCCGAGGTCGGCGGCTGTGGAATCGCCTGCGACGCGTATCACATCACCCGTCCGCACCCCGAAGCGACCGGGAGCACCCGCGCCATGCGCGAAGCGATCTCTCGCTCGGGTCTCAACCCCGACGAGGTCGACTTCGTGAACGCGCACGGCACCGGAACGCGCGCCAACGACGCCGTCGAGACCCGCGCGATGAAAGACGTGTTCGGCGGTCGTCGCGTCCCCATCTCGAGCATCAAGAGCATGATCGGTCACTGCATGGGCGCGGCGAGCGCCATCGAGGCCGTGAGCTGCGTCGAGACCGTGCTCACGGGGATCTATCCGCCCACCATCGGCTACGAGACCCCCGACCCCGAGTGCGACCTCGACGTCGTCGCGAACGCTCCTCGCGAAGGGCGCGGCGACGTGGTGCTCAACAACTCGCTGGCCTTCGGCGGCTACGACGCGGTCGTGTGCTTCGCGCGCGTCGGACGCCTCCCGCCTCCGTCGGATCGCGAGGGCGCGCGATGAAGCCCATGGCGATCACGGGCCTCGGCGTGGTGTCTCCCCACGGCCTCGGGTGGAGCGACTTCGTCGCGGGCTACACGTCGAGCGCCGACGTGCGCGCGAGCGACTGCGGCCTCTTCGACCTCGCGCACTATGAAGGCGCGCGCGTCGCGGAGGTGAAGGGCTTCGACCCCGCGAAGCACATCGGCGACAAGGGCCTGCGCAACAACGACCGGCTCACCAAGCTCTACCTCGTCGCCGCGCGCCTCGGCCTCGATCACGCGGGCGTCAAGTCAAAGGGAACCTGGACCGCCTACGGCCCCGACGACCTCGGCGTCTCCGCGGCCAACGCGTACGGGAGCCTCGAGGCGATCCACGAGCTCAACCTCGTCGCGAAGCTCGAAGACCCGCGGTACATCAACCCGGCGCGCTTTCCGAACACGGTCATCAACAGCTCGCTCGGCTACGTGAGCATCTGGGAAGACCTCCGCGCCTTCAACGCCACCGTCGTCAACGGCCCCACCGGGTCCATCGACTCCATCGGCTGCGCGGAGATGTACCTCGCCTCGGGACGCGCGAAGGCCGCCCTCGTCGGCGGCGCCGAGGCCCTCAGCGAGTCGCTCATGCTCGCGCTGCACCGCACGGGGATGTCTCCCTCGACGGCCGTGGGCGAAGGCGCCGTGCTCGCCGTGATGGAGCCCCTCTCCGCTGCGAATGAGCGCGGCGCGAAGGTGCACGCCGTCGTGACGGGATATGGCACGACCTTCGAGCCCCCCGACGACGACGACAGACTCTTCGCGCCCTCGCAGCGCGCGCTCGAACGCGCCATCACGATGGCCCTCGAAGACGCGTCGCTCGCGACCTCCGAGGTCGACATGATCGCCTCGGGCCTCTCGGGTTGGGACCCGATGGACCGCGTCGAGCGCGCGGCCCTCGCGACGCGCTTCGGCGCGAAGAAGACGCACGACGTGAAGCTGCGCACCGGCGAGACGCTCGGCGCGGCAGGAGCCTTCGCGCTGGCCGCCGTGGTCGCAGCGATGGCCGCGGACGACAGCGTGAAGACGGCACTCATCCCCTCGCTTGGTTTCTATGGCAACGCGTCGGCCCTCGTGGTGCGACGCAGCGGAGCGGTGACATGAGCTGGATCGACGACAAGGCGCACACCGAGCTGGCGCGCGTGCGTGAAGCCCGTGAGATGGGCGTGTACCCGTTCTTTCGTCCCTTCGAATCGGGGGGATTGCGGACGACGGTGAACGGCCACGCGTTCGTGAACTTCAGCTCCAACGACTACCTGGGGCTCACCACGCACCCGCGCGTGATCGAGGCGGCGCACCGCGCGGTCGATCGGTACGCGTGCGGCCTCTCGTCGAGCCGCGTGCAGGCCACCACCGTGGCCCACGTCGAGCTCGAGCAGCGCCTCGCGAAGTACTTCGGCTTCGAGAAGTCGCTCGTCACCACGACGGGCTATCAGGCGATGGTGGGCACCATCATGGCGCTCGCCGACGAGAAGACCACGCTGGTGCTCGACCAGCTCTCGCACGCGTGCATCCTCGACGGGACCTTCCTCGCGGCGGGGACGCCGAAGAAGGCCCCCGAGGTGAGGTTCTTCAACCACAACTCGGCGCGCTCGCTGGAGCGCATTCTCAAGAGCCGCGAGCGCGAGAACGCGATGGTGCTCGTCGAGGGCATCTACTCGCTCGACGGCGACAAGGGGACGCTCCGCGAGATCAACGAGGTGTGCGAGCGCTACGGCGCCGTGCTCGTCGTCGACGACGCCCACGGCTCGGGCACGCTCGGCACGCACGGCCGCGGAATCCTCGAAGACCTCTCGCTCGAAGGTCACGTCCCCGTCGTCGTGAGCACCTTCTCGAAGGTCTTCGGCGGCATCGGCGGGATCATCCTCGGCAAGACCGACGTGGTGGAGCTCATCCAACACACCGCGCGCAGCTTCGTGTTCAGCGCGACGCTGCCGGTGCCCATCGTGGCCGCCGCCGCCGAGGTGCTCACGATGCTCGAAGAGAACGGCCCCGCCCTCGTCGCGGAGCTCCACGCCAACGCGGCGTACATGCGCTCGGAGCTCGTGCGCAGGGGCTTCGACCTCGGCGCGTCGAACACCCACATCATGCCGGTGATGGTGCGCGACGAGCGCAAGGCCCTCGTGATGCACCACATGCTCTACGACAAGGGCATTCACATGGTGCCGATCACGTACCCCGGCGTGAAGATCGGCGAGGAGCGCCTGCGCGTGAACGTCACCCGGGGCCACACGCGCGACGAGATGAACCTCGCGCTCGACGCCCTCGAAGAGCTCGGCGCGATGTGCGAGATCCGCGTGCAGGACCGCGTCGCCCCCGAGACCGAGTCGTCGCCTCCCTGACGCGGGCGACAGAACGCGCCGCGCGCACCATCGCGGGCGGTGATCTGGTGTTCTCGCGCGGTCTCTGCTTAGGATTCGCGCGTCGCGCCCTGTGTCGCGCGGCACCTTCCCCGACGCGATGACCCCCACACGACTGCGCGTACCCTGGAGCGAACTCTCAGCCATCGCCGCCGCGTGCGTCGCGATGGCGACGTGGAGCGCGTCGGGCCGTGGGGTCTCGCTCGAAGGCGCCGCGGTCGCGCTGCTCGCGATCGGCGTCGCGCTCGCGCCGCGGAGGGCCCTCGAAGCCGAGGCGCCCGCTGCCTCGGAGGCCGCCGCCGTGGCTGGTGCGCTGGCGGCCGTTGCGATCGCGACGCTCGCGTCGGGCCGGGTGCCTCCGTCGACGCTCCTTCGGGTGACCTACGCGGTGACGGCGGGCGAGGTGCTCGCGCTCTCCACGGTGCTCGCGACGGCGCTCCCGCTGCGCTCCGACACGATGCGGAGGGCGCTCCTGCCCGGCGTGATCGTGGGCGCCGCGGCGGGCATCGGGCTGTGGTCTCCGCTGGGTTGGGTGTCGTGGCTGCCCGACCTCCGCGCGCTCGGCCCCGTGGCCGCGGTGGTGACCGTGCTGTTCTACGTCCACGCGGTGCGGAGGCCCCTCGCGCCCATCGATCGCGCGCGGCTCATCGCGCCGGGCCTCGGCGCCTTCGCGCTCATGTCGGCCATCGTGGTCGACGTTGTGCTCGGACGGAGAACGTCACCGCTGGTGATGTCCGCGGGCCTCGTCGCGCAGGTCGTGGGGATGACCCTCGGCACCGGCGCCATCGGCCTCGAACACGCGTCACGCCTCGCGCGTCGCTGCGCCGCCGGGGCTGTTGGAATCGCCGTCGGATCGATCGTCGCGCTCGGACTCCCCGAGTTCGCGGCGGCGGGCGCGCCCATCGGGACGATCGCGATGATCCTCGCGTGGCCCGCGGCCGAGCGTCGACTGCGCCCCGACGCGGGACGCCTCCTCGACGCGTGCGACGAGATCGACGCGGGGCTGCGCACGGTCTCGACGCTCACCGACCTGGCCTCCGCGGTGCTCGATCCGTTGCGTGTGGCGTCGCGCAATCTCAGGGCGCCCGCGGAGCTGTGGGTGCTTGATCGGAGGGAGACCTTTCGCGTCGACGTGACGGGCTCCGCGGCCGCAGCGAACCTCTCCATCGAGTCCGAGCGCGCGCTCCTCTCGTGGCTGAGGGCGCGCCCGACGGTTGTGTTCGCCGACACGCTGCGTCCGTATCAGGTGCGTCGCGCGGAGCTTCGTCCATTGATCGCGGGCCTCGACGCGCACGGCGCCCTCGGCGCGGCGCCGCTGCTCGACGGCGACGGAGAGCTCATGGGCGTGGTGCTCCTCCCCCGCGGCGGACGCGTCGAAGCGCCTACGTACGAAGAAGAGGTGCGGCTCACGGCGGTCACCCGTTCGATCGCGGGCTCGCTCTCGCTCATCAGCGCGATGGAGCGCTCGCGCGAGCGCGAGGCGAAGGCGATGCAACGCGCCGACGAGTCTGACGCGCGTCGCGAGGCCGCGGAGTCAGAGCACCGTCACCTCCTCGAACGCGAGCGCGGCGTGAGGTCGTTCCGCTCGCTCGGATCGCTCGATGAAGCGTGGGTGGGCTACTCGGCCACGATGCGCGCGCTCGCAGAACGCATCGCTGCGGTGAGCGGCGGAGGCGCGCCGCTGTGTCTCATCGCGGAGCCCGGCGCGGGCGTGGCCGCGGTGGCGCGCGCGATCCACGCGAAGAGCGCGTGTTGTGATGGCCCGCTGGTGATCCTCGACGCGGCGTCGATGCGTGACGGAGACGCCCTCGCGGCGCTCGTCGGAGACCAGCGCGGGGCGCGTCCTCGTCCGGGCTGGTTCGAACACGCCATGGGCGGGACGCTCGTCATCGAAGACGTCGCGGCGCTCGGACACGACGCGCACGTGGCGCTCCTCGAAGCGGTGCGTGACGAGCGCGCGCGGCGCATCGGCGCGGTCGATCCCTACGCGTGCAAGCTGCGGCTGGTGCTCGTAGCGCGGCGCGCGGTGAGCGAGCTCGACCTTCCGTCGGAGCTTGTTTCAAGGGTGTCTGCGACGTTGCAGATGCCGCCGTTGCGGGCGCGCGCCGACGACGTCGAGTCGCTCTCGCTGCTCGCGGTCGACCGCGCGTGCAGGCTGCACGCGAAGCCTCCGGTGGGGCTCTCATCCGAAGCGCTCGCGGCGCTGCGGGCGTATCCGTGGCCGGGCAACGTGCGCGAGCTCTTCGACGCGATCGACTACGCCGTCGCGCGCACCCGCGGGCGACGCATCGCCGTCGACGCGCTGCCGCCGCAGGTGAGGGCCTCGGTGAGCTTCACCGCGGCGCTTCGCACGCGCGACCTCGACGACGACGAAGACGACGACGAGCGCGCGCTCGACGACGCGTAGCGCGTCACTCCTTCGCGCCGCGCGAGAACGCGAGGCCCACGAGAAACAGCCCCGCGAGAGCGCCAAAACCGAGGCGGTGAGACAGCGGCATCGCGGGGTGTTCCGTAGCGCTCGCCTGCGGCCTCGCTTCGGGCGCGATCACCACGGGGGCCGCGGGCGGAGGCGTCGAGGGCGTCGGCGCGTTCACGCGAGGCCCCGTGGTCAGCGGAACGCCGTGACCCACGACGGCGCTGCCGAAGCGCTCTGCGTTGGCGAGCCACGCGGCGGAGTTCTTCACGTAGCGCGCGGTGCCCGCGGTGTCCCAGTGGAGGTAGAGGCGCGTGAAGCCTCCATCGAGGATCGCGCGCCGACCGCCGTGGTCGTAGAAGGCCGCGACGAGGTTGCCCGCGGAGCCGTAGAGCAGCGGCGAGAGCGCGTCGTTCGGCTGAATGGTCGCGATGGTGATCCCCTCGTAGAGCCGCTCGATCCCCGTCGAGAGGAGGTGATCCGCGAGGATGCCCGGACCGCGCGATCCCTGACGCAGCGACACGACCCGATCGCCGGGGAGGTTGCCCTCCATGCTCCCGCGGAAGAGCCGCTCGGCCACGGCGTTCGCGTCGGCGTAGTAGGGGGAGTTGTCGCCCCAGATGTAGACCCCGTGACCCGCTTCGAAGAACTCACGGATCGCTTCGAGGTGCGCGTCGCTCAGGGTCCGCGTGCTGCTCGAGATCACCCAGAGCTGATTGGCGCGCGCGAGGCCCGCGCGGAACTCGTCGATGCGCGGCGCCGCGTTCGACCAGCGGTACACCGAGAAGCCCTTCTCTCGCAGCGCAGCGCGCGGGAGCGAGAAGTCGAAGCCCTCGCTCGTGTAGAGGTGCAGCACGGCCACGGTCTGGCCCTCGAATGCGCCGTCGACGGCGAGGTCGTACTGGTTCCCGTCGGCGTTGCCGTAGCGATCGGCGGCGGGCGCGCGGTACTCGTCGTGAAAGGTCACCGCGCCGTTGGCCGCGCGCACCGGCACGGAGACGCGCGCCCTCGGGCGGCTCGCGGCGGCGGTGGCGTTGTACTGCGCGAACGCGGTGGTGCTCAGGGCAGACGTGAGGAGCGCGGCGGAGAAGGCCGTGAGGAGGGAGCGCATGGCTCTCTCCTACGGACGAGCTCCGCGAACGATCTCGACGGAGGCGTCAGGCGTCGAGGGACGCGCGCACCTTGCGGGTGAGGGCGTCGACGCTGAAGGGCTTGCCGATGAAGGGCGTCTCGCCGCCCACGATGCCGCAGCGCGCGATGGTGTCGTCGGTGTAGCCCGACATGAAGAGCACGCGCATCCCAGGCCAGCGCGGCGCGAGGCGCTCGGCGAGGTCTCGACCGTTCTCTCCGCGGAGCACCACGTCGGTGAGCAGCAGCGCGACGTTGAGGTCGGAGTCCTCGCAGTGCCGCAGGGCCTCCTCGGAGCTGCCCGCCACGAGCACGCGGTAGCCCGCCGCGGAGAGGATGCGCTGCGCGAGGTTGCGCACGCCCTCCTCGTCCTCGACCACGAGGATGGTCTCGGTGCCCATGACCCGATCGCTCACGCTGGGTCGGCTCTCTTCGCGCACGAGCGTGGTGTCTCTCGGGAGGTAGATCGAGAAGGTGCTCCCGAGGCCCGGCGCCGACTCGACCTCGATGCTCCCGCCGCTCTGCTTGACGATCCCGTACACCATCGCGAGGCCGAGGCCGGTGCCCTTGCCCGGGCCCTTCGTGGTGAAGAAGGGTTCGAAGATCCTCGCGCGCGTGACGTCGTCCATGCCGCAGCCCGTGTCGCTCACGGTGAGCCGCACGTGGGGGCCCGGCCGCGCGTCGACGTGGCGCGCGGCGTAGCTCTCTTCGATCTGCACGTTCGAGGTGGTGACCGTGAGCCGCCCGCCGCCGGGCATCGCGTCGCGCGCGTTGACCGCGAGGTTCATCAGCACCTGCTCGATCTGCCCCGGGTCGACGCGCGTCGCCCAGAGCCACTGGCCCTTCGCGACGACCACGTCGATGTCCTCGCCGATGAGCCGCCGGAGCATGCGCTCGGTCGACGTCACCAGGGTGTTGAGGTCGACCACCACGGGCTGCAGGATCTGCCTCCGGCTGAAGGCCAGGAGCTGTCGCGTGAGGGCCTCGGCGCGCTGCGTCGCCTCGCGCACCTCGCGGAGATCGGCGAGGAGATCGGGGTCGCGCACGGTGTCGAGCGCGAAGTCCGTGTACGACCCGATGATCGTGAGGAGGTTGTTGAAGTCGTGCGCGACGCCGCCCGCGAGTCGCCCGATGGCCTCCTTCTTCTGCGCCGCGCGGAGCTGCTCCTCGGTCTCACGGAGCGCGGCCTCGGCGGCCTTTCGCTCGGTGATGTCCATCATGAAGCCGTGCCAGATGAGCCCCCCCGAGGGCTCGCGGCGGGGCACCGATCGCCCCTCGATCCAGCGCAGGCCCCGGGTGGGGTGCTGGTAGCGAAACACGCAGTGCCAGAGGCTCATCGACGCGGCCGAGAGGGCGATGTCGGCCTCGATGCGGCGACGGTCGTCCGCGACCATGCGTTCGAAGAGGGCATCGACGTCACGCGCCAGCGTCGCGGCCGGGATGCCGTAGAGCTCGGCGACGGAGGGCGTCGCGAAGGGCATGCAGGTCGTGCCGTCGGGGCGACGACGGAGCGAGCACACGACCCCGGGCGCGCTCACCGCGAGGGCGGCGAACTGATCCTGGAGCAGGTCGCGCTCGGCGGCCCGATGCGCGGTCACGTCGAGGGACATCACCAGAATGCCCTCGGGCACGGGCCTCGCGCGGAGTTCGAACCAGCGCTTGTTCCCGTCTGGATATTCGAACTCGTTGAGCATCTCCTCCGGCGCGCGCGCGCTCATGCAGCGCGAGAGCATCGCGAACATCGGCGTCGACTCGACGCCAGGGTAGAGCTCGAGGAACGAGGCGCCGACGAGCTCGTCACGCGATCGCAGCGCGTGCTTCGCGGCCGTCTCGTTGACGTAGACGTAACGCCACGTCGGATCGAGGATCTGACAACCCTCGATCAGTCCGTCGAGCATCGAGGAGAAGGCCGTTGAGGTCTCTTTCATGGCCGACA
>JBPOHC010000122.1:0-4955 GCA_052035985.1 Myxococcota bacterium | reverse complement strand
TCGTTGTGCCGAGGGTACGAGCGCGTCCGCACCAGTGCGGGCGAGCATCCCCGGCGGAGGGGTCGAGGCGCGCGCGACGACGCGTACGTCTTTCGCGCGCTTCGGAGGCGGAACCGTTGCGCCCATGGGTGGGAGAACGCTCCTTCCGCGGCGCAGACTCACCCTCCCGACGCGGCACGAACGGCGGAGTCCGTCGGTGGTGCGTCAGGCGCGATCCCAGGGAGCTACGCCTACTGAACTCCTCCAACGGCGCGACGCCGAGGATGCTTGAGCGAGCGCGTGAGGGTCGGAGAGCGTGTCGTCGCCTCTTCGCGGTGTGACGCGCAGCGGCTCTGCCAGGACGAATCACAGAACGCGCGCCCTGTCACGACCGCGCGAGAAGAGTCCGCGGAGCGCTCCCGAGAGCGGGTCGCGCGTGAGGACCGGGCGCACGCTCGCGCTCGCCACCGACCAGCCGAAGTTGTCGCCCTGGGCCGTGCCATACAACACGCTGGAGGGGGTCACCGCACCACCCGAAGCGTCCCCCAGAAACAGGCTCGCCCCGCCCGCGCCGATGATCCCGGAAGGGCGGAAGCCGGGCGCCCCGGCGACGATGTCTGCGTAGCCATCGCCATTGACGTCCCCCGCGCCCGCCACCGACCGGCCCAGGCCGTTGTTTGCGGCCTGGCCTTCGAGCACGCGGGTGGGCGTCAAGGCGACACCAGTCGCGCTCCCGAAGAACACGGTTGCAGTCCCCGCATTGGTGCGCGCAGGCAGATCGGCGTTCTCCGCACCGACGACGACGTCTGCGTAGCCATCGCCGTTGACGTCCCCCGCGCTCGCCACGGAGCGGCCGAAGAAGTCGCCCGAAGACACGCCTTCGAGGACGCGGGTCGCCCTTTCTGCGATGCCCGTCGCGCTCCCAAGAAACACGCTCGCTGCCCCCGCGCTGCCACGCCGACCTGGGCTGGCATACATCGCCCCGACGACGACATCTGCGTAGCCATCGCCGTTGACGTCCCCCGCGCTCGCCACCGAGCTGCCGAAGTAGTCGTCGGCGGCGCCGCCCTCGAACACCTGGACGGCCGTCGCAGAAATGCCCGACGGGCTTCCGAGGAACACGCTCGCTGTTCCGGCGGCCAGGCGCCCGCCAGGGTCGGAGGCAAATGCCCCGACAACGAGGTCTGCGTGGCCATCGCCGTTGACGTCACCCGCGCTCGCCACCGAGATGCCGAAGTAGTCGAGCGGAGCTGATCCTTCAAGCACTCGGGCGACCGTCCTCTCGGTGCCCGTCGCGCTCCCGCGGAACACGCTCGCAGTCCCCGCAGCGTTGCGCAGGCCGGGCGAGGCGCCGGGGGCTCCGATGACGATGTCGGCGTAGCCATCGCCGTCGAGGTCACCCGCGCTCGCCACCGAGGTGCCGAAGGCGTCCCGCTCGTCCGTGCCTTCATACACCCAGGAGGGAGCCGCCTGGATGCCCGTCGCACTCCCGAGGAACACCTTCGCGACGCCCGCGCTGGAGCGCCCGCCGGGGCTGGCGCCGCGCGCCCCGACGACGACGTCCGCGTAGCCATCGCCATTGACATCGCCCGCATTCGCCACGGAGTAGCCGAAGAAGTCATTCGCGAGCGCGCCTTCGAGCACGCTGGCGGCCGTCGCCGCGATGCCCGCCGCGCTCCCGAGGAACACGGACACCGTTCCTGCGGCCGTGCGCCCGCCCGGATTGGAGAAGTACGCCCCGACGACGACGTCGTCGTAGCCGTCGCCGTTGATGTCGAGGTGCGGCGTTGAGCTCGTGTCTACGGCGGTTCTCGCGCTCCTCGCGGGCACATGAAAGAGCCACGTGGCGCTGCGGAGGGTGTCCGAGACCGTCCCGATTCGTCCTCGAACTCGCCAGAACACGACGGCCCCCGCGGGGAGGTCCGCCGTCGGCCGGGCGCTGCTCCCGCTCACGGTGAGCGTCTCGATCACCGTCGCGCACGCGCGGTCGCGGCACAGCTCCACCACCGCGCCATCGAAGAGCGAAGGGAGCTCCCAACGCAGCGTCGGTCGCCGCTGCGTCACGTCGCCGAGCGAGAGCGGCGCGATGAGCCGCGGAACCGTGCTCGTCGCCACGCATTGCCCGCTCAGCACACGGTATCCCGCGTCGCAGATGAGATGGCACACGCTCGCGGCGCAGTACGACGCGCCGTGGACGCTCGGGCAGACCGTCGTGCAGCTTCCGCAGTGCAGCGGGTCCGTCGCGAGGCTCACGCAGGCGCCCGAGCAGTTGGTGGTCCCCGCACCGCAAGACACGGCGCACGCGCCCGACGCGCAGACCTGGCCCGCGGAACACACCGTTCCGCAGCGCCCGCAGTTGTTGTTGTCGCTCGCGAGGTCACGGCACACGCCCGCGCAGTTGGTGGTGCCCGAGACGCAACGCACGGCGCACAAGCCCGCCGAGCACGCCTGTCCGCTCGCGCAAACGACGCCGCACGCGCCACAGTTGTAGCTGTCGGTCGCGAGGTCGCGGCACACGCCCGAGCAGTTCGTCGTGCCGGGCACACAGCTCACGGCGCACGCGCCCGCGGAGCACACCTGGCCTGCGGAACACGCCGTTCCGCAACGCCCGCAGTGGTTGTTGTCGCTCGTGAGATCGCGACAGACGCCCGCGCAGTTGCTCGTGCCCGAGACGCAGGTCACGGCGCACACGCCCGCCGAGCAAACCTGTCCGCTCGCGCAAACGACTCCACACGCGCCACAGTGGAGGCGATCGTCCAGGAGGTCGCGGCACACGCCCGGGCAGTTGGTGAGACCCGCGAGACATGAGACGGCGCATGTCCCGCGGGAGCAGACCGTTCCCGAAGGGCATGCGTTGCCGCAGGTGCCGCAGTTGGCGACGTCGGTCGCGAGGTTCGCGCAGGTGCCCGCGCAGTTGGTGGCCCCTCCACCACACGACACGGCGCACGCGCCCATCGAGCAGACCTGTCCTGCGAGACATGCCGCTCCGCAACGTCCGCAGTTGTTGTTGTCGCTCGTGAGGTCACGACAGACGCCCGCGCAGTCGGTGAGCTCGGAGCTGCACGTGAGCTCGCACGCGCCGCGAGAGCACACCCTGCCGGGAGCACAACGCGCCCCGCATGCGCCGCAGTTGTTGTTGTCGCTCGTGAGGTCACGGCAGCGAGCGTCGCAGGCGGTGAGCCCGCCGCCGCACGACACGACGCAGCGGCCCGCGGTGCAGACCTCGCCCGAGCCACACGAGTTGCCACACACGCCGCAGCCGAGGCGATCGCTCGACAGGTCGCGACACACACCCATGCAGTTGGTGATGCCGGAACCGCACGAGGTCTGGCACATCCCGCGAACGCAAAACTCGCCCGTGGGGCATACGTGGCCGCACGACCCGCAGTTCGAGGGGTCCGCAGAGGCGTCAACGCAGATCTCGCGGCCGCCCGTCGAGCCCGCGTCGACGCCGGAGAGGGGACACCTCACGTCAGCGCCTGCGCATCGAATTCGACATCGTCCGTCCTGACAGACGTCCCCGTCCTGACAGGCGTTTCCGCACGCGCCGCAGTTGAGGCGGTCAGACGGGAGCTCGGCGCAGTATCGGTTCGAAGTCCCCGCGTCCATCGCCCCCGCGCTCGTGCACTCGACGCTGGCGCCGAGACACATGAACGTGCACGCGCCGCCCGCGCAGACCCGATCTCGCCCGCAGGCGTTTCCACAAGCGCCGCAGTTGAGGACGTCCGTCTGGAGCGACACGCAACGAAGGGCTTCGCCCCCGCCGTCCGCCGCCGTCGCGCACAGCGTCTCGCCGACGGTGCAGTCGGGCACGCACGCCCCGTTGCGGCAGAGGTTGTCGGCGCGGCACGCGCGACCGCACGCGCCGCAGTTCTCCCTGTCGCTTCGCGGATCCGCGCATCGACCGCCGCAGGCGCTCAGGGGTGACGGACAACGCAAGCCCGCATCTGCGGCGTCGAGCGCGTCCACCAACGGAACGTCGGATGGAGCGTCCCCTCCGACGACGGCAGCCCCGTGACACGCGGCCCCCCCGACCGTCGCCGCGACGAAGAGCAGAAGCGTCCGCAACGACAGGCCCAGAGGAGATCGTACTGCGAGCTGCCACCACCTCATCGGAGTCTCCTTCGTCAACGCTGGCGCATCTCCGCCGCGAGATGGCGTTCAACCGGACCCGTTCACCGACCCGCGACTCGCCGTCGCGACATCCGTGCGGACCGCAACACACGAGCGCGTGCGCAACGCGCTCATGGAGGGAATGTCTTCAGAACGGACTTTTTCCGAGTAGCGCTACGTTTTCTTTCGTTTTCCTCCCTCCGTGATCACGAAGGCGAACGCGCAAGTAGGCGCGCAGCGCACTCCGCCCGCACAGGTCCGCGCGTCGCTCCCCGACACTCGCGCGTGACGCTACCTCCCTCCGCGCGTCGCTCCCCGACACTCGCGCGTGACGCTACCTCCCTCCGCGCGTCGCTCCCCGATACTCGCGCGTGACACGACCCGTGTCCGCGACACGTCACCGAAGCGCCGTCCGCGACATACACCCCGTCATGGAGCTCGATCCCGAACCTTCGCTCGGAGCGCTCCTGTGTTCCGCGCGTCGCTCCCGAAGCAACGCGCGAGAGATTGAAACGCCCGCAGTCAACGCACCACACCCGCATGCGTGACGCTGCCGTCCCAGCGCGAGCGGTGTCGGCGCCACGCGCGCGAGCGATCACCCCAAAGGACCGGCGGCGGTAACGACGCCGGGAGCGACCGCAACACGACGCCCCGGCGTCCTTACGGCCGCCGGTTCCTGGTGCTCGTCGACACAAGTCTGGACCCGGCGCTGCTTTCACACGCCGGTGTTGCCCAGGTGACTGAGGGGGATCGTGTTGGCCCGGCGCGCACGCGCGCGCCGGCGTGTGGGTGGTGGGGTCGCCGGTACAGCGCGCAGGCGCGCGGCGGGGAGTGGTTCGGGTGGGTCACCACACCCGCGGTTC
>JBPOHC010000090.1:0-46479 GCA_052035985.1 Myxococcota bacterium | reverse complement strand
CGGACCGTCGAGACCCGCATCCGCGCCGCTGTCTCCCACGGAGCCGTCTGCGGGCATCACCACGCCGCCGTCCATGTCGGACGCGCGGCAGATCCCGCCCGTGCAGACGCCGCTCGCGCAGTCCGAGGGGACGTCACACGAAGAGCCAACGGGCCTTCCGCCGCCGGTGCCGGGCGTCGCGCTGCACACGCCGCCCACGCAGTAGCCGCTCGCGCAGTCGCTCGCCGTCGTGCAGACCGATCCGTTGCCGCGCCCCGTGCCCGTGGGCGACGACTGACAGACGCCGCTCACGCAGAAGCCGCTCGCGCAGTCGGTCCCCGTGGAGCAGGTCGATCCGTTGCTGCGACCCGTGCCCGTCGGCGTGGCCTGACACACGCCCGAGATGCAGAACCCGCTCGCGCAGTCCGACGACGACGCGCAGGTCGAGCCGTTGCTGCGGCCCGTGCCTCCCGAGGTCGCCTGACACACCCCGCTCACGCAGAAGCCGCTCGCGCACTCGCTCCCCGCGGTGCAGGTGGAGCCGTTGCCGCGTCCCATTCCCGTGGGCGAGGTCTGACAAACGCCGCTCACGCAAAAGCCGCTCGCGCACTCGGCCGCCATCGTGCACGCCGCGCCCGTGGGACGTCCCGTTCCCATCGGCGTCGACTGACACACACCCGCGATGCAGTAGCCGCTAGCGCACTCACTCCCCGCGGTGCACGCGGAGCCGTTGGTGCGGCCCGTTCCCGTCGAGGTCGACTGACACACGCCCGCGACGCAGAAGCCCGTCGCACAGTCGCTCGCAGCGGAGCACGACGAGCCCGTGGGACGACCCGTCCCCGTCGCGGTCGACTGACACGCGCCCGCGACGCAGAAGCCGCTCGCGCAGTCGCTCGCCATCGTGCATCCCGCGCCGACGGGACGTCCCGTGGTGGGCCCCGCAGCGCACACACCGCCCACGCAGTAGCCGCCCGCGCACTCGCTCGCAGCCATGCACATCGACCCGTTGCTGCGGCCCGTTCCCGTCGCCGTCGACTGACAGATGCCTGACACGCAGAAGCCGCTCGCACACATCGCCGCGCTCGTGCACGCGGAGCCGTTGGTGCCGCCGGTGCCGCGCGCGCTCGTCTGACAGATGCCTGCGATGCAGAACGACGTCGCGCACTCCGCGGGCGAGGTGCACGTCGAGCCCGTCGCGCGGCCCGTTCCGCTCGCGCTCGACTGACACACGCCCATCACGCAGTAGCCGCTCGCGCAGCCCGCGGCGCTCGTGCACACCGAGCCGTTGCCCGCGGCCGTGCCCGTCGCGCTCGACTGGCAGATCCCCATCACGCAGAACGACGTCGCGCACTCGACGGGCGCCGTGCAGGTCGAGCCCGTCGTGCGGCCCATCCCCGTCGCGCTCGACTGACACGCGCCCGCGACGCAGTAGCCCGTCGCGCAGTCGCGCCCCTCGGCGCAAGCAGAGCCCACAGGCTGCCCCGGAGGAAGCGGAGGCCGACACGTCCCCTCGGCGCAGAGCGCGCTCGCGCAGTCACCCGCCGCGGAGCAGGGAGAGCCGTTCGCGTGGCCCATCCCACCGACCGTGCCCTGACACGCGCCGCCGCCGCAGACGCCGCTCGCGCAGTCCGACGCGCCCGAACACGTGGTGCCGTTGGGGCGACCGGTGCCGCCCTCCATCGACTGACAAACACCCGCGTTACAGACGCCGCTCGCGCACTGCGACGAGCTCCCGCACGGCAGGCCGTTGCCGAGTCCGCGCCCCGTGGCCGTCGGCTGGCAGACGTGCTCGACGCAGAACCCGCTGCCGCACTCGGCGCCCGCCGCGCAGCCCGCGCCGTTCGCGCGACCCGCGCCGTTCGCCGTCGACTGACAGACGCCGAGGTTGCACACCGCGCTCACGCACTGTGACCGGTCGGCGCAGGCCGCGCCGTTGGGCCGATCACCCTGCGCGCCTCGATTCGCGTTGTCTCCGTTGGTGCAGGCGAGGAGCGTCGCCACCACCGCGATGAGCGTTGCAAGCGTTCGGTTCATGGAGTTGACCGAGATGAAGCCACGATGGCGCGTCCGTGTACATGGCCTCGCGGAGCCCTTCTGCGAAGGTGTTCCCTGACGCGGTGACGGGAGGGCGATCGCGGTGCGCGAGGGGTGCGGATCAGATGTCGAAGTCGACGTCGCCGGGCTGCGGGGCGCCGAATGAGCTCGACGCGGGGTCCGTGCCGCGAGCGCGGGGCGTGACCATGCGGAGCTTCGGAGGATCGAGCGCGACGCGGTGTCCCTCGGGCACCGAGCGCGTGATGAACACCGAGCCGCCGAGGAGCGATCCGCGGCCCACGACGGTCTCGCCGCCGAGCACGGTGGCGTTGGCGTAGATGGTCACGTGGTCTTCGAGGGTCGGGTGTCGCCGTGTGCCGCGGATGAGGTTCCCGTCAGCGTCGCGGGGCATCGAGAGGGCGCCGAGGGTGACGCCCTGATAGAGCTTGACGTGCGCGCCGATGTGGGTCGTCGCGCCTACTACAACGCCCGTCGCGTGGTCGATGAAGAAGCTCTCGCCGATGGTGGCCCCGGGGTGGATGTCGCAGCCCGTCCGCGCGTGCGCCCACTCTGTCATGATGCGCGGCATGAGCGGCACGCCGAGCTCGTGGAGCTCGTGCGCGACGCGGTACACCGTCACCGCGAGGAGCCCCGGGTACGCGAGGATCACCTCGTCGAGGCCCGAGGCCGCGGGGTCGCCGTCGAAGGCCGCCTGCGCGTCGAGCACGAGCCGCCGTCGCATCTCGGGCAGGCGCGCCATGAACTCCGCCGTGACGGTGCGCCCGTGGCGTCGGCAGCGAGGCACGTCGGGCGTCGCGTGCTCGCCGCTCTCGGTGCCGTAGCAGAGGCAGAGCTCGATCTGCGCAGCGAGCTTCTCGCGCAGCGTGTGGAGCGTCGCGCCGACGTGGTAGCCGACGTTCTCGTCGGTGAGGTCCTGACGGCCGAAGTAGCCCGGGTAGAAGAGTTCGAAGAGGAGCTTGAGCACCTCGATGATCTCGTCGCGCGACGGGATGAAGCGCTTGTTGATGAACTGCCCGCGCGGGTCCTCGCGGTAGCTCTCGAGAATGGCCCCCACGAGCGACGCGAGGTCGCCCGCCGGAGCCTTGTCCGAAGCCGCGCTCACGACGCCTTCGCCGCCGCGATCTCGTCGAACATGCCCTCGAAGAGCGCGCCCGTGAGATATCGCTCCGCGGCGTCGGGGAGCACCACGACGATGGTCTTGTCGGCCCACCGCGGGTCGCGCGCGAGCCTCGTCGCCACGTGCATCGCCGCGCCGCACGAGATGCCGCAGAGGATGCCCTCCTCGCGCGCGAGCCTGCGAGCCATCGCGATGGCCTCGTCGTTCGAAACGGTCTCGACCTGATCGACGAGCGAGAGGTCGAGGTTCTTCGGCACGAAGCCCGCGCCGATGCCCTGGATCTTGTGAGGCGCAGGCTGCACGGGCTGGTTGCCGATGGTCTGCGTGATGACGGGCGAGTGAACGGGCTCGACGGCGACCGTGTGCACGGCCTTGCCGCGGGTGCTCTTGAGGTAGCGGGAGACGCCCGTGATGGTGCCGCCGGTGCCGACGCCCGCGACGAAGACGTCGACGTCGCCGCCCGTGTCCTCCCAGATCTCGGGGCCCGTGGTGCGCTCGTGGATGGCGGGGTTCGCGGGGTTCTCGAACTGGCGCATGAGCACGTAGCGCCCGGGCTCCTGCGCGGCGAGCTCCTCGGCGCGCGCGATGGCGCCCTTCATCCCCTGCGGGCCCGGGGTGAGCACGAGGCGGGCGCCGAGGGCCACGAGCACCTTGCGACGCTCGACGCTCATGGTCTCGGGCATGGTGAGCACGCACTCGATCCCGCGCGACGCGGCGGCGAAGGCGAGCGCGATCCCGGTGTTGCCCGAGGTGGCCTCGACGATGGCCTTGCCGGGCCCGAGGAGGCCCTTCTCCTCGGCGTCCCACACCATCGCGGCGCCGATGCGGCACTTGACCGAGTACGCGGGGTTGCGGCCTTCGATCTTGGCCAGCACCGTGGCGCCAGCGCCGTCGGTCACGCGGTTGATGCGCACCAGCGGCGTGCGGCCGATGCTGCGCGAGTTGTCCTTCGCGACGTTGGGATAGGTCTTCGTCATCGGGATCATCTCCGAGTCTGTGGGGGCGGGTGGTGGGTGAGATGCGCGAGGGGCGAGGCGGTGGCGCGCGCGGCGCACGTTACCCGCGGATCGGGGGAGAAAAGAAGCGGCTCAGCGGACGCCGAAGCCGCCTCGGAGCACGAAGAGGCCCTGCTCCAGCGAGAGCGCGGGCGAGGTGATCCCGAGCTCGCGGCCCACCGGGAGCCCGTACGAGCGCAGCGACTCGGGGATCGCGAAGGCCGGGATCGGGATGGCCGGGAGCGCGTCGTTGAGCGAGCGATCGACGATCTGCTGGAGGATCATGCGCAGCGACATCGCGAGGTTGTCGCGCTCCATCGCGTTCATCGAGGTGTCGTCGAAGCCGACGTAGAGCTCGTCGATGCGCACG
Organism: Myxococcota bacterium; assembly: GCA_052035985.1. Lineage (GTDB taxonomy): Bacteria > Myxococcota_A > Polyangia > Polyangiales > CAISKJ01. The sequence continues at coordinate 41,963 of JBPOHC010000090.1, read as the reverse complement.
CCCGTGAAGCGCAGGTCGTTGCCCATGAGGGCCACGGCGGTCGTCGCGCGGGCCCCGAGCGAGGCGCGGATCGCGGGCGCGCCGGGCACGTTGATCGACGCGGTGAGCGCGCCGAGGTCGAGGCGTACGCGGCCGTCGTCACCGATCGAGGCGACGGGGGGCAGCGCCGTCGAGAGCGTGAGCGTGGCGCCCGCGCCGAAGAACGTGCCGAAGCGCGACGCGTCGATGCTCGCGTCGAAGTAGCCCGCGCGCCACAGCGTGTGGAGCGCCTGGTTGAGCATCCCCGGCTGGATGATCACCGTGGCCGGCGTGGTGCGCGCGGGCTCGGAGGCTCCCGCGGGCTGCATCGCGACGCCGCGGGAGGCCGTGGCGCGCACGGACATCGGCGTGGTGAAGCGCGTGCCGATGCCCGCGAGGAGGCGCGTCGTCCGCGCGTCGAGGGTCGAGATGCCGAGGCCGAACCCGAGGGGGACGTTGCCCGCCCCGTCGAGGCGAGGGACGTTGAACGTGGCGCCGAGCGACGAGACGTTGAGTCCGCCCACGAGGCCGTTGAGCACCATGTTGAAGTTGCTCTGGATGTAGTCGCGCACGAGCCGCGACACCTGATCGCGGAGGAGGCCGTTCGCGAGCGACGAGATGACGTTCACGATCACGCCCGTGAGGCCGCTGAACTCCGTTCGGATGGCGCCCACGGAGACGTTGACCGAGCCCGCGCGCACGGACGCCCGCGGCATCCCGCTCGCGGCCGAGAGGTCGAAGATGAGGTCGACGTCGAGGCTCGCGAAGCGCACCCAGCCGCTCGTGCTGAGCGTGCCGCCGATGCGGAGTCGGATGCCCACGTTCTCGAGGCGCACGTGGGCGCGCACGCCGCCGTCGACGAGGGTGAGCGAGGTGGTGTTGGGCCCGTTGAGCTCGCGGCCGTCGTAGTTCACCGACGAGCGGAACACGCACGCGCAGCGACCGAGGACGCAGACCTCCTGATCGCAGGAGTCCTTGAGGGGATTGGCCGCGCGGAGCGACGTGTCGAGCTGCTCGCTGAGGCCCGTGCTGTTGAGCACGGTCTGGAGGATGTCGTCGAGCGAGGTGATGGGCGTGAGGGGGTTGCCGTCGTCGATGCCCGCCTGCGTGAGCTGGAGCGACGCGCCGCTCGCGAGGAGCGCGCTCTCGCCCTGCCACCGATCGCTGACGAGCCACACGCAGGTGCGGACGTTCTCCATTCCGAGCGTGTCGGTGGCGCGCACCTCGACGAAGTTCATGCCGAAGCGCGAGGTCACGGTCGACGAGAAGCTGCCGTCGGCGCCGACCATCACGTCGCGGCCGCCCACGCGCACCGAGCGGACGCCGCTGGTGTCGGTGAGCGTGCCTCGCACCGTGAGGGGCGCGCCGGGCGCGAGGTTCACCATCGTCGCGTCGCCCTCGCAGGCCACGCGGGGCCCGCTCGAGTCGACGACGAAGGAGGTCATCTGGCTGAGCGCGCGGCCTCCCTCGGTCATGCCCGTGACGCGCACCGTGACGGTGTAGCGACCCTCGACGGGGTAGTGGTACACCGCGGGGCGATCCATCTGACCGCCCATGGGGGCGCTCTCGTAGGCGAGCGGCGGATTGGTGATGCGGTTGCCGTAGGTGTCTTCGACGATCGAGTCGATGCGGATGTCATCGTCGACGCGATAGACCATCTGGTCGGGGTTGCGCGCGATGCGCAGCGACGCGGGGAGCGACGGCGTCACCGTGAGCATGGCGCCGTCGCCGGTCGCGCCCGGGAGCACGCAGTTCACGGTGTACATCCCCGCGCGCGTCGCAGCGACGTTCATCCCCGTGACGCGGACGCCTTCGCCCATGGGCATCGTCGCGACGGTGGGCCGCGCGTCGTTGATCGGGTTGCCCTCGCCATCGACGACGGCGCAGGTCACGACGGCCTGTCCGCCCGCGGTGATGCTCGCGCGGTCGAGCGTGGTGGTGACCCTCGCGGCCGCGCCTGGAGTGATGGTGATCGACGCGGGCGTCTCGTCGCGGAGGGAGCCGCCGGTGAGCGAGCAGCGCGCGGTGACGGTGCCGACGTGAGAGGCGATCACGCGGTCGCCGTCGCGCCGCACCGACGCCATCGGATCGAAGGCGATCTCGGTGTGGACCGACGAGCCGTCGAGCGTCACGCCCGCGCGGTTTCGAACGACGCAGCGCGCGTTGATGACCTCGCCCGCGCGCACGGTGGCGGGGGCTTCGATGTCGATCGTCGCGGGGGTCGTGTCGGGCGTCGCGTCGACGACGTCAGCGGGGCCCGAGTCCGAAGGCGGAGCCTCGGTGCCCGTGCCGCTCTCGGCGCACGCGATGAAGAGAAGGGGGGCGAACACACAGGGCAGCACTCGGCGCAGCGCGCGGAACATTCAGAGGTCCTCCGTTGGCGAGGCGATAGGACCCGATGCGCGGGCGCTGCGTCAACACCCCCTCGCGCGAAGCGGGCGATGAACGCCGCGAGGGAGAATGCGGGTATCTTCGCGCGCCGATGCTCTCCGTGGTCTTCGGTCTGCTCGCCGCGGTGGTGCTCACCGGCGCGAGGGTGCTCTATCGCCTGCCGGGCGCGTTCAACCCGGAGCGATTCCCCCTCACGGCGGCGGCCCTCGGAGCGCCGGAGCCCCGCATGGGCGCGGTGTACGGCGCGTTTGACGGGGTGCCCGTGTCGGTTCGGGTCATCGACGCCGCGGCGGCCGGCGCGTCGCGCGATCAGGTCACGGTGCGCGCGCCCGCGCCCGGAAACATCGCGCGATTGACCTTGCGATCCGTGCCTCGCGAGATGCCCGACCGGGCGATGAGATCCCTCGGCGTCGGAGAGTTTCCCCTGGTCTATTCGGCCGAGGGGCACACGGCCGACGAGATCGACGCGCTGGTGCCCGAAGACGTGCGCGTGGCGCTGCTCGCGCTCGCCTCGCCCGACGGGAGAGCGCCGACGCCCGCCCCGTCAGACCGCGCGGCGAGCTACCGCGAAGACGGCCGCCACGACGACGACCGGGAGTTCTTCGCCCGCCCCGTGGCGCTCGTGGTGGGTGACGACGGCGTCGCGCTCTCCTTCGAGGCCAGGAGGGTGAGCGACGCGCAGCTCCTCGCGGCGGTCCACGCGGTGGCGCGCTGCGCCCGACGCGTGATGCTTCACGCCGTGACGAGCTTCGAGAGCTGATAGGTCGCCGCGGCGAGCGCGAAGCCGAGCACGTACGTCCACACGAGCGTGAAGAGGGCCCAGCGCCACGAGCGGGTCTCGCGCTTGATCGCGGCGACGGTGCTCATGCACTGGCAGGCGATGACGAAGAACACCATCAGCGAGAGGCCCGTGGCCGTGGAGTACGCGGAGCTCCCGTCGGGCTTTCGGAGTTCGCGGAGGCGCACGGCGAGGGCCTCGCCGTCGTCGTCGACGTCTTCGAGGCCGGCGATCACGCCGAGGGTACCCACCATGAGCTCGCGCGCGCCGAAGGAGCCCATCAGCCCGACGTTCATGCGCCAGTCGAAGCCCGCGACGCGCGTCACGGGCTCGAGCGCGCGGCCGAGGCCCGCGGCGACGCTGTGGTGCATCCTGGAGACAGACGCGGGCATCGCGGCCGTGTCGTCGCCCCCGCGGTCGAGCGCGGCGGGCATCGGCACGTTGAGGAGCGCCCAGAGCACCGCGCTCGCGACGAGGATCGTGGTGCCGACGTCCTTGAGGAACCGCAGCGCGGCGCGCCAGCCCGTGCGGGCGATGAGGCGCGCCTCGGGCGTGTGATACCCGGGCATTTCGAGCAGGAGCGGCAGCGCCCGCCCGCGGGTGACCGTGCGGCGGAGGAAGAAGCTCGCGACGAGGCCCGACGCGATGCCGAAGACGTAGAGGGCGATGAAGGCCATCGCGCGGAACCACGCCCCCTTCGCGGCGAAGAACGCCGAGAGGAGCACTGCGTACGTGGGGATTCGCGCCGAGCAGGTCATCAGCGGAATGACCAGCATCGCGGTGAGACGCTCGCGGGGATCGCGGATGATGCGCGTCGCAGCGATGGCGGGGACGGCGCACGCGTGGCCCGTGAGGAGCGGCACGAAGGCCCTGCCGCCGAGCCCCGCGCCGCGGAGAAAACGGTCGACGAGGAACACGCCGCGCGCGAGGTAGCCCGAGGCGTCGAGGAGCTCCATCGCGACGGTGAGCACCACGATCTGCGGGAGGAAGGTGAGCACCGTCCCCGCGCCGCCGAGGAGGCCGTCGATCACGAACGAGTGGAGCATCCCCGTGCCGAGGCGCGGCCCGACGATCCCGGCGATGGCGTGCATGAGCCCGTCGACGGCGGCGCTCGCGGGGTCGGCGACGAGAAACACGGCGCTGAAGAGCCCCGACATCAGCGCCACGAAGAGCAGCGGGCCGAGGTAGGGATGCAGCATCCATCGATCGATCCGCTCGGTGCGCACCCGCGCGCGGAGCGCGGCCTCCGACGGGTCGGAGCGATCTTTGAGGGCCGAGCGTCCGAGCGCGTCGGGATCAAACGGGCGAGCGGGCGGCGCGCCGCGACCGAGCGCTTCGAGCGCGGCGTCGAGCACCACGGACCGCGACGCGGGGTCCTTCGCGCTCACGGCGAAGAAGCGCGCGCCCGTGGAAGCTTCGAGCGCATCGAGGTCGAGGGTGCGGCCCTGCGCGTCGAGCACGTCGCGCTGCGTGGCCGCGATGATGAGCGGCACCTCCCTCGCGAGGAGGTCGCGCGTGAGCCGCAGGCCGAGCGCGGGGCAGGTGGAGTCCATCACCTGCACGAGCACGGCGGGGGTGCCCGCGCGGTGAAGGTCGTCGAGAAAGCGCCTCGCCACGGCCTCGTCGGTCTCGCCCTCGACGCCCGACGCGAGGGTGTAGAGCCCCGGGAGGTCGATCACGCGGAGGGAGCGCCCGCCGTGCGCGACGCTCGCTTCGAGCACGTCGACGGTGATGCCCGGAAAGTTCCCCACGCGCGCGTCGCCGCCGGTGAGGAGGTTGTAGAGGCTCGACTTGCCCGCGTTGGGTCTCCCGACGAGCACCACGGCGACGGCGCCGTCCTCATGGACGCGCTCACCCGGCGCGTGCGCGCCCATCTCGCAGGCCGGGCTCACGCCGCTGACTCCGAGAGCATCACGCAGCGCGCGAGCTCAGCGTCGATGGCGAACTCGGCCCCGGTGTCGACCCGCACGTGGAGAGGGCCACCGAGCGCGGCCCGACGGAGCACGGTCACCTCTCGGCCCGGGGAGATCCCCAGCGCGTCGATCCACGCCCTCTCGTGCGGCGGAAGCTCCAACGAAGCGATCACCCCGCGTTGACCAGAGCGCAGCGCGCCGAGCGAGGAAGAATCGATCTTGAGAGTCATTCTCACGTTTGAGACCTTTACCACCGGCCTTCCGGTTCGACAACGGGCGACTCCGTCTCACGCGCGCTCCCTCCGGGTCAATCCCCGCGCGTGATCCATCGACGGCGCTCAACGCGCCGCTGGGGCCGCGCAACGCGCCGCTCGGCCGCGGAGGCTCACACCGCCGAAGCCTCGAAGGGATATGGTCTGCGCGTGCTGATCCCCGACGCCACGGACCTCTCTTCGCTCGTGCGAGACACGGTGCGCGAGGCGACGCGCTCGTGGCGCTTCCCCGCGACGCTCGTGCTCGGCGTGAGTTTGGGTCTCGTGGAGCTCCGCGCGACGGGACGTACCGCGGGCTTCGTGTTCGGCCCCGTGGCTGCGATCTATACGCTGCTCCTCGGCCCGCTCCCGTGGCGCGCCCTGGTGCCCCTCGAAGCCGACGGCCGCCGCGGCGAGAAGCTGGTCCGCTGGTGCATCGCCGCCGCCGTGGGGACGGGGCTCTTCTACCTCCTCATCGGCGCGTATCGGGCCTTCGCGGTCGCCGCGGACATGCGCTCGATCTACACGCTCGGTCACGCGCGCGAGTCGCTCGTCGCGTGGCTCCTCTTTCTCATCGGCGGCTGGGGCCTCGCGAGAGACATCCAGTTGGAGCAGCGCCTCGACCTCACGCTCGGGTCACACCAGCGCCTCTCGGCGGAGCTCGCCGCCGCGCGCCTCGACGCGCTCCGCGCGGACCTCGATCCCCACTTTCTCTTCAACGCGCTCAACGCGATCGCGAGCCAGTGCGCGTCGGACCCCGCGGCCGCCGAGGACAACATCGTACGCCTCGCGACGCTGCTCCGCGCCGTGCTCGACACGCGCCGTCAGCCGCTCCACGCGCTCGACGATGAGCTCGCGCTCGCGAACGACTACGTCGGCATCTTGAAGGCCCGCTACCCCGTGCTCCGCGTGAGCTTCGAGGTCGCCTCCGACGCCGCGGGCGCGAAGGTCCCGCCGCTGCTCCTCCAGCCGCTGCTCGAGAACGCGGTGAGGCACGGCCGCATCGAGCACGGCGAGATCCGCGTCGAGGTGAGGCGCGACGGAGACGCGCTCGTGGTCCGCGTGACGAGCCCCGGCGCCTTCCGCGGCCCTCGCGACGGCGGCATGGGCATCGACCTCGTGCGACGCCGCGTCGAACTCGCCTGGGGACACGACGGCACCTTCGCAATCAACACCGACGGCGACGCCACCGTCGGCACCGTAACCGCACGCCGCGCCTTCGCAGCGCGCCCCGAGGAGACCCGCTCATGACCGCCTCCGCAGTGATCATCGACGACGAGGCGCCCGCCCGGAGCCGACTCTCTCGCATGCTCCGTGACGCGCTCGCCGACCGCATCGAGCTCGTCGGAGAGGCCGCCGACGGAGAGGCGGGCCTCGCCCTGATCGAGGAGCGCAGCCCCGACCTCGCCTTCGTCGACGTGCAGATGCCCGACCTCGACGGCATCGCGATGGTCACGCGCATCCCGGCGCCCGCGCCCTACGTGATCTTCACGACCGCCCACGACCGCTACGCCCTCGACGCCTTCGACGCGGGCGCCATCGACTACCTGCTCAAGCCCTTCGACGCCGCGCGCCTCATGCGGGCCGTCGCGCGCGCCGAGTCCCTCGGGATGCGCGCCCGCGCCGAGGAGGTGCTCGCCCCGCTGCGCGCGCGCGCCGCGTCGACGCCTCGCGTGCTGGCCGACAAGCTCCCGATCACCGCGAGCGGCCGCGTGCTGCTCGTCCCCGTGGCCGAGATCTCTCACTGCGTGGTCGAGCACGAGCTGGTGACCGTGCACACGCAGAAGGCGAGCTACACGACGGACTACACCCTCGCGGCGCTCGAGGCGCGCCTCGACACGACGCGCTTCTTCAGGGCGCACCGCGCGCTGCTGGTGAACCTCGATCACGTCGCGGCCATCGACGACATGGCGGGCGGCAAGGTGATGCTCGTCACGCAGGCCGGCGCTCGCCTCGAGGTGTCTCGCCAGTCGAGCCGCAGGCTCCGCGCGCTCCTCGGGGTGTGACCCGAGGAACATTCTCTCCGAGCCTGTAAGCGCGCGCTCCGAGGCTGCGTTCTGAGCGCACCATGACGACACGACGCTCGCTCCTCCTCGCGCTCTCCTTCCTCGCTTCGACCGGCTGCGCCTCGACGCAGCGCAGACCGCAGGCGCCGGACCTCGTCGCCCTCGACGGCGCGCTCGCCAACCGCTTCGTCCCCGCGTCAGAGCGGAGCGACGTCGTGGCGCGCATCCGCATCGCGGTGCCCTCGACGGGGATGCTCCAGCGGCCTCCGATCAACGTCGGCCTCGTGATCGACACGTCGGGCTCGATGGAGGGCCACGCCATCGAGAACGCCCGCGCCGCGAGCGCCGCGCTCCTCGACACGCTCCGCGACGGAGACCGCTTCTCGCTCGTCACCTTCGACTCGCGCGCCGAGGTGCTGCTCCCCTCGTTCACGCTCGACACGACCACGCGCGCCGAGGCTCGCCGTCGCATCGACGGAATCCAGGCCCGAGGCACCACCGCGATGGCCGAGGGTCTGAGGCTCGGCGTGCTCGAGGTGATGCGCCACCACGACCCCGCGGGGATCAACCGCGTGGTGCTCCTCGGCGACGGCGTCCCCAACGAGCGCGCGGGCATCGAAGACACGGCGGCGAGCGCGGGCGCGCGCGGCGTGACCATCACGGCGCTCGGCCTCGGGCTCGACTACGACGAGACGCTCATGGGCGCCGTGGCGCAGCGCTCGGGAGGGCGCTTCCACTACGTCGAAGACTCGTCCGCGGTGGCGCAGCTCTTCCGCGAGGAGGTGCTCCGCATGGAGCGCGTCGTCGCGCGCAACGCCGTCGCGGTGCTCACGCCGGGGCCCGGCGTCGAGGTCCAGAACGTCGTCGGCGTCGAGGCAACGCGCACCGACGCGGGCATCGTGATCTCCCTCGGCGACGTCACCGAAGGAGCGGCGCGCGACCTCATCGTTCGAATGAAGGCTCCGTCGCGGCGCAACGGCGCCTCCGTCGAGCTCCTCGACGTGTCGCTCGGATACGACGACGCGGTCGCGGGGGCGGGGCACGTCGAGCGGCGCACCTTCCTCGGGGCGAGGGCGTCTTCGAGCGCCGACGAGCGCGCGACGGGACGCAACGAAGACGTCGAGCGCACCGCCGCGCGCGCGCAGCTCGCCGCAGGCACCCTCGCGGCCATTCGCGACGCGCGCACGGGTGACGTCGCGCAGGCGCAGGCGCACCTCGACAGCGTGCTCGACGCGGCACGCGAGTGCGCGCGTCGCGACCGTGACGGAGAGCTCGAACGTCGGGTCGCCTCACTCCGCGGGCTCCGCGGCGCGCTCCCGAGCGTCGCACCGTCGACGACAGCGCCCGAAGCCGCGCCCGCCGCGGCGGTGCGCGTCGCCCATAGCGAAGCCCTGAGCGCGCTCTCGGGGGAGTGAACGAGACGCCGCGCGCGCTCTTGAAGTCGCGCCGACGCGCGACGAGGGAACCGCGACCCTCGGCGCGCCAACCGGCGCGACTTCAAGAGCGCGCGGCGCGCCGAGCGCTTCGAGATTCGGTGAGAGAGAGGCGCTCGGAGAGAGGGGAGAGAGGCTCAGTCTCCGGCGATGGCGACGTCGTCGCCGACGCGGCGGCCCTCGGAGTTCACCCGCGCGAGGCGGAGCTGAATCCCGCGGGCGCCGAGGTGCGTCCAGGCGACCGCGAACTCGCTGCCGCTCCAGGCGAGCGAGGGGAAGAGGCCGAGCGCTCCCGCGGTGAACCGGATCGGGTTTCTCGCCGGGACGCCCTGCGCGTCGAGGCGGTTGAAGAACACGTCGGCCCCGTCGCCGCCGATGCGCGCGTAGGTGAGGCCGTACTGCGCGCCGCTCCACGCGAGCGACGCCTGCGTGAAGTACGCGTCGCGCGGGGTCAGCTCGCGTCGGGGCACCGCGATCGACCCGGGCGCAACGCCCGCGAACGCGAGGCGAGAGAGCGGCGCGTCGTCGTCGAGCGAGACGGCGTCTTCCCACAGAAAGCCGAAGTGCCCCTTGGCCCACGCGAGCGACACGTTGCCGTTCTGGCCCTGCGCGTTGGCGACCTTGAAGGGCTGCGACGACTCGCCGCCCGCGCCCACCCTCGCGAACACCGTCTGACCGGCGTCGCCGCGGGGGCCCTGAGCGCTCCATCCCAGACCGTAGCCGTCGCCCATCGAGCGGATGTCGAAGAGCCCGGTGGGAATCACGTGCTCGGCCGCGGCCCGCTCCTCGCCCACGCGTCCCCCGTCGGCGCCGACGCGCGCGAAGCGGATCGAGAGCTCCGACGGAGAGCTCGCGTGATACCAGGCGAGGGCGTAGTCGTGACCGCTCCAGACGACGCGCGACGCGAGATCGATGCCGGGCTGCTGCGACACCTTCGTCGCCGCGCCGCGGGGATTGCCCGCGCGATCGAGGCGGAGCACCCACGACGTGATGTCGTCGCCCACGTCGGTCCACGTCACGGCGTAGCCGTCGGGGCTCGCGGCGAGCGAGGGGAGCACCTTGAGCGAGCTCCCTCGCGTGAGCCGGATGGGCGCGCCGATGCGCTGCCCGTTGGCCCCTGCGCGGGCGAAGTAGATCTCCGCGGTCTCTTCATCGATGGCCGACCATGCGACGGCCCACCCCTCACCGTTCCACACGAGCGAAGGCGAGATGGGGAGGGCGTCGTCACGCGTCCCCGGATCATTCGAGGCGCGCGCGAGGAGGCTCGACACGCCGTGCGTATCCACGCAGCGATCGCCGCGTCCGCACGAGAGATCGCTCACGCAGAAGACGCCCGACGCAGCGCAGGTGCCGCCCCCGACCTGCACGCGGCTGAAGGCGCGAGCGTGCGCCGCGGGGCGCTGCGCGTGTCGCGACGGGCAGCAGTTGTGCGACGCGACGAGGCCGAGCGCGGCGGCGCCCACGGCCCCCACTGCGATCATCGCGGCGGCGCGCGGCGCGCGCGCGACGTAGCCCCGCGCGAGGTGGACGAGCATTCCTGTGATGGTGACGGGTCTTCTCATTGAGCCTCCAGAGGTCGCGTACGATGCGCCGTCAACGCATCGTTGCCAAGTGCGGCCGTCAGGGAGGCGTCGGCGCGGGGCACCCGAACGCAGCGGCGAGGCGCGATCCGCCCGACGACCCGTGGATCTCATCGCACGTGGGACCGTGGAAGATGATCTCGCGGTGCGTATCGTCGCTCCAGTCCCACCCGTTCATGTGGCGAACGTCGCGGTAGAGGCTGTGGCCGTCGAGGCGCACGTCGACGAGGTCGGGGTCCGGCGGCGCCGCGTCGAGGCGCAGCGTGCAGTCCGCGAGCGCCTGCGTGACGCGTCCGAGTTCGCTCACGAGCTCCGTCGCCGACGTGGCGTTGTAGTAGCGGGTCATGCCCCCGCGCGGACGGCCCCCTGCGTCGGCCATGTCGTTGAGCACGTCGGCGAAATCCTGCGTGCCGTTGAGGCCGATGACGAAGGTCCGCACGCCCATCGACGCGAGCGATCGCACCTCGGCGATGGCGGGCGGCGCGTCGAGGCAGTTGATGCGCGCGAAGGTGTTACTCGGCGAGCAGAGCGACGGACCACCCGTGCAGCGGCAGGTGGTGTAGTCCGCGGTGAGGTTGCAGTTGGGCCCGCCGTCGGTGGCGAGGATCACGTAGCGATCGCCGACGAGGTCGGGATGCCCTAGATACCAGTCGCGCACGAGCCTGAGCGCGAGCGTCGTGGGCGTCGGTCCGCCGGGGAGCGTGGTGTTGAAGCGGTCGAGGATGAGCGGGATGCGCGCCGGCGCGGGTTCGAGCTCGAGCGCCCTCGGAACCGTGCACACCTCCTCGGGCGAATACGCGCCCGCGTCTCGCGGCGCGGGCGCCGCGGGGAAGAAGGTCATCCCCACGGAGAGGTCATCGCCGAGGCGAGGCAGAGACATCTGGAGCGCCGTGCGGAGCGCGTCCCACTTGGGCTGACCGTCGGTGGTTGCGTCGGCCATGCTGCCCGACCGATCGATCACCAGGATCACCGTCGCGTTGCGTCGCGTGAGGGCCACCGAGACGCCGCCGCAATCTGCATCGGGCGGGCGCACCGGACGCGCGTCGGGCGGCATGTACACGGCGATGTCTTCGACGGGCGGCGCGTCGGCGACGATGACGCTCGGCGGGCGCCCGCTGTTGGGGCATGCGGCCGTCGCGAAGGCGAGTGCGAGGGTGCAGGCGATGTGGCGGCTCACCGCGGCATCGTACAACGCGCCGCGCGCGAGACCTAGACCGCGTCAGGGCGGATCGCGAAGAGCGGGTGCTGATAGAAGAAGAACCAACTGAAGGCGCAGTGCGCGACGACGCAGGGGATGAGGCGCCCCTGGCCGAGGTGCATCGTCGAGAAGCTCGGAGCGCCGCCCTCGTCTTCATCGTCGGAGTCGGGTGCGGGCGCCGCGCGAACGATGTAGAGCCCGCCGAACACGAGGCCCGCGAGGAGCGCGAGGAGCCCCACCGCGAGGTTGCCCGTTCCGGTGTGGGCGAGGCCGAAGAGCAGCGCCGCCGCGAGCCAGCCCCGGACCTTGCCGAAACGCTCCGCGAGCGCCCGTTGCACGCCCGCGCGCCACGCGATCTCCTCCGACGCGGCGAGGAGGAGCACGAGGGCTCCGCGCTGCCATCCCCGCACGCCGGCGCTGCGTGAGAACGCCTCGCACGAGCGGTTTCGCAGCCACTCCGCGGCCACGCCGAGGCCCGTCGCGTCGGGCCGCGGAATCCACGCGCCGCGCGACGAGCAGAGCCTGAGGAGGTTGTCGGGCTCGGAGGGCGCGATCCACCACTGCGTGAGCGCGGCGACGGGGAGGTACACGCAGGCCGCGGCGAGGATCGCGACGGTGAAGTCGGCGCTGCGATACTGCACCGCGCCGAGGAGCATCCCGTCTTCGTTGAGGAGCCACAGGGCGAGGCCCGCGGCGACGAGGCACGCGCCGCCATGAACGGCCCAGAGCGCGGAGCCGCCGAGGCGGTACGACACGGCGGGGACGAGGAGGCAGAGGGCGAAGACGATCCAGCGTTGGGCGCTCATGGGCGCGCGGAAGCTACACCGAAACCGATCCTCGACGCGACGCGAGCCAGGGTCACACCCGCAGGCGCAGGGGGTTGAAGTCGGTGTCGGTGTCGAAAAAGTCCTCGTGTTCGGCGCGCTTGAGGTGAGCGACGACCACGTAGGTGAGGGGCGTGAAGAGCGTCTCGACGGCGCACTTGATGAGGTAGTTGTTGATGCCGACCTCGATGACCTGCGCGACGCTCCACCCGGGTTGCCCGAGGAACGCGAGCGGATAGAAGATCGCGCTGTCGACGAGCTGACCCACGACGGTGCTCCCGATGGTGCGGGTCCAGAGGTGCTTGCCGCGGGTGAGGATCTTGAGCTTCGCGAGCACGTAGCTGTTCACGAACTCGCCGGTCACGTACGCCACGAGGCTCGCGGCGACGACGCGCGGGAGCTGACCCAGGATGGCGTGGAACGCTCCCTGATTGGGCCAGTCGGGGGCGGGGGGCATCACGTCGGCGAGCCAGAAGACGCCCGACGCGAGGGCGGCGCAGGCGAAGCCGATCCAGATGACCCTGCGGCTCCGCGCGTAGCCGTAGACCTCGGTGAGCACGTCGCCGAAGATGTAGCTGACGGGGAACACGAAGATGCCGCAGCCCATCTTGTGGCCCGCGACGACGGCTACCTTGGCGGCCACGAGGCTGCTGGTTACGAGCGCGGTGACGAAGACCCCGACGATGAGGTCGAGGTATCGAAAGCTCGCGTCTTTGTGGGGCGCGGCGGGCTGAGCGGGTTCCTCCATGAGCGAGGGCGCGAGTGTGCAATAGGCGCCGCGCGAGGTGCGTGATATTCGAAGGCGAGGAGCGTCGCGATGACCTGCGGGATGACCCTTGAGCTCGGCCTCGAAGGTTTGCGCCGCGTGTTCAAGACGAGCAGCGAGGGCGTCGACGTCGTCGATGAGGTGCACCTCGACGTCGCGGTGCTCCCCGTGCTGCCCGACGGCGCGATGCGAGAGATCGTCCGCGAGATGCTCCGCGAGGGCGGGTGGAGCGCGCGCGCAGACGGCTCGCTGGAGAAGACCTTCGGCGGGGCCGTCGCGACGCTCTCGCCCGACGGCGCGAGGGTCACCGTCCGCGTCGCGAGCGCGACGACCGTGAGCGCGCAGGCCACGGTGGTCGTCGAGGCCGCCGAGAAGAACTCCGGTGCCGAGCGCGCCGCGGAGCAGCAGGCGAAGGAGCGCGTGAAGGAGCTCGCCCTTCGCGAGCGCGAGCGTCTCGCGGCGGCGAACGTGAAGACGCTGACGGCGCAGGAGCCCGCGGTGCGCGGGGAGGTGCAGCGGGCGCTCAATCGGACGTACCGCAAGGCCCTCGAGGAGCGCGCGCGGCAGATGGGCGAGGTCGAGTCGATCGACGAGCGCGGCGCGCAGGGCGGCAGCTACGAGGTGACCGTGGTGGTGAAGGCATGAAAGAGGCGCGCGCAGACCGTCGCAGGGTGACCATGCGGTACCGCCACGACGGCGTTTCGGGGCGTACGACGCTGGTCATCGACGTCGATGTGCCAGAAGACGAGATGCCGCACGAGCATCGGCAGGAGCTTCGCGAGATGGCCGAAGAGGTGCTCGGGCTCCCGCTCGGATCGCTGCCCGAGGACGTGACCGTGAACCTCCGACGCGCGGGCCACGCGCACCCCGAGGGAGGCGATCACGACCACGGGCACGAGCACGAAGAGGGCGGCGGGGCGGGGAGGAGAGAGGCGGCGAAGACGGCGGGCTGACAGGCGGAGGGGAGGGCGCTGTCGGAGGATTCACTCCTCCATCGTGGCGAGCACCTCGCGCAGGCGGGTGAGGGCCTCGGCGTGGATCTGCGAGACGCGCGACTCGGTGACGCCGATGGCGATGCCGATCTCGCGGAGCGTGCGGCCGTCGTCGTAGTGGAGATGGAGCACCTCGCGGTGACGCGCGGTGAGCTGGGCCATCGCGGTATCGATGCGCGCGCGGTCTTCCTTCGAGGAGTAGAGGGTCTCGGGGGCGTCGTTGGCGGGCTCCGACAGCGGGTCTTCGTCTTCGTTGAAGGGCGAGGCTTCGCTGCGCGACGCGGTGGCGTGGAGGCGGTCGACCTGGTGGCGGTACTGCGCGAGGGTGAGCCCCATCTCGGCGGCGATCTCGCGCTCCTCGGGCACGTAGCCCGTGCGGTTCTGGAGCTCGGTGCGGGCGATGGCCGCGCGCTTCGCGAAGGTGCGCTGGTCGCGGGTCAGGGGGTCGTGGGCGCGGAGCTCGTCGAGGATGGCGCCGCGGATGCGGTGGTCGACGTAGGCGTCGAAGCTCTCCATGCGCGTCGGGTCGAACTTGAGGAACGCGTCGAGGAGCCCGCAGCAGCCCGCGCTGACGAGGTCGCCGACGTTGACGTGGCGCGGGAGCTTGCGCGCGATGCGAGCCGCGTGTCGCTGCACGCGGGGCAGATACTTCTCGGCCATCTCGTTGGTGAGGGTGGTGTTGGCGCGAGGGGCGCGAGGGGCGCGAACGGCGCGGGCGGCACGAGCGGGCTTGCGCGAAGTCACGGGGGTGGGTTGCGTCATCGTCGTCTCTCCGGGCAGTGCTCTCAGCACCGGCCGTGCCATGGAATTGGCCGCCAACGATCAGCTTCATGACGTGTCGTGACACCGCTCCGACATCCGGCTGACATGGGTATAAATATACCCACATCCTCAAAATACACTTGAATTCACGACAGCTTGATATGGGTCATTTTAGACCCGACTCGGGGAGTCCCCGAAAACCTGCTCCGAGGTTCATGTCAATGGTTTGGCGGTCGGCTCGACAAGCGACGGTTTTGACGCTCTCGAGGTCGCCGACCGGCGGGTCTACCCGGCGATGGGGGGCGTCAGCGCGGTTCGGGCGCGACGGAGGGAGACGGGACGGTGGGGTTCGAGGCCGGGGAGGGCCCCGAGGAGGGGGGCGCGGAGTTCGTCGAGGAGATCGTCGCCGCGCCAGAGGGGGGCGGGGCGAGGGGACCGCTCGCATTGGCCGACGGGTTGTCGAGGTCGGAGGCGGGGATGAGGCTCACGCGAGTGGGCGCGAGGGTGTCGCCGAACCAGGCGAAGAACTCGAGGAGGCGGCGCTTCCGGTCGGGAGGGATGTAGTCGAAGTTGGAGCCGCGGTCGGTGACCTCCCAGAAATCGCGCGATGAGATCGCGAGCATCTCGTCGCGGATGCTCGCGAGGCGGGCGGGCTTCTCGTTGCGCATGTCGACGAAGACCTCGCGGGCCGCGCCCTCGTCGCCGTGGAGGAGGTAGTACGTCGCGAGCCGCACCTGGGCCTTGCGCACGCCGCGGAGGGAGGCCTCTCGCGAGGCCCCTTCGCCCTCCTTGTCGACCTGGAGAAAGATCCGCAGCAGCTCGTGACGCTCCGTGGCCCGGAGGTCGAACGCGAGCTCGTTGAGCGCGCTGAGGTCGTACGCGGCGGTCTCGAGCACGAAGCCGAGGTCCATGTGAAACGCGAGCTGGCCGTAGTACTTGAAGTACCGCGCCATCTCGATCGCGTAGCGCCCCTCGCGGCGCCTGAGCGCGGCCTCGGCCAGCAGGCGGTACTGGTTGAGCACGTTGTAGGCTGTGCGCACGTCGCGGGCGTTCACCGTCGAGCGGAGGTACGTGTTGAAGAACTTCACGCACAGCTCGACGACGCGGCGGTCGTGCGCGTCCATCGCGCGCTCGGCGAGCTCCCTCGTGTGGATCGAGACGACGTAGCAGATCTCGCGGTTCGACCCGAGCGCGGCCTGGTACACCGTCTGGAGCTGCCGCAGCACCTTGAACTCGAACCACGAGCGATCGCGCGCGAGCTGGTCGAGCACGTCGCGCGACATCGACACGAAGTCGGGGTCGTGGGCCACGTGGTCGCTGATCTGAAACCAGTCGATGGGCAGGCCGGCCTTCTCGCCGAGGTACTCCCGCGCGAGCTCTCCGAGGGCGTTGACCGAGGCCATCGCGATGGCGCCGTCGTGGTTGGCCATCGCGTTGAGCGCGACGTCGGAGAGCTGCTCGGTCCCGTCGGAGGCCGTGTGCTGGATGCCCTCGGTGTTCGCGCGCGCCCGGGTGACCTTCGCGGGCGCCCCCGAGACCGCGGACATCGTCTCGCGACGGATGCGCGACACGATGTTCATCGGGTTCACGAAGTCGAACACGAACGCGAAGTAGGGCAAGAGGAGCAGCATGCTCACGGCCATGAGCACCAGCGAGAGGATCGTCGCGTTGACCGGGTGGTGCGTGGGCTGCCACGTGAGGGCCACGAGCATGCTGTTGATCCCCGACAGCACGAAGAGCCCCATCACCGCGAAGTTCACCCGCGCCCGGAAGAAGAGCTCCGTGATGCGGTGCGTGTAGCGGTTCGAAGCGAGCTCCACGATGATCGCGACCACCGAGATCGCGACGCCGAGGATCGACGTGACCACCTGACCGACATCCGAGAGCGCCTGCTCCGCGCGCTCCTGACTGAAGTGCGTCAGGAGGTAGACGATCCCCGGAGAGCCGTCGCTCGCGTCGAGGCGCCACGAGAAGACCAGCAGCGCGAGCGAGGCCGCGGCGAGGGCCGAGAGCGGCTGGAGCCACACCCGCGACGAGCGCCGGAGATCGCCGCCCCCTCTGCCGAGCCGGGGTTCGGTGGCAGAGGTCGCCGTGAGAGGACCCTCGCGCGAAGGGTCTTCAGTCGTTTCCTGTCCGTTGTCGAGCCCCTCTGAAGACACGGCGCGGGAGTATCTACCCGACGCCCCTTCTCGCGGGAGGAGATTCGAGGGCCCACGTCGTCCGACCGCGGCTCGTCTCTCTTCGGGGTGAAGGTTTCTCCTCTCACCGGCCGCGGTCTCTGCCCCGCGTGAGGCGCTTGTGGTCGCGAGGCGGAACTGCGACAGTCCGCGCGAGACCCTATGCTTTACCGCAAGACAGGCCTCGCGCCCCTCGCCACGCTGGTCGCCGCCGCGCTCGCCGCGACGGACGCCCGCGCCATCATCAACCAGGTCGACGGACAGATCGTCCCGACAGACCTCGCGCTCCAGAGCTGCCTCAACAAGGCCGCCACGCCGAGCGCGTCGAACCCTGCGCCCGGGGAGGGCGTCGGGCTCCTCGACTCGGTGGCCGACGCCGCGACCTCACCGCAGACCTTCGTCCCCGCGCCGCGCGCGAGCGACGGGCGGCGCATCGCGCAGTTCACCATGGTGGGCGAAGGGGCCGGGTATCGCGACCGCTTCGGCTGGTACAACGTCGGCGACTCCCCCTACGTCGCGGCGAGCCGCTACGAGATCTTCTCGTGCCGTGACGCCTTTCTCGGCGTCGGGTGCGCGTGCCCGTGCCCCACGGGTCCTCGCACGGCGGTGCCCGCGGCGAGCGCCTGCACCACGTGGGTGAACGCCAACATCACCGAGCTCGACTTCGACTGCTTTCAGCGCATGGGCCGCTGGCGCGGAGGGCCCGTCGCCTTCTACATGATGACCCCCGAGCTCGTGGCGGGAGGCCAGGACAACAACTGCGCCGACGTGAACTCCACGCGCAACCGCGTGTACTCCACCGACAACTCGGTGAACGACGACGGCGACTACGTCCACTTTCTCATCTACCGCTCGCGCGCCTTCACCAACGGCTACTACATGGGCTGGGAGGACCTCTTCCGCGGCGGCGACAACGACTTCGAGGACATCCTCGTGCGCGCCATCGGCCTGGTGCCCACGTGCATCCCCGTGCCCGAGGTCTGCGACGGGCGCGACAACAACTGCAACGGCTCCATCGACGAGGGCCTCGGCACCTCGACCTGCGGCGTCGGCGCGTGCATGCGCACCGTCCCCGTCTGCGCAGGCGGACGGCCGCAGTCGTGCACGCCCGGGACCGCGAGCGCCGAGCTCTGCGACGGCATCGACAACAACTGCAACGGCTCCGTCGACGAGGGCGTCTCGCGGGCCTGCACCACGTCGTGCGGCGCGGGCACGCAGTACTGCTCCATGGGCTCGTGGGGCGACTGCGTCGGCCGCACGATCCCCACGGCGGAGGTCTGCGACAACGTCGACAACGACTGCAACGGCATGATCGACGACGGGCTCACGCGCACGTGTCGCACGGGTTGTGGCACCGGCGTCGAGACCTGCACCGCGGGCGCCTGGGGAGGGTGCTCCGCCCCGACGCCGACCACCGAGATCTGCAACGCCATCGATGACGACTGCAACGGGCTCGTCGACGACCGCGTCGCGACGCGCCCGTGCACGGCGGCCGAGCTCGTCGGTCGCTGCGGCACCGGCACGGCCCGCTGCATCGGCGGCGCGTTCGTGTGTGACGCCCCCGCGGGGCGCACGGAGATCTGCGACGGCGTCGACAACGACTGCGACGGCACGGTCGATGACGGCGTGCCCGACGGCGGCCCGTGCGGCTCGTCGCAGGGAACCTGCCGCCAGGGCCGCTTCGTCTGCCGCATGGGTCGCTACGTCTGCGAGGGCGCCACGATGGGCGGCGCCGAGACCTGCAACGGCATGGACGACAACTGCAACGGCCTCGTCGACGAGGGTGACCCCGGCGGCGGCGGCACCTGCATGACGGCCGAGGGTGGCGAGCGCCTCTGCGCCGCGGGGACGCAGCACTGCCGCGATGGTCGCCTGCGCTGCGAGGGCGGCACCGTCTCGCGCACCGAGGTCTGCAACTGCATGGACGACGACTGCGACGGGATGATCGACGAAGACCTCCCCGGCGCGGGCGGGCTGTGCCCCGGCGGCGGCCGCTGCATCGGATGCGGCTGCCGGAGCCCGTGCCTCAACGACGAGCTCGCGCGCTGCTCGCTCGGCCTCGTGTGCAACGCCGACAACTTCTGCGTGCCTCCCCTCTGCGGGGGCGTGCTCTGCACCGACACGCAGACCTGCGTGAGCGACCGCTGCGTCGACCAGTGCACCGCGCTCAACTGCGAGGCCACGGGCCGCGTGTGCCGTCGCGACGGCGGCGCCGCGCGCTGCGTCGCCAACAACTGCTACGAGAACCCCTGCACGGGTCTCCAGATCTGCCGCAACGGCGCGTGCGTGAACAACGGCTGCGCGACCACGCGCTGCGCGACGGGCCAGTTCTGCCGCCCCGACGCCGCGGGTCGCGGGGTCTGCGTGCCGAGCTGCGGCGACGTGCGCTGCGGCCCCGGCGAGTCGTGCCTCGACGGTCGATGCAGCCCCGATCCGTGTGCCGGCGTCGCGTGCATGTCGGGGCAGGTCTGTCGCGTCGTCGAGGCGCGGCCGCGCTGCGAGATTGACCCCTGCGCGAACGTGGGCGTGCCCGCGGGGCGCGTGTGCTCCAACGGGCGCATCGTCGACGACCCGTGCGCCGGCGTGACCTGCCCCGGCGCGCCCGCGATCGTGTGCCGCCGCGGTCAGTGCGTCGATCCGCTCATCGTTCCGGTGCAGCGCGATCGCGTCGTGGGGTCGGGCGGGTCTTGCGCCGCGCGCCCCGGTGATCGCTCGCAAGGCGAGCTGGCGTTCGCGCTCGCGGCGGCCGCGCTCGCGCTCACGAGGGCCCGACGCAGGCGGGGCCTTCGCACGGCGGGAGGTGTGCGATGAAGCGCGCGCTCCTCGCAGCCCTCTCGCTCGTGGCGCTCTCGCTCGGGTGCGAGGCCGACCCGTACTGCCTCAACTGCCAGTTCGACGCCGCCCGCGTCGACGCGTCGCGCGACGTGCTCCCGCGCGACGTCAGCGGCCCCGAGACCTGCACCCCCTCGGGGATGGAGGTCTGCGACGGCCGTGACAACAACTGCAACGGCCGCGTCGACGAGGGCTTCGAAACCGCGACGGACCCGCTCAACTGCGGCCGCTGCGGCAACGACTGCCGACGCGCGCACAGCATCCCGTCATGCGTCACGGGGACCTGTCGCGTCCGCCAGTGCGACTCGGGCTGGTACGACCTCGACATGAACGCCGACAACGGCTGCGAGTACGGCTGCACCCCCACGGGGACGCGCGAGCTGTGCGACGGCCGCGACAACGACTGCAACGGCCTCGTCGACGAGGGCTTCGACCTCATGAGCGACCGCGCGAACTGCGGCCGCTGCGGCAACGGCTGCGTCTTCGCGCAGGCCGAGGCCGCGTGCGTCACGGGGGTGTGCCGCATGGGCGCGTGCCGCCCCGGCGCGGTCAACCTCGACATGAGCCCCGACAACGGCTGCGAGTACGCCTGCACGCCTTCGGGGCCCGAGGTCTGCGACGGCCGCGACAACGACTGCAACGGCCGCGTCGACGACGGCTTCAACACCATGACCGACCCGCTCAACTGCGGGTCGTGCGGCCGCGCGTGCTCGACGATGGGCGCGCGCCCGACCTGCGTCGCGGGCGCGTGCACGATCCCCACGGGGGCGTGCCTGCCGGGCTACGCGGACATCAACCGCGACCCCGCCGACGGGTGCGAGTGGCGCTGCGGCGACCCGACCACCGGGCGCACGGGCCCCGAGCAGTGCAACGCGCGCGACGACGACTGCAACGGGCTCATCGACGACGGCACCGTGGCGGGTGTGGGCGACGCGTGCGGCCCCTCGACGATGGGCGTCTGTCGCCGCGGCGCGCAGGTCTGCGAGCGGGGCGTGCTCCGCTGCGTCGGCGCGACGACGCCGGGCACGGAGTTCTGCAACAACCTCGATGACGACTGCGACGGCGTCGTTGACAACGCGGCCGTGGGGCGACCGCTGCCCGGGACGGGCCCCGCGACCCTCTGCGGCAACAACGTGGGCGCGTGCGGCTTCGGCCACTTCGACTGCGTGCGCGGCGCCATCGTGTGCACGGGCGAGACGGGGCCCTCGACGGAGGTCTGCGACGGCGTCGACAACGACTGCGACGGGCGCGTCGATGAGGACCTCGTCACGCCGCCCACGGGCTTCCGCTGCAACCGGCGCGGCGCCGAGACGACGGGCGTCTGCGGGACGGGGACGGGGCTCCGTCCGTTCTGCGGAGGCACGCCCGGCTGGCAGTGCGAGTACCCCACCACGTACCGCGACCTCGACCTCGAGGCGCTCTGCGACGGGCTCGACAACAACTGCGACGGCGTGGTCGACGAGGGCTGCCTGCGCTCCTTCGGCTCCGAGGTTCGCCTCGACCGCCTCGCGGCCGCCAACTCGATCCAGCCCACGATCACGGGCTCGGGGCGCAACGTCGGCGTGGCCTACCTCGACCGACGCAACGGCAACGCGGACATCTACTTCACGCGCTCGCTCGACGCGGGCGCCTCGTGGTCGATGGACGTGCGGCTCGATACTGGCGCCGCGGGCTCGTTCGACAGCGTGCAGCCGGCGCTCGCGTGGTCGGGCACTGACGTGTTCTCGGCGTGGGGTGACTTCCGCGGCCCCGTCGATCCGACGGAGTTCCGTCAGATCTTCACGAGCGCGTCGACGTCGAGCGGGCTCACGTGGAGCGCCGCCGATCGCCGCGTGAACACCGGCCAGGACGACGACTCGTTCAACCTCAGCCTGCGGGTCACGCCCGCGGGCGTCGTGGCCGTGTGGGAGGCGATCTACAACACCCTCCGCGGCCGCCACATCTGGTCGTCGCTCTCGCGTGATCGCGGCGCGACGTGGGGCACGGTGCTCCAGGTCGACAGCGGCCCCACGGGCGCGGTGGCCTCGACGCCCGACGTCGCGCTCGGCGCGGGCAGCCGCGTGTTCGTCGTCTGGCGCGACAACCGCAACGGGAGCCCCGACATCTATCTCCGCTTCTCCACCGACGGTGGCGCGAGCTGGAGCGGGCGCGACGTCCGCCTCGACACCGACACCGCGGGCGCTCACGCGAGCGAGGAGCCCTCGGTCGCGGCCGACGCTGACGGCAACGTCTACGTCGCCTGGCAAGACGTCCGCACGGGCACCTCGTACGACATCTATTCGAACCGCTCGACGGACAACGGCGCCACGTGGCTCCCGGCCGACGTGCGCGTCGACACCGAGATGTTCAACCAGGACTCGATCCGCCCCACCGTCATGGCGCTCCCCGCGCGCACGGCCGCCGTCGTCTGGGAAGATCGACGTTGGGGCCTCCCGACCCCGTACGCCAACCGCAGCACCGACGCGGGCGCCACGTGGGGCCGCAGCGACGTCGCCGCGGTCGGTGGGCGCCCCGGTCAGTTCCGCGCGTACGACCTCACGGCCGCCGCCGTTGGAAGCACCGTCTTCGCGGTGTGGGCCGACGATCGCTCCGGCGCGCTCGACATCTGGTCGAACTACTCGCTCGACGGCGGCGGCATCTTCCAGCCCACGGACCTCCGCTTCGACGCGTCGTCGCCGGGCTCAAGCGCGAGCAGCACGCCCGCCGTCTACGCCACGACCGAGTCGGGCGCCCCCATCCTCCACGTCACCTGGGTCGATCGTCGCGCGGACAACGTGACGGGCGACATCTACTACCGCCGCTTCACCCGCTGAGGCTCGCGCGCGGGCGAATCACCCGCGCGTGTCGAGCGACGCGTCTCGCACGTCGACCGATGCGTCGGTGCGAGGCGCGTCCGTCGATGCGTCGCGGACGCCGCCGTCTGCGTCGAGCCACTGCGTGATCGCCGCGCGCTCGTTGGTGGTGAGGGTCGCGGGGGGAGGCGGCATGGTGCGTCGCGTGACCACCTGCGTGCGGATGTCGGCGCGGCGCATCACCCACGCGTCGTAGACAGACAGGTCGAGGTTGCCAGTGCCACCGGGGAGGTGACACGGCACGCAGCGCTGCGCGAAGACCGGGCGCACGGTGTCTTCCCACTGGCGAATCTCGGGCGACACGACGAAGCCGTAGCGGGAGAGCGCGCCGCCCGTGAGCACCCAGACGTCGCCGCTCGGAGAGGGGAGCAGCCGCGCGCCGGCCGCGATGCGAACGTCGGGCGAGGGGTGGAGCTCGCTGCCGTCCCACAGCGCGAGCTGCGTGCCCGCGATCATCCAGACGCGATCGCCTGAGCGCACCGCGCTCCGCAACGCCGCGCCGTCGACCACGCGAGGCACGAGCGCCCCCGAGGCGCTCTCGACGTAGAGGTCGTTGCCCGCGGCCACGACGAGCCTGTCGTCGGCGTCGAAGGTCACGCTCGTGACGCCGGGGAGCGCGTACATCATGGTCATGTTCGCGGCGACGTCGAACACGCGAACGCCCGCGGCGGTCGACGCGGCGAGCCTCCCCGCGGCGCCCACGAGCTCCGCGAACGCGGGGTCGGACCAGAGCGAGACGCGCGTCCCGTCGGCGACGGCGAAGCCTCCCTCATACCCGAAGGCCACGCGGTTGCCCGAGAGCGACGCGAGCGATCGGACGCGGCGCATCGAGAGCGCGTAGCGCGCGGTGACCTCTTCGAGCCGCGAGCGGTCTCGAACGCGCCAGATGCGACCGTCCGCTGCGACGCCGAGCGCCCACGGCGTCGCGGTGCCGTCGCCCGCGGGGACGAGCGCGGCGGTGCTCCACGCGGTCACGGCGTTGTCGGTGGCCGAGACGGAGCCTCCCGCGAGCACCTGGAGCCCGCGCTGACCGAAGAGCGCGATGAGGCTCTCGGGCTCGGCGACGGCGGTCACCATCCCGAGGTCCGCGCCCGCGGAGTTCCACCGCACCGGTTGGACCGTGAGCGGCGTCGGGGGGAGTCGAACGTCGGGCTGCGCGTCGAGCGGCGTGTCGATCGACGCGTCGAGCGTGTCTGCCGACGCGTCGAGCGAGACGTCTCCGGCGTCGTCCGTGGCCTCGGGGAGCGACCCGTCTGCGATGGGTGTCAGCCCCGCGCCGAGGCATCCAGAGAGCGCGGTCGAGAGGAGCACGGCGAACGCGCGCGTGACGCGAGGATTCGAAGGCAGGCATCGCATGGAGCCGAGGATATCGCACAAGCCCTCGTCGGCGATGGTCGCTGCGAGGTCCGCGCTGATACGATTGGGCACCGCTCCGCGCGCTCTCCTACAACGCCCCTCCCACGACACTCCCCGATGAGAACTCGCGTCTGTTCTTTCGCGCTCGCAGCGCTCCTCACGCCGTCGATCGCCGCTGCGAACGACTGGTCCGCGTCGGCCGCCGTCGGCATGGACATGTGGTTCTCTCCCGAGGTCGCGGGGCACGGCTACGGCCTCTTCGACCTCCGCCGGTCGAACCTCGTGGGCGGCGGCGACCTCCACATCAACTTCAACACCGAGACGCTCTACGTCGGCCTCGAGCGCGTGCACCCGGGCACCGACCGCGTCGAGCTCGGCCTCGCGGCGCGCCTCGAAGGCATCTACGCGGGCGTGCTGCCCGACTGGTATCAGGGCGCCGTCTCGCGCCGCGAGCGCGGCTTCAACGCGAGCTACGCGCAGCTCATGGGCTCGGTGAAGTGGCTCCCCGCGGCGTCGCACTCCGTCGAGCTCGTGGTCGGCGGTCGCGCGTGGCTCTTCGCGCGTCCCGACACGAACCGCGACGAGCTCCTCATGCCCTCGGACATGTGGGTCTTCGAGCCGCGGCTCCGGTACACGTTCTGGCGGCTCTCGGCCGACAGCGACGAGTGGCGGCCGAGCACCTTCGCGCCTCGCGTGACGGGCCTCGCGGCGGGCGTCGAGCTCGGCGCAGACCTCCGCTCCGAGCGCGGCGCGTGGGGCACGTTTCGCGGCCTCGACGACGGGCGCAACCGCCCCGGATCGCCCGTGCTCATGGCGCGTCAGTGGCTGCGCGCGGGCGTCAAGCTCGGCGCGCGCGTGCGCATCCAGCTCGACGAGCAGGCGTCGTGGGGCGATGGCGAAGACGACCTCACGCGCGTCCGCGTCGGGGGAATGAACCCGTACGTGGTGCCCATCCCGGGGCTGCCGTGGCCCGCGCTGCTGTGCGAGCGGCTCGTCGCGGGGCAGCTCGCGGTGCACGTGCGTCCGTCGTTGCGCGCGGAGCACGAGCTCGGCGTCGCGGTGAGCGGCGGAGCCTTCAACGACGTGCGCCGCGTCGGCGCGCTGATGGACTTCGATTTCGCGGGCGGCGCTGCGGTCTTCACCGACCTTCGCTTCGGGCGCTGGCAGGTGCACGCGCGCGGCGGATGGGCCTTTCCGACCGCGTGGCTCGAAGGGCCGAACCTCTCGGCGATCGTAGCGCTCGGGGTGCGCATCCTCTGAATCGATCGTCGAGGCGTCGCGGGGTCGTGTAGTCTCCGCGCCCCCAAAGAGTCACCGATGCGTATCGAGATCAACCCCGAGCACCCCGAGCCGCGCAAGATCGCGCGCGCCGTTCAAGCCCTCCGCAACGGAGAGAGCATCGCGTATCCGACCGACACCGTGTACGGCCTCGGATGCGCCATCGATTCGAAGCGCGCCGTCGAGTCGCTCTACCTCATGAAGCAGATGCCTCGCACGCAGTCGCTGGCCATCGTGGTGCCCGACCTCTCGGGCATCGCGCACGTCGCCGTCGTGCAGGACTTTCACTACCGCTTCATCAAGCGCCTCGTGCCAGGCCCCTACGTGTTCATCCTCGAGGCGACGCGCGAGGTGCCGAAGCTTCTGATGATGAAGCGAAAGACCATCGGCATCCGCGTGCCCGCGCACCCGATCCCGCTGGCCATCGCGACGGAGCTCGGCGCGCCCTTCATCTCGACGACGGCGTCGCACCCGTTGGAGGGCCCCGAGGCCATTCAAGACCCCGACGTCATCGACGACCGCTTTCCGATGCTGTCGATGGTGCTCGACGGAGGCTGGGGCGGCGCGCACCCGAGCACGGTGATCGACCTCACCGCCGAGGAGCCGCGGCTCGTGCGCGCGGGCGCGGGGATGGACCTCCTCGAAGAGCTCTTCGGCATGCGTCGCCCCATCGACCTCGACGAGATCGAGGACTGAGATGCCCGCCGCGCGCCACGTCGTCATCGGGCTCATCGTCGGCGCGCTCTGCGCGGGCGCGGGCTTCGCAGGGGGATGGCGCGTCGCGACGAAGCGCGCGCAGAGCGCACGCCCCGCGGTGCAACGGGAGACCAGCGAGGACCGCAACCGCGACCGCAGGCCCGATCGATGGGTCGAGCGCGATGACCGCGGACGGACGTCGCGCGTGCGCGAAGACCGGGACTTCGACGGCTTCCCCGAGCGCACGGAGATCTACGTCGAGGGGCGTCTCAACCGCGTGGACTACGACTCGAACGGCGACCGTCGGTATGACTCCACCGACCAGCTCGGCAGCGACGGCCGCGTGCTCTTCGTGATGACCGATCGCAACTGGAACACCGTCCCCGAGCGCTGGGTGCAGCTCAACGCGCGCGGCCAGGTCAGCAGCGAGTGGGTCGACGAGAACGAGGACTCCGCGCCCGAGCGGTACCGATCGTTCGACGCCGCGGGGAGGCTCACCGAAGAGGGCGTCGACGGCGACGGAGACGGGCTCTACGAGGTCACCCGCACGTTCAACACCCGTTGGCCTCCCGGGAGCCCCCCGCTGCGCGTGGAGCGCGACGACGACCGCGACGGGGTCTACGAGCGCCGTGAGAGCTACTCGGTGAGCGGGGTGCTGCGGTCTTCGAATGACGACTCCGACGGCGACGGCGTGAGGGACCACATCACGCTCTATCTGGCCGACGGGAGCCTGAAAAAAGAGGGCTTCGACCGCGACGGCGACGGGTACTTCGAGAGCTGGCGCTTCCCCGTGCCCGGAGCTCCGTCTCGCGCGGGCTACGACGACGACGAGGACTACGACATCGACCGCTGGGATCCGCCGGGCGCGCCCGAGCGATGGTGCGCCTCTCGCTGCTTCGTCGGCCCCCGCCGCGAAGAGTCGGTGTCCGACGGTGGCGCCCCCGTGCGATGATCCGCGCGACGTGGTGCAGACCTCCGCGAACGAGCGCGCGCTGAGCATCTTCGAAGCGTTCCTCCGTCACGCGAGGGGCGACGAGAAGGTGCCCGCGCCGAGGGTGCACCGCGACGAAGCGCCTCCGCCCGAGTCGCTCGACAGCGAGATCACCCGCGTCGTTCACGCGCCCACGAGGCCGCAGCGCGAGCTTCCCTCATGGGACGATCGCACGGAGGAGAGCGCCGGGCCGTCGAAGTCGTCGCCCGAGGAGCGCACCGACCTCACGGTGAACCTCCCGCCCGCGCCGCAGCAGCCGGCGTCGCCGCACGAAGAACGCTCGATCATCATCGATGACGACTCGCTCACGTCGCCCGAGATGTCTCGCGAGGGCGCGCTCGGCGTCGGCCCCTCCATCGCCGCGATGGCGCAGAACGCGCTCGACACGCTGCTCCTGGAGATGGCCGTGCTCGTGAAGTACGGCCACGCCGCGCAGGCCGCGCAGGAGCTCGAGCTCTGGGCCACCTCGCACCCCGATGACCTCTCGGGGCACCTCCGCGTCGCGGAGTTCGAGATGGCCCGCGTCGATCGAGAGCTCGCCCTTCAGCGCTACGGGACGCTCGTCTCGCTCTTTCTCGACCGCGGCGATTCGCGCTCCGCCGACGACGTGATCCGTCGGCTGCGGAGAGACATGCCCGGCGACCCCCGCGTCACGGCGATCGCGCAGTGGAACGGGCTCACGTGAAGCGCTCGGGGCCGCGCGAGAGGCGCTCCGCGGGCACGATGACGTCGACGGGATAGTCGCCCGTGAAGCACGCCTCGCAGAAGCCCTCTCCCTCGGGGTAGCCCACGGCCTCGCGCAGCCCCTCGATGGGCAGGTACGCGAGCGAGTCGGAGGTCACGTAGCGCGCGATCTCGTCGACGGTGTGGCTCGCGGCGATGAGCTCCCTGCGGTTGGGCGTGTCGATGCCGTAGAAGCACGGCCACCGCGTCGGCGGAGACGAGATGCGCAGGTGCACCTCGCGAGCGCCCGCGTCTCGCACCATCTTCACGATCTTGCGCGAGGTGGTGCCCCGCACGATGGAGTCGTCGACCACGACCACGCGCCGCCCCTGGAGCACCTCGCGCACGGGGTTGAGCTTGAGCCGCACGCCGAAGTGACGGATCGACTGCGACGGCTCGATGAACGTGCGGCCCACGTAGTGCGAGCGGATCATCCCCATCTCGAAGGGCGTCTTCGAAGCCTCGGCGTAGCCGATGGCCGAGGCCACACCCGAGTCGGGCACGGGGATCACCACGTCGGCCTCTACGGGCAGCACCTTCGAGAGCACCACGCCGAGGCGCTTGCGCGTCGCATACACGCTTCGTCCGCCGAGCACGCTGTCTGGACGCGCGAAGTAGACGTGCTCGAACACGCAGAAGCGCGAGGGCGCGGGGTCGAAGGGACGCAGTGAGCGCACGCCCGAGCGGTCGATGATGAGCACCTCGCCGGGCTCGACGTCGCGGACGAACTGCGCCGCGATGAGGTCGAAGGCCGTGGGCTCGCTCGCGAAGACGTGCGCGCGCTCGAGGATGCCGAGCGAGAGCGGTCTGAAGCCGTGCGGGTCGCGCGCGGCGATGAGCGTCTCACCCACGAGAAAGACCACCGAGAACGCCCCGCGCACCTGGCGCAGCGCGTGGATCACGCGGTCTGTGACGGAGCCCGCAGGGGCGCGCGCGATGAGGTGGAGAAAGACCTCGGTGTCGGTCGTGGTCTGAAAGATCGCGCCCGCGGTGTCGAGCTCGCGCTTGAGGGCGTCGGTGTTGGTGAGGTTGCCGTTGTGCGCGCAGGCGAGGGGAGCGCCGCCGTGCTCGACGCCGAGCGGCTGCGCGTTGCGCACGTGCGAGCCGCCCGCGGTGGAGTAGCGCACGTGGCCGATGGCGATGCGACCGGGCAGGCCCGCGAGCACCGTCGGCGTGAAGACGTCTTGCACGAGGCCCATCTCGCGGTGCAGGTGCATCGCGCCGCCCTCGTCGATGGTGGCGATGCCGGCGGACTCCTGCCCCCGGTGTTGGAGCGCGTGGAGGCCGAGGTACGTGAGGTTCGCGGCCTCGGCGTGGCCGTACACCGCGACGACGCCGCACTCGTCGTGAAAGTGGTCGTCGTCGGGCGATGCGTCGAGGTCGGTGAGATCGTGCATGCGCGTTTGGGGGTCGACGAGTACCACCGGGGCCGCGAGAACTCCAATCGACGGCGGTGCGATGCGAGTATGATCGCGCGCGATGGACTACGTCGTCCCGCTTGCGAGCGCTCGAGACGCGGGTCGCTTCGGCCCCAAGGCGGCGCAGCTCGCGGCGCTCGGTGATGTTCCCGGCGCGCGCGTTCCCGAGGGCTTCGCGATCGAGGCGAGGGCCTTCGAAGACACGCTCGCCGCGACGCTCCCGCGCTCGCAGTGGCCCGCCGAACTGCTCTCGGCGAAGGGCGACGTGCGCCAGGCGATGCGCCTCGAAGCCATCCGTCAGCGCGTGCTCTCGGCCTCGATGCCGCCCGCCATCCGCGGCGAAATCGCGGCGGCCTACAGCGCGCTCGGCGGCGCCCTCGTCGCGGTGCGTTCGAGCGCGCTCCACGAAGACCAGCACGACGCGAGCGCCGCGGGGCTTCAAGACACCGTCCTCGGCGTCTCGGGCGTCGACGCCGTGTACGCCGCGGTGCTCCGCTGCTTCGCGTCGATCTACCAGGAGCGCGCGATGACCTACCTCGCGCGTCGACCTGCGTCCGCGCGCCGTCAGGTGTCGGTCGCCGTGGTGGTGCAGCGCATGGTGCGGGCCGACGCGGCGGGCGTGCTCTTCACGGTCGACCCGGTGAGCCGCGAGCGCGGCGTGATGGTGGTCGAAGCCGCGCACGGCCTCGGGTGCTCGGTGGTCGACGGAGGCATCTCGCCCGACGTGTTTCGCGTCGAGCGCCCCAGCGGTCGGGTGCTGTCGCGCAACCTCGGAGACAAGCCCGCGGCCGTGCGCGTACGCGACGAGGGCGGAACCTGGCGCGAGCCCGTCGACGAGTCGATGCGACGCGCGGCGGCCGTGAGCGACGCCGAGATCAAATCGCTCTGCGCGCTCGGCGAGTCGGTGGAGCGTCACGTCGGCGGCGCGAGAGACATCGAGTGGGCCTTCGAAGACGGCGTGCTCTGGGCGCTGCAATCGCGGCCCATCGTGGGCTTCTCGACGGCGAAGGGTGACGCGAAGGGCGGCATCGACGACCCGTCGACGTGGGTGTGGAGCAACGTCAACGTGGGCGAGGCGCTGCCCGGCGTGGCGACGCCGCTCACGTGGTCGGTGGCCGCGGCCTTCAGCGACCTCGGGTTTCGCAGGGCCTTCGGCGCGCTCGGCTGCGTGGTGCCCGAAGGCCTCGAGCTCGTGGGGAGCTTTCACGGTCGCATCTACCTCAACCTCACGAACTTCATGCGGATCGCGCGGCAGGTGCCCGTGCTCAACGCGAAGATGCTCCTGGAGTTCGGCGGCGGCGGCGGCCTCGACGTGATCGAGCGTCAGGTGGAGCCGGGGCAGTGGGGGCCGTTCCTCTTGAAGCTCCCCGTGACGGGCGCGCGCTACGTGGCCGAGAACGCGGGGCTCGACCTGCGCGTCGACCGCTTCGACGCGGAGTTTCGCGCGACGCGCGATCGCATCATGGGCCTCGACATGGGCGCCCTCTCGTCGCGCGGACTCGACGCGCTCTTCGAAGAGCTGCTCGCGCTCCTCGATCGAACGGGCGCGGTGATGCTCACCTGCGCGTCGGGTTACCTGTCGAGCGTCGTGGGCATTCGCACCGTGCTCCGCATCGCGCTCGGCGACGACGCAGACCGCTTCGAGCGCGACCTGCTCTCGGGCGTGACGGACCTCGAGAGCGCGGCGCCGGGCATCTCGCTCTTTCACATCGCCGAGATCGCGCGCAACGACCCCGCCGCGAGGGCCATCATCACCGAGCGCGACCCCGCTACGCTCTCGCTCGACGCGCTCCCCGCGGGGCCCACGAAGCGCGCCTTCGCGGGCTTTCTGCACGCCTATGGCTATCGGTGCCCGCGCGAGGCCGAACTCTCGACGCCGCGCTGGCGCGAGTCTCCCGCGACGCTCTTCGCGGCGCTGCGCGCGTATCTGCTCCAGGGAGACGACACGTCGATTCGAAGGGCCGAGCGCCAGAACGCGATCCGCGCCGAGGCCGAGGCCGAGCTCATTCGACGGGTGCCTCCCGTGGCGCGCTCCGTGGTGCGTCATCTGGTTCAGCGGACGTGGCGCTTCTCGCGGCTCCGCGAGCGCCTGCGGGCGCGCGTGACCGAGGTGCTCGGGTTCTTTCGCATCGCCGCGCTCGAAGCCTCGAAGCGCATCGAGCGGGCCTGTCCGACGGCGGGCTCCGACGCCGCGTTCTACCTCCACATCGCAGAGCTTCGCGCGTGGCTCGCGGGCTCCCTCGAAGACCCCGCCTCGGTGGTCGCCGTGCGCCGCGCGCAGGTGGCACGTGACATTGCTCGTCCCGACCCGCCGCCGACCTTCGTGGGCTTTCCTCCGACGACGTCGCCGACGACGATTCCCTCGGGCGATCGATGGAGCGGCGTGGGCGCATCACCGGGCGTGGTGACAGGCGTCGTGCGCGTGCTCCGCGACCCGGCTGACGGAGCCTCGCTGCAACCCGGCGAGGTGCTCGTCACGGCCGTCGCCGACGTCGGGTGGACGCCGCTCTTTCTCATGGCCGCCGCCGTGGTGACCGAGCTCGGCGGCGCGCTCTCTCACGCCGCGCTCGTCGCGCGCGAGTACGGCGTGCCCGCGGTGGTCAACGTCCCGGGTATCACCCGCGCGCTCCGCAACGGAGACCGCGTGCGCGTCGACGGCGACCGCGGGATCGTCGAGCGCGAAGCCTCCGCCGAGGTGGCCTCGAAGCCGCCGCACTCCACCGCCAACTGAGCAACGACACAACGCGATGAAAGCTCTCTACCGCGACGGGCACTGGCTCGCGCTCGACAAGCCCGCAGGCATCGTCACCACGCCTCCCACGCGGCGCGGCGCGCGAACGCTCCTCGACATCGCGAAGGAGCTCGCGCCGAAATCGTCGCACCACCATCCGCTCTCGCGCCTCGACGCCGACGTCTCGGGCGTCGTGCTCTTCGCGCTCACGCAGGAGGCCGTCGACGAGTCGGTCTGCGCGCGCGAAGATGGGACCTACGTGCGTCGCTACGTGGGGATCACGTCGCCCGCGCCGTCGCAGCCGAAGGGCGTGTGGGCGTGGCCCATCTCGATTGATCGCAGCGATCGCACGCGACGCACGACAGACGCAGGCGACGACACCCGCGACGCCGAGACGCGCTACGAGGTGCTCTCGGCGACGGGCGCCGTGGCCTTCGTGGTGTTCATGCCCGTCACGGGTCGGACGCATCAGATCCGCGTGCACGCGAAGGCCGCGGGCGCGCCGCTCATCGGCGACCTCGCGTACGGGGGCGCGCGGCGAGTGACGCTCGACGACGGCGCGGTGGTGTCGGCCCAGCGCGCGATGCTCCACGCGTGGCGGGTGAGGGTGCCCGGCGCGAAGCGGGTGATCGAGGCGCCGCTGCCCGATGACCTGCGCGCGGTGTGGGCGCAGTCGGGCGGCGACGCGGATGTGCTCACGCGCTGGATCGAACCGACGGGTTGAGGGATGGGTTCGCGCTCTGAGGAAGGGCGCGAGCGATGATCAGGAGAGCTGGCCGCAGTCGGCGATGACGACGTCGGCGGAGGTGGTGCCCGAGTGCGAGCCCGCGGCCTCCATCGCCTGGACGACGTTCATGCCGTCGACGACCTTGCCGAAGACGACGTGCTTGCCGTCGAGCCACGAGGTCACGACCGTGGTGATGAAGAACTGCGAGCCGTTGGTGTTGGGGCCCGCGTTCGCCATCGAGAGGAGGCCCGGCGTGGTGTGCTTGAGCTGAAAGTTCTCGTCGGCGAACTTCTCGCCGTAGATCGACTCGCCGCCCGTGCCGTTGCCGCGGGTGAAGTCGCCGCCCTGACACATGAACTGCTGGATCACGCGGTGGAACTTCGAGCCCTTGTAGTGCAGGGCCTTGCCCGAGCGGCCGACGCCCTTCTCGCCCGTGCAGAGCGCGCGGAAGTTCTCGGCCGTGCGCGGCACGACGTCGGCGAAGAGCTCGAAGACGACGCGACCGGTCGGGCGGCCACCGATGGTGATGTCGAAAAACACGCGGGGATTTGCCATGCGCGCGTTGGTACTACGCCTCCGCGCCGAAGGGAACCCCGTCGCGCCAGCGCCCCCGCACGACGCGCGAAAACCACTTTGCTTACTGTGTTTTCAGTAAGCTCCCATCACCGCAGGGAGCGTTGACAACGCCCCCGCGACCCGCGAAGAGACTGCGATGACGATGCGCGCTGGCAGGGCGACGGGCTCCGAGGCCGAAGGGTCGCGGATCCCGGGCTTCTACAAGCTCCCCATGGAGCAGCGCGTGCGCCGCATCGCCGAGCTCGCGGACCTCGACGAGCACGAGGTCGCGGCCCTCTCCGCGAGCGGCGCGCTCCCTCGCGAGGTGGCCGACCGGATGATCGAGAACGCGATCGGCGCCGTCGAGATCCCGCTCGGCGTCGGCCTCAACGTGCGCGTCAACGGTCGCGATCACCTCGTCCCCATGGCCATCGAGGAGCCCTCGGTGCTCGCGGCGGTCTCCTTCGCGGCGAGGCTCGCGCGCGCCTCGGGGGGCTTCCTCGCCTCCGCCGATCCGCAGCTCATGGCCGCGCAGATCCAGCTCACGCGCTACGGAGACCCCGCCGTCGCGCGCGCGAAGATCCTCGCCGCAAGCGAAGAGATCCTCGCGCTCGCCGACAGCTTTCACCCGTCGCTCATCCGTCGCGGCGGCGGCGCGCGTGAGGTCGAGGTGCGCGTGCTCGACGCGCCCGAAGGGCCGCATGGCGAGCCCGTGCTCGTCGCGCAGGTGCTCATCGATGTGCTCGACGCGATGGGCGCCAACCTCGTGAACACCGTGGCCGAAGGCGTCGCAGCCCTCATCGAAGACCTCACCGGCGGCACCGTCGTGCTGCGCATCCTCTCGAACCTCGCCGACCGACGCCTCGCCCGCGCGCGCTGCGAGCTCCCGGTTTCATCGCTGCGTCACGACGGCCACGACGGCGAGTCGGTGTGCGAGGGCGTGCTCCAGGCGTCGCGCTTCGCGGAGGCCGACCCGTACCGCGCCGCGACGCACAACAAGGGGATCATGAACGGCATCGACGCCGTCGCGATCGCCACGGGCAACGACTGGCGCGCCATCGAGGCCGGCGCCCACGCGTGGGCCGCGCGCAGCGGGCGCTACCGACCGCTCAGCGTGTGGAGGCGCGAGGGAGACAAGCTCATCGGCACCCTCGAGCTCCCGCTCCAGGTGGGCACCGTGGGAGGGCCCATCGGGGTGCACCCGATGACGAAGATCGCCCTCAAGATCCTGCGCGTCTCGGGCGCGAGGGAGCTCGCGGAGGTGATGGCGGCCGTCGGCCTCGCGCAGAACTTCGCGGCCCTGCGCGCCCTCGGCACGGTGGGCATTCAAGAGGGTCACATGGCGCTGCACGCGCGCTGCGTCGCCGTGACCTCGGGCGCGCGCGGCGGAGACATCGAGCGCCTCGCGGCGAGGCTCGTCGACGCGCGTCAGGTGAAGGTCGAGAAGGCCCGCGAGCTCCTCGCCGCGATGCGCGACGCGGGCGAGCTCACCGACGCGCGCTCGCACGTCGCGCCGTAGTATCGTCGCCCTCCGCATCGATGCCGCCCCAGAGCACCGCAGCCTCCACCACCGCCCCGAGCGCGTCGCGCATGGAGGCCCTCGGCGCCCGCTACCTCCGCGCCCTCGCGTCGCGTCGCAAGGCCGTCGCCGCCGACGCCGTGCACGTGCTCAACGAGGGCGAGCGCGCCGAGCTGCGCTCGATCGAGCGCGGCGCCGTCACCCGCGCGGCCATCGCGGGCGCGCTCTCAGGGCTCGTGTGCGCGATCCCGGCGATCATGCTCACGCCCGTGCCGTCGGGCGCGCCCTTCGCGGCCTACGCGCGCTACTGGGGCGTCGTCGGGGGCGTCACCGTCGTCGCCTCGGTGCTCGAAATCGCCTGGCTCTACTGGGACGGCCTCCGCGCGGTTCACGCGCTCGCCCACGCCGCGGGCCTCGACCTCACGGAGGACCCCGACGCGGAGGACCCCTCGGGCGTCGTGTGGGCCCTCGCGCGCGCCGCGCTGGAGCTTCCCAATCCGCCTGACGGCGTGGCGGGCCTCGACCCCATGCGCGAGGCGTCGAAGCTCAAGCTCGTGCTCGCGTCGACGGTCTACAAGCTCAAGGTCGCGCTCACGGGCTTCATCTTGAAAGCCCTCGTTCGCAGGGCGCTCGGGAGGGCCGCTACGCGCGCGGTGCTCGAGCTCATCGCCGCGCCCGTGACCGCGATCTGGGACGCCGTCGTGTGCTGGCTCATCGTGCGCGAGGCCAGGCTCCGCGTGATCGGCCCGTCGGCCGCGATGGAGTTCGTCGCGATGCTGCTCCCCGAGGAGCGCTCCGACGCGCTCTCGGACTGCGCGCTGCGGGCCGTGGGGGCCTCGATCGTCCGCACGCAGGACCTCCACCCCAACCACGTCGCGCTCTTGCGCACGCTGAAGAACACGCTCGGTCGCGCGACGCCCGACGGCTTCGACGACTCGCGGCGCTTCCTCGACGCGCTCGGAGCCCTCGCGCCGCATGAGCAGACGGTGACGCTGCGCGTGCTCGCGACCGCTTCGATCATCGACGGGCAGCTCGCGCGCGCAGAGACGCGGCTCCTCGGCGAAGCCTTCGCGGTCTGCGGTCGCACCTACGACCCCGCTGGGATCGAGCGGCTCCGCAGGGCCTTCGTGTCGGGCGATCCCATTCCGAGGGCGCGCGTCGAGGCCATCGGCTGAGCGCGTTCAGCGGTGTGACGTGAGCGGCGCGCGGGTGCGCGCGGAGGCGTCGTTGCGCCACGCGTCGAGGATGTCTTCGAGCTCGCGCTCGGCCTGTCGCGCCCCGGCCTCGGCGATCACGGCGCCGTGCGAGAGGTCCTGCACGGAGTACATCGGGAGGTCGAGGTCGAAGACGTAGTCGGCGAGCGTCGCGCGGTCGCGCCCCGCCTGCGACATGAGGAAGTACGTCGCACGCAGCATGTCGTCGAAGCGACGGAGCTGCGACTCCAGCGAGCCGAGCGACGGAGGGAATCGCGAGTCGGGCGACATCGCTCTGGGGATGGTGTTCGAAGCCACGATGAAGTGCGCCCCCACCTCCCACACCACCGACGCGGGGACGTTGTTGATGATCCCTCCGTCGGCCAGTCGCCACGACCCGCGACGCCACGCGGAGAAGGGCCCCGGGAGGCACACCGAAGAGCGCACGCCCTCGCCGATGGTCCCCCGCTGAAGCACCACCTGACGCCCCGTGAAGAGGTCCATGGCGACGGGCAGAAACGGGACCTCGACCTCGGTCATCTGCTTGCGGCCCACGAGCGTGTCGACGAAGCGCTCGACGGCGGCCGACGAGAGCATCCCCGCCCAGGTGTAGAGCTGGAGCCTCCTGCGCTGACGGATGAGCTCCTCGAGCGCGTCGAGACCGCCCGCGGCGTAGACCCCCGCGACCATCGCGCCGAACGACGACCCGGCCACGTAGTCGATCGCGATGCCCGCTTTTCTCAGCGTGCGCATGAGGCCGATGTGCGCGAACCCGAGCGCGCCGCCGCCTCCGAGCGCGAGCCCCACGGAGCGACCGAGGAGCACCCGCGCCACGCGCCGACACGCCCTGCCGATGGCGCGCGACTCGTCGATGAGCGCGTCGTGATCGCCCGTGCGCCAGAAGATCCTCGACCCCTCGGCGTCTTCGGGCACGCGCACCGCCGACGGGCCGCTGTACGGCAGCGACGTGAGCCCCTCGCGCACGCGCAGGGCCTCGACGCGAAACTGCGCGTGGCGCCCGACCTGCCCCGACGCGTCATCCGAAGGACGCACGAAGACCACGGCCTCGCACGCTTCCATCGTGGCGACGTCGAGGGCGTCTCTCGACGCGGCCACGGCGATCACGTGGGCGTCGGGGTGCCGGGCGCGCAGGGCTTCGAGCAGGTCGTGCGTGCGCGCGCGATCGACGGGCCAGCAGACCTTGAAGCGCCACGACGCGGGCGTGACCATCGACGCGTACGCGATGCCCTCGACCTCACCGGGACGTGAGCCCATTCGAAGCATCGCGGCCGTCGACGCGCCGCCGAGGTCGACGAGCCACGTCTCCGACGTGCGCGAGAGCTCCGCGGCGAGACCGTACCCGAGCGTGGTCGCGCCCACCGAGGCGCGCGTGCCGAAGACCGACACGAGCATCCCGTCGCCGCGCGTGCGGCGCGCGTCTTCGGCTCTCAGATCGAGCGCGGCGAGCTGCTGATACAGACGGCGTTGGAGCGAGGGGTTCTGCGAGACGAGGTCCATGACGGCCCGCGCGGGCACGACGAGGATCTCGCAGGGCTCGAGGGGCTCGATGTCCGCCGTGCGAGGCGATTCGAGCAGCGCGGCCGCGTGGCCGAGCATCGCGCCGGGGCGCTCGATCGCGAGCAGCTCTCGATGCGACCCCTCGACGGCGGGCGCGTACACGGCGAGGCGCCCCGAGATGAGAACGAACACGTCGCGACCACGGTCGCCCGCGGAGACGAGGCGCTGGCCCGCTTCAGCGCGCTCCAGCGTCGAGGCGTCGAGGAGCCGCTCGAGCCCCTCGCGACCGAGAAAGCGCAGCACGGGGTTCTGGAGCATCAGCTCCGTGAGCTCACGCTCGCGCTCACGCCGCGCGGCGAGCGCTTCGAACTCGGCGCGCAGTCGCGCCATGCGCGCGAGGAGGTCGACGTACGCATCGGGGTCGAGGTGCAGCGTGCGCACGTTGCCGATCGCCCGCACCGTCGCCATGGGACGCTCGCCGCGAAGGAGCGCGCGCTCGCCCACGATCTGACCGGGGCCGAGCGCGTGGAGCGTCGTCGGAGGATTGCCCCGCTCCACCGTGGCGCGGCCCTCGACGAGGAGGTCAACCCCCGGGCTCGGCGCGCCCTCTGCGACGATCACCTGACCCGCGGCGTAGCGACGCCACGACATCGCGCCGAGGAGCGTGACCTGATCCGCGCGCTCGAGCCGCGAGAGAAAGGTCGCCTCGAGGATCCAGTCGAGGCTCTCTTCGAAGAGCGTCTCTCGCGTGATGCCTGGTGTCGTCATCGATGCGCCGCCCCGTTGCGCCATTTCACCACGTTCTCACGCCACATCGAGGAGTTCCAGCGACCTCGCGCGACCGCCCGCAGAGACCTCGCACGCGTCGCCGACCTCGCGGCCCACGAGGGCTTGACCGAGCGGAGACGTCGGCGTGACGACCTGCACGCTCCCGCCCGCGAGCGAGCTCCCGCCGCCCCACGGAGCCACGAAGAGCACCCGCTCGGCGCCGTCTTCGTCGGCGGTCACCAGCGACCCGAGCGAGACGCGACCGCCCGGCTCCGCGCGCCGCAGGGGCATCCCCGCGACCTCGATCACGGCCCTGCGGAGCTCCTCGATGCGCAGCGCCTGGCCGCGGGCGAGGTACGACTGCTCCAGCGCGCGCGTGTCTTTGCTGTTCTCGGGGCGCGCCTCCTCGTGGGTGGCGCCCTCGATGGCCGCGCGGTGGGCCTGCTCCTGCCGGTCAAGATCGGCCTGGAGCCTCGCCAGAAGCTCATCGCGTAGCGCCTGCTTGGTCGGAACGGGGGGCGTCGGGCTCATGGGCGGGCGGAGATCCTAGTACACGACCGCGGCGGCTTCGACGAATCGAAGCGGACGCCACGCATCGCGGGCCTTGACCGCGCGAGGCGGACGTCTGTAGATCCCCGGCCAACTTCGATGAGCGAACGCAAGGCACGCATCCTGGTAGCGAAGCCCGGCCTCGACGGCCATGACCGCGGCGCGAAGGTCGTTGCGCGCGCCCTCCGCGACGCGGGCTTCGAGGTGATCTACACGGGCCTCCATCAGACGCCCGAGATGATCGCCGCGGCGGCGGTTCAAGAGGACGTCGACGGCGTCGGCCTGTCGATCATGTCGGGGGCGCACAACACGCTGTTCCCCGCGGTGATCGAGGCCCTCCGCGGTCGCGGCGCCGACGACGTGAAGGTCTTCGGCGGGGGGATCATCCCCGACGACGACCGCGAGCGCCTCACGGCCGCGGGCGTGTCGCGCGTGTTCACCCCGGGGACGCCCCTCTCCGAGATCGTTCAGTGGGTGCACGACAACATCACCCCGCGGGCCGCGTGAAGCGCGCTGCGCGGTTCGCCCTGGTCGGCGCGTCGCTGACCGTCGCGTGCGCGTCTCGTCAGCCCGATCCTCCGCGACAGGTCGTGTGGACGCACGCCGCCGCAACGGACAACGACGCCTCGACGGTCCCGAGCGTCGTCGACGACGCCGCGCCGCAGCGGATCGCGCGCCCCATCTCGCCCATACTCCCGACGCTGACCCTCGAGAACCTCCGCTTTCGAGAGGTCTCGGAGTGCGCGCGCGGCGAGTGTCGCATCGAGGGCCGCTCGCCCTTCGCGCCCGCAGACGTGGCCGTCGACGACGGCGCCACGACGCTCCCGCCTGCGATGGCGTGGGTCGAGGTGATCCGTCCCGGCGCGTCGGTGATCATTCCGCGACGACCGGGCGTCGACGTGCTCGGCGTCGTGCTCGTGGGCGACCTCTCGATCAACCGCGAGACGCGCGCGACGGCCCCCGCGCCTCCGCACGCGGGCCGCTGGACGGCGTTCTACGCAGCGGAGGGCGACCTCGCGATCCGTCCCTTCGGGCGCGACGCCGCCGCGGTGCTGCTCGTCACGGCAGAGGGCGCCGCGGAGATGACCGAGTCGCCGCCGCTACAGCCTGTCGTGTTGCGCGATCTCTCGACGCTCGAAGACCTCTCGTGGTCGGGCGGCGCGATGCACGCGCGCATCGCGTTCGAAGCCCCCACGTCGCGGCGCGCGAGCCTGGGGCTCTTGATCGCGAGCGACGACGCCCACGTGGCCGAGCACGACCACCCGACGAGCTGGGAGGTGCTCTCGACGCTCTCAGCCTCGGGGCGGCTCAACCTGCCCGCGCAGACCGTGGGTGGGCACGCGCTCCCCGAGCGAGACCGCACGGTGACCGACGGAACGATCGCGTATGTTCCCTCGGGCGTGCGACACGCGTGGCACCCCGACGGGACGCACCCGCTCATCGCCGTGCAGGTGTACGCGCCCGCGGGACCCGAACAGAGATTTCGAGCGCTCGCGCGACGCAGCGAGACGACGCAGACCCCACCCGCGGCGAGCGCCGCGGCATCGACCGGAGCTTCGACGCCATGAACTTCGACCTGCCCGAGAGCCACCGCGAGATCCAGCGCATGGTGCGGGAACTCTGCCTCCGCCACGTCGCGCCCAACGCGCGCAAGTGGGACGAAGAAGAGCGCTTCCCCAAGGAGATCGTCCCCATCCTCGCGGAGCACGGGCTCCTCGGGATTCGCATCCCCGAGGAGTACGGCGGCAGCGGCCTCGACACGCTCGCCTACGCCATCATCATCGAGGAGATCTCGAAGTTCGACGGCTCCCTCGGCCTCACCGTGGCCTCGCACAACGGCCTCGGCACGGGGCACATCCTCGCGTTCGGCAGCGAGGCGCAGAAGAAGAAGTACCTCCCCAAGGCGGCCGCGGGCGAGTGGCTCGCGGCCTGGGCGCTCACCGAGCCCGAGTCGGGCAGCGACGCGTCGGGGATGCGCACCACGGCCACGCGCCGCGGTGACGGCTGGGTCATCAACGGCTCGAAGATGTTCATCACGCAGGGCTCCGTCGGAGGCTTCTGCGTGGTGCTCGCGCTCACCAACGCGCCCGCGAAGCAGCGCGGCATCACGGCCTTCGTGGTCGAGCACGGGACGCCGGGCTTCCGCGCGAGCCGCCACATCGAGAAGATGGGGATGCGCTCGAGCGACACCTGCGAGCTGAGCTTCGAAGACTGCTACGTCTCCGACGAGCAGCGCGTGGGCGCCGTCGACAACGGCTTCATCGACACGATGAAGATCCTCGACCGCGGCCGTGTCTCCATCGGCGCGCTCGCGCTCGGTCTGGGCGAGGGCGCCCTCGA
Organism: Myxococcota bacterium; assembly: GCA_052035985.1. GTDB lineage: Bacteria > Myxococcota_A > Polyangia > Polyangiales > CAISKJ01. The sequence continues at coordinate 828 of JBPOHC010000090.1, read as the reverse complement.
CGCGGCCATCACGTACTCGAAGGACCGCAAGCAGTTCGGCCAGGCCATCGCGAACTTCCAGGCGATCCAGTGGATGCTCGCCGACAGCCGCACGGAGCTCGAAGCCGCGAAGCTGCTTGTGTACAGGGCCGCGGTGATGGCCGACTCGGGCGCGCGCTACTCCGTCGAAGCCTCGATGGGCAAGCTCTACGCGTCGGAGGCGGGCTCACGCGCGTGCAACCGCGCGCTGCAGGTCCACGGCGGCTACGGCTACACGCGGGAGTTCCCCGTGGAGCGTCACCTGCGCGACGCGAAGCTCTGCGAGATCGGCGAGGGCACCAGCGAGGTGCAGCGCATGATCATCGCGCGCAACATGCTCGGCATGGGGCGCTGAACACCCGCGGAAGTAACCTCCGACACGGCGTGCGGGGCGGTATGCTGCGCCCGCGATGACGCGCCACTTCAACACGGCCGGGCCTTGTGACCCCGTCGATCACTACATGCTCGCGCCTGAGCAGCGGTTGCCTCGCGTCCGCGAGCTCGTCGATCAAAAGGCGTACTTCGTCCTTCACGCTCCGCGACAGGTCGGCAAGACCACCGCGCTGCTCTCTCTCGCGAAGGAACTCTCCGCAGAAGATCGCTATGTCGCGGTCCTCGTGTCGATGGAGACGGGGGCAGCCTTCCCGGACGACGTCGGCGCTGCGGAGCTCGCGATGCTCGCGGAGTGGCGCATGGCTGCGAGGCACCAGCTCCCGCCGTCAATGCAACCGCCGCCGTGGCCCGACGCCGCCCCAGGCGCGCGCATCGGAGCCGCGCTGGAGGCGTGGGCGAGCGCCTCGTCGCGGCCGC
>JBPOHC010000210.1:0-9662 GCA_052035985.1 Myxococcota bacterium | reverse complement strand
GCGTACATGTTTCCCGCGAGCGACGTGATGCTCGTGATGGAGCGCGCCCTCGCCCGTCGCGTCGCCGCGCGCCTCTCGGGAGACTCGTCGCGCAGCGTGCTCACCGACGACCGCTTCAGCGATCTGTGGCAGCGCGCGGGTGGAATCGCGGGTCCCTTCGTGGCGGCGGTCGACCTCGAATCGATCCGTCCTCAGCTCAGGGGTCAGGCGGCGTCGCCCGAAGCCGACGCGCTCGAAGCGCTCGTCGCGCGCGGAGAGGCGCCCGGCACGGTGACCCTCCACGCCGTCGGTCGCGCGGCCAACGGGAACGCCGCGCACATGATCGTCCGCACGATCGACGACGCGCGCGCCGAGGTCGCGGGCCAGCTCGCGGTGCGACTGCTCGGCCTCTCGCGCGTGCTTCGAGAGGGAATCCGTTCGAGCGAAGACGGCGCGAACGTCACCGTCGACGTCGACATGCGCCCCGAGGAGGCGCGTCGCGTGCTGCGCGCGGGCTCGCTGGTGCGAGAGCTCACGGGCGGCTCGTAGCGCGCTGCCCGGCCGCGTTGATCGCGATCGGCGATCGCAGCGACCGGCGGGGCGGGCGACGCTCAGAGGCGAGCGCTACTTCGGTGGCGCGCCTCGCATCGACGCCGCGAGCGATTCGAAGAGCGCCACGCGCCGAGAGGCCGCGCGGAAGTTCAGCGCCTCGTCCGCCGCGAGGAGGCACCGCAGGCGATCGACCGAGGGGAGCTCTGCGCCCGATGGGTTCACGCGTCGCGGGTGTCGGCGCGGGTCTGCCAGGCGCGCGCGGCGTCGAAGCCGAGCGCTTCGAGCGAGGGCACGACCACGCGGGTGAGCGTGTCAAAGAAGATACGCCGCGCGGAGGCTCCGCTGCACAGCCCCGCGGCCTCGCGGGCCTTCACGTCGACGTCATCGAGCGGCGGAGACACGGGCAGGAGGGGCAGCTCCTTCTCGACGAGGTACGCGAAGGCGACGCGGAGGTACGCCGACGTGCGGGCGCGCGCCTCGGCGTCGAGCGTCGGGGCGACCGCGCCCACGAGCTGCCACCCCAGCTTCGCGTGCGCGACCTCGTCGGCGAGGATCACCTCGAGCACCGCGCGAATCCACGGATCGCTCGCGAGCGCGTGCTCCTCGGTGAGGAGCCCCACGGCCACCGTCTCGGAGAGGCACCCCACGAACATCAGGTTGCGCATCAGCCGCTCGACGGGCGCGAGGCCCGCGTGGCGAGGCACGGGGGTGAGCTCGGGCTCGGCCTCGGCGACGGGGGCTCCCCCGAACGCGCGCACCACGTCGGCGCAGAGGGCGGCGTGAGCGATCTCGTCCTGGGCCGCTCGGAGGGCCGCGCACTGGAGGTCGAAGCCCGTCGACGCCTCGATCATCTGGGGGACGATGCCCGCGAACACGGCCGACGAGCGGTGCTCGTTGACCATGCGTCCGCGCCACGTCTCGACCGCGGCCGAGCGCACGCGGGGGTCGGGGTGCCTCGCGAGCAGGTCGTCGGGCGCGGGTCCGACGCGGTCGCGCCCCGCGGAGGCCATCGCGCGTTCGAAGGGGCCGCGCAGGTACGCCGCGGCGCGGTCGGCGTCGACGATCCTCGCGCCCATCTCAGACCGCCTCCATCGACGGCGGAACGAAGGGCCCCCACGCCTGGCAGCCGAGCTCCCAGTTCCACCCGTTGCGCGCGCAGCAGGCGGCCCACCCGTCGCTGTCCGCGTCGTGATCGCAGCGCTCGGCGGCGTCGGGCGAGACGCCCGCGTCCGCGACGTCGCTCACGTCGTCGGCGTCGCTCACGTCGTCGGCGTCGCTCGCGTCGGCGACGTCCGCGGGCGCGTCGTCGGGGCGCGCGTGGTCGTGCGTGACAGAGGCCGCGCACCCCTCCGCGCCGAGCGCGAAGAGGCCCAGGGTGACGGCGGTGACGGCGCGCAGCGCGCGAGCGTGCGCGGTCGAGTGGCGGTCGGTCTCGGTGTTCATCGGCGGCAGCTTCTCCCTCCGGCGCCGCGCGACGGCGCAGCCCATGGTCGGAGCATGGCGCGTCTCGATCAGATCGTGAAGCAATGTGTTCCACACTGAATTGTAAAGAAGCGATGCTCAATCGAGGACCGGTCGCGCGCGCCCGCGAACACGGTCGAGTCGCGCACGCCTCGGAGGGTCACCGCGAGGACCTCTTCTTCGCGGGCTTCGCGGCGCTTTCACGCGCGCGCAGCGCGGCCTCGTAGCGCGCGAGGTACTCCTTCGTGGGCAGCTTTCGGAGGAGCTCACCGAGCACGTCGAGCGCGACGTCCGCGGGCTTCTTCACGCGCACACACCCCTTGCCCATGTCGAGCTTGCGGCCGGAGTCGCTCCACGCCTTGCGAAACCAGTGACCGAGCTCGGAGTCCTCGCCCGCCACGTAGAGGCCCACGAGGTGAATCGAGACCGCGCCAGACCGCGCCGCGATGCCGCCGAAGGGCAACGGCTGCTTCGGGTCCGTGTGATACCCCGCGGGGTAGATCCGATGCGGGACGTAGTACCCGATCATCCCGTATTGGATGCCCTCCTCGTAGGCGTCGAGGTTGGCGAGAAAGACGTCCCTCACGGACTCGACGACGGCGCGGCGGTCGGCGGGCAACGCGGCGAGATACTCGGCGACGGTGGCGGGCTTCGCAGGCATGCGCTGATCAACGCACCGAACGTCTCGGAGGGTCAAAATCGGTGTCGTCGGACGGCGTCAGCTCTGCTCGCCGCAAAGGCAGTACGGGTTCTCAGCGGCGGCCCCTGCGCTCGCAGATGACTTCTGTGTTGCGTTCGAGGTGAGCGACCGTGGCAGACTCGCGCCGCCAGAGGGAGAAGGGCGCCCACGCCATGCCGTTCCGAACGTCACCGCCTCCGAGCGCCGCCGAGAGGCTCGAGGACCCCGTCGTGCTCCGCACGTACCTCGCGCTGCACGAGGCCGAGCTGGCGCGCACGCAGCTCGAAGGGCACGAGATCACCGCGTCGATCGAAGACGCCGGCGTCGCGGGCGTCCACCCCTGGCTCACGGGCGCGCTCGGAGGAGTGCGCCTGATGGTGTCCGCCGAAGACGCGCCGCGCGCGGCCGAGGTGCTCGACGCGCTCGCGACCGCGGTCTCCTCCGCCGAGCAGGGCCGCAGCGAAGACGAGCGGCTGACCGACGAGGCCGACGCCGCGGCGCGACGCGCGATGGCCTCGGCGGGCTTCGGCTTCTTCCTCGTCCCCGTGCTCGCCCACGTCTACTCGGTCTACCTCGTCGCCCGCATCGACCGGAGGCGCCTCAGCGCCGTCGGGCGTCGTCGCGTCACCATCGCGCTCGCCATCGACGCCGTGGTCTTCGCCGTCACCGTCTGGCTCGTCGCGCGCTGAGCGCGGCGCTCGCCCGTCACCCGCCGCACGACGCCCCCTTCAACACCTCACGACACCACGATTGAAAGCCCCCACGATGAAGCTCCGCACCGCCGCCGCCTCGATCGTCATCGCCCTCGGATGCGCGCGCCCCGCTGCGCCCGCTGCGCCCGCGTCGTCCGCCTCGACGGGCGAATCCGCGAGCGCCTCGCCCACCGCCACCGACGCCAGCGTGACGCCCGCCGCCGCGGTCGAAGCGAGGCCGACGCCGCCTCCGACCGTCGCCGAGGCCGACGTCCGCGCGCTCCTCGACGCGTGGCTGCGCGCGCAGAACGCGGGCGACTTCGCGGCGTACGAGCGCCTCTACGCGCCGCGCTTCACGGGCATCCGCCGCTCGGGGCCTCGCGTGCGGCGCTTCGATCGCGCGGGCTGGGTGGCCGACCGGCAGGCGATGTTCCGCGCGGCGATGCAGGTCGCGACGCGCGACGTCGTCGTCGACACGGCCGCGGGCGTCGCGACCGTGCGGCTCACGCAGGAGTTCACGCAAGGCGCCTTTCACGACGTCGGCCGCAAGGACATCGTGCTCGTTCGCAACGGCGCGTCGCTCCAGATCGCGCGCGAGGAGATGCTCGACTCGACGGTCTCCGAGGCCGCGAGCCAGGCCGCGACGCCCGCGCCGGGCGCGTACCTCCCGACATTCGAAGTGGGCGACACGAGCTACGCCATCATCGCGAGCGCCGAAGACGGATGGACCGAAGGCGCCGCCGAGCTCCTCTCGCCCGACGAGGTCGTGGTGTCGCGCAAGTCCGCGCGCGCGTCCGCGCTGCCCGAGGCGCTGCGCGGCCTCGCGACGCAGCGGTTCCGGTTCTACACCGCCGCGGGGCAGACCTGCGAGGCGGGCATCGGCGCGCTCTCGGTGATCTCTCGCATCGACGTGCACTTCGGCGTCTCGCAGCGCTGGGCTGGCGAGGACCCCGACGGGAACCGCCACGCGGCCTACACGCCCGCCGAGATCGCCGCCGACGCCTTCGACATGGGCGCGCAGGTGCTCGTCGCGCGCCTCGACGACCCGTGCGCGCGCGGCGCTCTCTGGGCGCAGCTCGCGTCGCAGGCGCCGGTGGCGGCCTTCGGCAGCGCGACCGCGCCCGCGCCGCTCGCGACCGCCGTGCTCCAGCGCTTCAGGGCGCTCCCGGCGTGGCGCGCGGCGGAGTCGGCGTATCGCGAGGACGGCGCCGCCATCCGCGGTCGCTCGTGGGACATGCACGACGGCCACGCGCCCGAGGTCGTGCTCTGGCAGGGGCCGAACAACGGGCGTCGCTTCGCCGTCGTGTCGGCCTCGACGATGGTGGGCGGCTGCGCAGAGTTCTCGGGCTCGATGACCGCGGTGTTCGAGGTGACGGGCGCGCAGACGCTCGTGCTCCAGAGCGACGGAGCCAGCCCCAGCCTCGTCGCTCCCTACGGCGCGGCGGACCTCGACGGCGACGGCCGCCCCGAGTTCATCACGGCCGAGGGGCTCTTTCGTCGAATGGGGACCGTGTTCCGCCCGCAGCCGCTGTACCCGGTGCCCAATCAAGACTGCCCCTGCTGACCGCGCGTCCGCCCGTCGACCACGCGCTCACGGCCGCGTGGGTCACGGGCGTCTCGCCCACCCAGAAGCGCCCCGGAGGAATCCATCGCAGCCGATGCGTCACGGCAGCGACGCGAACGCTCACGAAGGCGCCTCAGTGATCGCGTCCGCGCTCCAACGCCCAGGGTGGCGCGAAGTCGCCGTCGAGCAGCGGCGGGTCGTGACTCATCGCCTCGGTCTCCTCGGCGCCCTCGGCGGCGATGCGTTCGGCGTCACGCTCATCGCAGCCTCGCGGCTCCACAGCTTGAACTGAAGGCCCCCCCTGAGCATCGTCTCGACCTTCCCTCGAAAGCGTCGGCGATTCCATCGCGCGCGACGCCGCGACGTCAACGCCACGCGCGGCTCCCCCTGGCGGCCCGCCACCCCTCCGCCACCCCATCCGCCACCCATTCCGCCACCCCCTGTTTCGCGCGACGCCTTGTTTTCAGCCCTTTGAGCGCATGGCACACCGCACGCTTCGTCGCCTCGCATGGATACGCCGCACGACAAGCTGGCGAAGGACATCCTCGACGTGATGCTCGACGACCTTGGCACCTTCGAACGTGAGTTCGAGGTCCCCTCGCTGCGACCGCAGCGTAGCGATGTTCGCTTCGCGCCCGTTGAGAAGCACACACCCGCGCGTCGCGCCCTCGGCCTCCTCGGTCGCATGACCGACGCGGCGTGTCTGTTCGAGCCCTTCCACGAAGCGCCATCTCGCGACGAGGTCGAGCGTTGTTTGCGCAAGCTCCTCAACGCCCGCCACGCTGGAACGCTCGACGAGAAGCGCGCGGTCGAGCGCATGTGGCTCCTCTGCGGAGGAAGGCCCGACGACGCGATCGCGACGCTCCACGCGCAGCGCACGATCGACTGGCCCGCGGGCTTCTACGAGTTGCGGGGGCTCGACCTCGCCATCGTGGTGCTCGCAGAGCTACCAGCGAGCGACGACACGCTCGCGCTGAGACTCCTCGGCGCGGGCGCGACCTTCCGCGCGGCGCTCGATGACCTGCGCACGCGCTACGGTCAGGTGCCCCGCGGAGAGGCCCTCCGCGAGACTGTGATACAAGAGTTTCTTGCCGCCGGGCAGCGCGGCGCACCACTCACGGAGAACGACATGGTCGACACATCAGAAGCGCGCGCCCTCATGGACGACCTGTGGAAGCGCGGACTCTCGCAAGGCATCTCTCAGGGGCTCTCCGAGGGGCTCTCGCAAGGCCAGCTCCTCGTGCTCACGCAGATGTTCCAGCGTCGCCTCGGGCGACCGCTCACCGACATCGAGAACACCACGCTCACCGCGCGCTTCCACGCGCTCGGCCACGAGCGCCTCTCCGCCGTCGTGCTCGACCTCGACGCGACGGCGCTCGCAGCGTGGCTCGCAGATCCCTCCGCGAACTGATCGACACCGCATCTCGCGTCCCCCACCCGTCTCGCTCGCTCCCCATCGCGCGAAACTTCACGCTCTGCCTCGCGCATCACTACGCTCTCGCGATGCGCTCTCGCTTCCTCGCGGCGGTCATCACTTCGCTCTCCCTCGGCGTGTCCGCACCCGCGCTCGCGCAGCACTCGCCTCGCGCCCTCCGCGCGGTGCGAGCGACGCCCGCGTCGCCCCCGGTGCTCGACGTCATCCACCGCATCGACGCGCGGCTCCGCACGACGCGGTACACGCACGTGACCCACGTCGACGAGCGCGAGGGACGCTACGACTTCGACTGCTCGGGCATGGCCGCCTGGGTGCTCTCCCGCGCCGCTCCGCGCGCGCACGCCGCCGTGATGCGCCGCAACGGACGCGGGCGCCCCGTCGCCGCGAACTACCACGACGTCATCGCCGACGCGCCCGCAGATCGCAACGCGCGCGACTGGCTGCGCATCCAGCACGCGAGCGAGCTGCGACCCGGCGACGTGATCGCGTGGCGCCGCCCGCCCGCCGTCGCGTCGCGCAACACCGGGCACGTGCTCTTCGTCGTCGGCGCGCCGCGCAGAGTCGACCGCGAGGGTCGCCGCTTCCTCGTGCGCGTGGTGGACTCGACGTCGATTCCCCACGGCGACGACACGCGACCGAGGATGCACGCGAGCGGCTTCGGGTACGGGACGATCCTGCTCGCCCTCGACGACCCGCGCGGCGAGGTCACGGCCTACGGCTGGTACGGACTCGCGACGCGCATCGACTTCCGCACGCACCTCGCGCTGGGTCGCCCGCTTCGGTGACGGCGTCTGATTCACCGGCGGTCGGCCCTCCTCTCCGCGACCCGGCGCTCATCGTGTTGCGCGCGTAGCTTCCCGCGCGAAGGCAACGGTCGCGCGGAGAATCCTCGGCGCGGGCGCGAGCATCGAAGCGTTGCCTTCCTCGATGGTTGAGTCCGCACACGCGTTCGCGGACAATCCCGCGGTCATGGGAAATGATCGCAAACCAACTCGCGCGGAGCTCGGGGAGAGCGCGTTCGTCGGTCGCGGGGGACGCACACCTCGGGTTCTGGCGCACGGAGACTACGGCCATCGCTCCCTCGCACTCGACGGGCGATACCTCTACTGGTCAGACGACAGGGCCGGAGAGGTCTCACGGCTGCCCAAGGACGGCGGCTTCCCGATGGTGCTCGCGCAACGGGAGTTTCCGGCGAACCTCACCCTCGCGGACGAGCACCTCTACTGGAGCGAACCCGAGCCGAACGCGCCGCGTCGTGGCGATGGCGGCCCGCCCCAGCAGCTCGTTCGAATGCACAAGGACGGCGGCGACGTCGAGGTGGTGGCGCGCGACCTCGACGCCGTGAACGCGGTCGTCGTGCGCGGGCGCGAGGTCGTCATCCTTTGCGACGGCGTGTTCGATTACGACCGCCGCGAGGAGCCCCGCGGTGTGGTGCTCTACCTCGCGCCCGGCGCGACGAAGCCCGCGGTGCTCGCCACGAAGCAGCGAAGGCCGGGAGAGGCCGTCTTCGTGGGCGACGAGCTCTACTGGCTCAACGGCGGAATGAAGTGGCCCACGTACTTCCACGACGGCGCGCTGCTTCACGCGAAGCTCGACGGGCCGAAGAAGCGCTGGGTGGTTCGCAAGGACCTCCCCATGCCGAAGTCGCTCCTCGCGGATGACACCCACCTCTACTGGACCACCACGCCGACGTACCACAAGCCGCTGAGCGAAGGCGGCGTGTGCAGACGTCCGCTCGGAGGCGGGGCCGTCGAGGTGATCTCGTACATCTACGAGCGCGACGGCGCGCTGCTCGCGCAAGACGCGGCGAACCTCTACTGCCTCGTGTCAGAGAGCGGAACGCTGCTCCGCATCCCCAAGGACGGCGGCGAGGAAGACACGTTGATGACCTGCGTCGAGCGCCTGATGCTCCCCCAGAGCATCGCGGTCGACGACCAGCGCATCTACTGGTGCGTCCTCAACGGCAACGTAGCGGGCGGTGCGGTGTGGTCGATCGCGAAGGAGCCTCCGGGCACGCGCCGCGAAGAGCACGCGCCCCCCGAGCGCGCAAACTGAGCCTCCACGCGATCCGATCGTCGGCGCCCCCTCGCCCGCTCTCTCTCGGCGCGATCCAATCACACGCGCCTCATCACCCCTTCGACCGCCGCGCGATCCGATCACCCACCGCCCCCTCACGCGATCGCCTTCACCGCGATCACATCACGCGCGCCCCGAGGCACGCATGACCGCGCAACGATGCGATCGCGCGCAAACGCGCATCTGCGTCGCGCGCACTCAATCAGAACGTACTGAGTCGCTGAGGGAGATCAGTGCCGCGCGTTGGGCGGCGGCGGGGCGGGCGTGGTCGTCGTGTGCGACACGTACTCGAGGAGGCCGTTGGAGTCGGCCTGGCCGTTGGCGGCGCGGCGCGAGAGCGTGCCCGTGACCACCACCTCGGCGCCCTCGTCGAAGTCCGTGGGGATCGCGTGCGTGAGGCCCGCGGCGGCGTTCGCGGCGGCCGTCGGCGTCACCGGGTGCGGGTTGCGCGCGGCGCGCTTCGCGTCGTCGATCTCGTATTGGAACTGCGCGTAGCCCGTCACCATCATCAGGCGCTGCGGGTCACGCTCGCCGCGCGTGTCGGCGATGTAGACGTGCGGACGCTCCTCGGTGCAGCGGTCGCGCTCGTTGCAGATCTCTCCGCGGCGCGATCCCTCGAGCACGCGCGGCGTGTACACGCTCACGATGAAGCCGTGGACGCGCTGCTGCTTGGTGAACATCTCGCCGGGGTTGCGCAGCGACTCGTGGCGCACGCCGTAGACCGTGAACGACCCGTCGGTGTGGCGCGCGGGCGGCGGCGGCGGCAGCGTCGGAACGGCCGGGAGGTTCACGTTCGGCGCCGTGGCCCCCTCCTCGACGACGACCGTGAGCTTGCTCTCGGTCTCGCATCCCGTCGCGAGCGCCGCGGTCATACCGAACACAAGGCCGGCCACCGCCAGCAATCCGTGTCTCATCGTAGGCATGTCACTCCCGTCGCACGACCCACGTCACGAGGGGCCGCAAAACGCGGCGGACCCTAACACGCGCGTTCCGACCGCTTCAAGGACGAGCGCGACGCCCCCTCCTACGCCCCTCCTGCGCCCCTCCTGCGCCCCTCCTACGCCCCCTCAACGCCGTCTGCGGGAGACCCCGGAGCGCGAGCGACGGGGACGCGGGCGAGAGGCCGACGACGACGCCCCGCCCCTCAGCGCGAGGCCAGCACCAGCACCGTCGAGAGGTCGTCGCAGAGGCGGTAGCGCGTGGCGCTCGGGGTGGGCAGGTAGT
>JBPOHC010000447.1:0-22553 GCA_052035985.1 Myxococcota bacterium | reverse complement strand
TGTTCGTGTCGAGCTCGTCGAGGCAGAAGCGGATCCACTCGTGGTGCATCCCGTTGACCAGCTCGTCGGCGATCACGTAGCGATGGTTGGCCTCGCGGTAGTACAGGAACGCGAGCAGGCGTTTCTGGCCGTAGCTGAGCGCCCGGTGCGAGAAGCTCGTTCCGCCTGCGTTCGTGAGCAGGAACTCCGCGCGACCGAAGCGCCACCACAACGCGCCGCCATCAAAGTAGGTGCCCTCCACAGCGACCGACATCGTCAGTCCAGGGAGACCGGTCAACTCCGCGAAGCGCGCCAGCCGGGTCCCGTGCAAATTGACGGTGGATTGGGTTTGGTTCGCCGAAGGTTGTTCGATCTGGAACGCGAGGGGCATGAACCTGTTGTTGCTCCCCATCTCCGCCACGGGATGGCGAAAGCAAACCTCCGCTTCGACTTGAGGCGCTTGCGCGATGCCGTCCTCCTCGACAGCGGGTTCGCTTGTAATCGATCGCCATGTATCGAGCGACTCGTCAAACCGGTACGCGTCGCTTGAGTATTGGCGGAGTTCATCGAGAACGATGCGCGCCTCACCTGCTGGGTGTTTGGGGGACCACGGAAGCACAGCGACGAGGTCCGAGAGGAGCGACGCTGAGAACAAGTCGATGGGGGACTCTTCCGTCCACGAATCGCCGTCGGCGCGCCACCGTAGCTTCGACGGCTCGGCCTCGATTTAGAACGAACGCTCCGTGGGTAGGCGCGTGAGCGCGAACGTGGCGCCGAGGCTCGGGCGAGTTCGCGAGATCGTTCGCCCGGACCGCGACGCCCCTCGACCCGAACGAGGCTCTTGTTCCTCGGTGGAGCGCACCCGCTCGCGACGCGCGCGCATGCGCATCGTGCCGTGCTCGTGCTCGACCTCGAACTCCAGGTCGAACTCCTCGTCGTGCAGGCGCGAGAAGTCGCAGCGAAGCACGAGCGAAATCAGGTCGAGCAGCGTCGTCTTGCCCGTGCCGTTGCGGCCCAGGAGCACGTTGAAGCCGTCGTTAAACGCCAGTTCCACGCCGGGCTTCACATGGCGAAACTGGTGGATGATGAGCTTCTTGAGCACGGCGACTCGACCGCCGCGGACCTTACAACGTCACGGCCAGCGCGTGCACCCCCGCACTTGTTGTCGCGGGCGCGTAGAGACGCCCCTCGACACCTGTCGCATCGAGTCGACAGCGTCGCTCCCTTCGATCCCCGCGAAGCTCTTGAAAACAGCGTGTTCCGCGTGTGGCGCGGGGCTTGAAGAAGGGGATCTCCACAGCGCGGGCAGCGTCAGGCCCGCTGAGGAGAACACCCCATGAGCACCCTTCGTTTCGCCGGTTCGGTCGCCTTCGTCGCCCTCGCGTCGCTCTCGCTCGTCGCCTGTGGCGGCGGCGATGATGCTGCCTCCGATCCCTCCGCGGACACCGCCGCGGCGATGCTCGAACAGCCCAACGGCGGGCTCTCGACCACCGACGAGATGCCCGACTTCGCGGACAACAACTTCGTCGCGCTCCCCGCCTTCGCTGCGACGGGGGCTGACGCGCTCCTCGCCGACGACGGGACGTACGCGGGCGACGCCGTGCCCGCCGCGCAGCGCCATGTGTTCCGCGTGATGATCCTCTGGGGGCACCTCCCGCGGCCCGCGGACGCGTCGGCGCCCGCTGCTCCGACGCCTCCCGCGACGCGCATCGACTGGACCGGCAGCGCTTCGGTGGACGCGGGGCGCATCTCGGTGCGGCGCTCCATCGGCTTCGAGTCGGGCGACAGCGTGGCGGCGCGCACCGACCCCGCGAGCGTGAGCTTCGTGTCGCACACGCAGCCCTTCGTCGACGGCCTCTCGCTCATCGTCCGCGCCCCGACGGCCACGCCCGTGCTGCACCTCAACACCGCCGCGGGGAACTTCGACCTTCCGCTCCCCGACGCCGACGGCGAGGTGCGGCGCCTCGGCGACGGTCGCAACGGGGTCTACTACGCCGCCTACGAGGAGCGCCCCGACTGCGGTCAGGGCTTCGTCTTCGGGCACTGGGGCCGTCTGCGGGCGAACCTCGGCATGTTCCGCGGCCGCGTGATCGACAGCGTCGGCGCGCCTCGCGGCTCCGTGCGCGGCGTCTGGGGGACGACCCGCGCTGGCGCGCACGCCTTCTTCGGCAAGCACATCTCGAACGCGGGGACCTTCAACGGCCTCCTCGGCGGCACCTACGACGCGGGGCACTTCACCGGCGCGTGGGGCCTGCGCGACGGCTCCCGCGGTGAGCTCCACGGACGCTACGGCGACGGCATCGAGCGCGCCGACGGACGCGGCGTCTTCCTCGGCCGCTGGACCGAGCGCTGCCCGGTGCGCTGAACCCTGCGCAGCGGGTGAGTGGTTCCCGCCGTCGCGCGATCGGTCTACGCTCGCGACGGACCGTACGGAGAACACACCCCCGCAATGACACGCATCGCACGCGCGGCCTCGCTCGCCGTCTGCCTCTCCGGCTGCTTCGGCGACCTTCACCCCGATCCCCCCGACGCCGCGCGTGACGCGCTCTCCGACGCGACCTCCGACCGCTCCGACGTCGTTCGCGACGTCACGGTCGACCGCGCCGACGTGAGCGACGCGACCCTCGACGCGGCCCCCGAAGCCGCGCTCGATGTGATCTCCGACGGCGCCCTCGACGTCTCCTTCGACGCGCCCGCGGACGTCGTCGAAGCCGCCGCAGACGCCGCCTCCGACGACGCGAGCGTCGACGCCGACGTGGGGATCGACGCGCGCGAAGACGCGTCCGACGCGGCGAGCGACGCGCGCGCCGACGTCTCCGCAGACGCGCGCACCGATGTGAGCGTCGACGTCGCCGCAGACGCGCGCGCCGACGCGAGCGCCGACGTGAGCGCCGACGTGAGCGCTGACGTCGACCCGATGGACCCGACCATCGAGGCGCCGAGGCTCATCGAGCCGCTGTCGGTGATGCGCGTGCTGCGGCGCGTGCGCTTCGGGTGGGCCAACGCGCCGAGCGCGGACAGCGCGCAGATCGAGGTCTGTCACGACCGCGCGTGCACCGCCGTCGAGAACACCTTCACGGTGACGGGAGACACGCTCACGACCAGCGTCGACATCGCGCCCGGCTATCACTTCTGGCGCGCGCGTGGGCGCCGCGGACGGGCCACCGGAACGGCGTCTTCGACGACGTGGGAGTTCTATGTTCCGCCGCGCAGGGCGGGCTTCACCGCGCCGCTCCCGAGGCAGTGGGGGGCGATGCCCGACGTCAACGGCGACGGGCGCGCGGACCTCCTCGCGGGCGCGCCCGCCACGGTGGCGACGGGAGGCCGCACGGGCGCCGTGTACCTCTTCACGGGGAGCACCGATCGCTTCAACGCGACGCCCGCGGTGACCCCGCTGGTGAGCTCGCTCGGCACGGGGTCCTACGGTCGCAGGGTGACGCCCATCGGCGACGTGAACGGTGATGGGTACTGCGACGTCGCCGTCGACGCCGCGACCAGCGTGGGCATCCACCACGGCGGCGCCTCGGGGCCCTCGACGTCGCCCTCGCGCGCGTACGACGTGTGGCGCTCGGCGACGGGGGCGGGCGACGTCAACCACGACGGCTACGGCGACGTGCTCGTGTGGGACGGGTCGCGTGTCGGGCTCATCCTCGGCGGCGCCGGGGGCACCGCGAGCGCGCCCGTGCGAATGCTGGGCGGAACGAGCGCCGTCGCCGTCGGTGACATCAACAGCGACGGCTACGACGACGTCGCCGTGCAGACGGCGACGACGAGGCTCGGGGTGTTCCTCGGCAACCTCGCGGGCTTCGACGCGACGGCGACGTACACGCTCGACGCGCCGGCGGGGTACCTCTTCAACAACCCGTCGCTCGCGGGCGACGTCAACGGCGACGGCGTCGCCGACGTGGTCGCCACGGCCACGGTGATCCTCGGCACGGCCTCGCTGCCCGTGGTGTTTCTGCTCGTCCCGCCCGCGACGAGGACGCTCTCTGCGACGCTGCTCAACGCGCCGTCGCCGAGGCCCGCGAGCTTCGGCTCCGCCGTCGCGGGTGCGGGTGATTTCAACGGCGACGGCATCGACGACCTCATCGCCGGGAGCGGCGGCGCCACTTCGAACGAGGCCATGTGCGTGTACGCGGGCTCGGCCACGGGGCCCGCCGTGGCGCCCACGCAGTGCATCCCGTCGACCTCGGCCACGCACTTCGGAATCAGCGTCGGAGGCGTCGGAGACCTCAACGCCGACGGATTCGAAGAGGCCGTCGTGGGCGCCTCGGGGTCGAGCGCCGTCCGTGGCTCCGTGGTGCTCTACCGCGGACGCGCCGCGGGCGTGGTTGATCCGCTCATCGCGCCGTACTCCGCGGGCGAGACCGCGGGCGGATTCGGCACCGACGTCGGCGGCTGGCGGTAGCGCCGTGTGAGCCCTTCGGAGCTCACGCTCCGACGTGGCCTCTGGGGCTCACGCTCCGACGTGGCCTCTGGAGCTCACGCTCCAGGGCTTGTTGTTCGCACGTGCGTGCTGTGGTGCCGATCGTGAGCGTGTGGTGATACCCTCCGCGCGCTCATGAGCTCGACGGCCTCGACATCGCCCGCGGTGGGCTCCCTCGTCGACGGGCGTTATCAGCTCGTCTCGATGCTCGGCGAGGGGACCTTCGGCGGCGTGTGGCGCGCGAAGGACACGCGCCTCGCGGGGCGCCCCGTGGCCGTGAAGTTCCTCAAGGCCGAGTTCGTGGAGCACGCGGGTGCCATCGCGCGCTTCGACGCCGAGGCCGACGCGCTCGCGCAGGTGTCGCACCCCAACATCGTCGGCGTCATCGACCGCGGCGCGCTCACGCAGCAGCGCTACATCGTCATGGAGTTCGTCGAGGGCCGCTCCCTCACGTCGTGGATTCACCAGTACGCCGACGACGACAAGCTCCCTGGCATCTCCGAGACGCTCAGCCTCTTCGATCAGCTCTGCGCGGGCATCGAGGCCGCCCACGCGGTGCGCACGCCGGGGCCCATCGTTCACCGCGACCTCAAGCCCGACAACGTCATTCTCCGCGTGCTGCCGGGCGGCGAGGTCACCGTGAAGGTCCTCGATTTCGGCATCGCGCAGCTCGGTCGACGCAAGGGCACGCAGACCGGCGCCCTCATGGGAACGCCCCTCTACATGGCCCCCGAGCAGGCCATGGGACAGGTCGCGGCCATCGGCCCGTGGACCGACGTGTTCGCCCTCGGCGTGCTCCTCGTCGAGATGCTCACCACGAGCGCGCAGGCCACCGTCGATGAGCCCTGGTGGGGCGCCGCGCTGCAACGTCCCGCGACGCTCAGGGCCTCCCTCGACGGGCGCCGCTCGGACGTTCCTTCGGGGCTCTGGGACGTCGTCGCGCGGTGCTTCCGCGCGCAGGGATCGGAGCGCTTCTCCGATGCGGGCGCGCTGCGCTTCGCCGTTCGTCAGGCCGCCGCGGGGGTCTTCAACGCCTCGACGCCTCCGCCGATCGCGTGGAGCACCTCGACGCCGCCCTCCGCCTCGACGCCGCCCGCGCGCGCTCCGACGCCGGTGCTCACGCCCGACCCCAAGGAGGCTCCGCCGCTCCCGCGATCGACCTTCAACTGGCTCTCGGCGCTCTCCGCGAAGCCCGCGCCAGAGGGCGCTCCTTCGGGCGCTGAGCCCGCGCGCGAGCACGACGATCCGCCGTGGGCGAAGCTCGCGATCGTGGTCGTGGTGGGCGCCGTCGTCGCGGCCCTCGCGATCGTCGCCGCGCTCGTGGGCCTCGACGGCCGCAAGCGCGAAGCCTCCGCGGGCTCGACCAGCGCGTCGACGGCGCGACCCTCACGCCCGGCGACGCCGTCTCGACCGAGTACCACGCAGTCGCTCGCTGGCAATGCCGACCTCTCGGCCTTCGTCTCGCGGTGGGAGCGCGCGCGCCGCGCCGAGGCCGGGGCCGACCCCCTCGACCGGCTCTACGCGACGACGCTGAAATATCACGGCACCTCACGTACGCCCGACTTCGCCGCGATGACCCGCGACTTCGCGCGCATCGCCTCCGAGGGCGGGAGCTTCACGGTCGACCGCGCGCGCAGCGACTGGGGACGCGAAGATCCGGGGGCCGATGCGGTCCCGAGCGCGTGCCGGGCCGTAACGGGCGCGACGGGCGAGGTGCTGAAGGTCCGCGCGTGGGCGGTCGAAGTGCGCAACGACCGCAACGCCGACATCGGCTGCCCGCGCCTCGAAGGCCGCTACCTGCTGCGGATGCGAGACACGCCCGCGGGGCTGCGCATCTGCCACGAGACGTGGTCCGTCGACGAGGGGATCTGCGCGTCGTGCCCGACGGCGCCCATCTGTCAGCGGCGATAGCGGCGCGCCGAGAGAGGTCGTCGCGGAGGCGTCAAAGTCTTCGCGAAGTACCGAGGCGTTCCCGTACACTCCGTCGCCATGCGCCGCGTGGTGTTTGTGCTCGCCTCGATGGTCGTCGCCTGCTCGGGTGACGACGCCCCCTCCATCGACACGCCCGAGGACTTCGCCTCGCAGGCCCACCAGGCCGCGTGCGCGGCGCTCTTCCGCTGCCCCGTCACCGTCGCCGACGCCGCCTCGCAGCGGGCGTACCTCGGCGAAGCCTCGCGCTGCGCGTCGCTCCGCGTGGGGGCCTCGGTGCTCGGGTGGGGATCGCTCGACGACCTCCTCGCCGCGAACCGTCAGTCGAAGGTGCGCTACGACGGCGCCGCGGCCTACCGCTGCATCGCGCGCATCAACGCGACCTGCGACGTGCAGCACGCCCTCGGCTCGCTCTGCCCCGACGTGTTCGCGGGGGCCGTCGCTGCGGGCGCCGCGTGCATGCGCCACGAGGAGTGCGCGGGCGGCGGCTGGTGCGACCGCGGACAGGCCACAGGGATGAGCGCGTGTCCGGGCATGTGCCGCGCGCGCAAGCGCATCGGGGAGGCGTGCACCGTGAACGACGAGTGCGCGCCGCAGAGCGTCGGGCAGCGCGCGGAGTGCTTCCCTGATTCGAGCGGCGCGTCGCGGTGCGTGCGCGTGGCGACGGGCGAGGCGGGCGCCGAGGGACGCCCCTGCGGACACATCATCGGCGCCGCGTACGCGCAGGACATCCAGTGCGGCGCGGGGCTCGGGTGCGTGGTCGCAGAGGGCTCTCTCGCGGGCACCTGTCAGCGCCCCACGGCGGCGGGCGAGATGTGCGGCGCGACGACGGTCTGCGCGCAGGGCTCCGCGTGCACGGCCACCACGACGATGCGATGCACGGCCATCACCGTGCGACGCGCCGCGGGCGAGGCGTGCAACACGGCGACGATGACGCTCTGCGACCCCTACGCGCGCCTCGTGTGCCGCTCGGGGATGTGCGCCTCCATCGGCGACGGGACGATGGGATCGACCTGCGGGAACATGGCCGTTCCGGCGGGCCTTCAGTGCAACGCGGGGCTCTACTGCGCGACGGGGCGCTGCGCGGCGCGCAAGGCCGACGGCGACGCGTGCATGAGCGACGTCGAGTGCCGCAGCGACGCGTGCGACCGCGGGACGCGCACCTGCGCGGCGCGGACCTGTCGGTGAGGGCTCAGCTCACCTGCGACGGCGGCGGGAGCACGGTGACGAGGTAGCGGATGATGTCCGTGGGGGTGACGATCCCCACGAGCTTGCGGTTCCGCACCACGGGGACGTGGTGGATGTTGTTCTCGCGCATGATGCGCATGACGTCTTCGGCCGTGTCGAACTCGTCGACGGTGACCACCGGGGCCGACATGAGGTCGAAGGCCGACGTCTGCGCGCCGCGCGAGGCGAGCATCGCGTTGATGATGTCGGTGTCGCTCACGAAGCCCACGACGTGCTGCTCGCCGTCGATGACGGGCACGCCGCTGATGCTCTGCGTGGCGAAGAGGTCCGCGATCTCGGTGAGGGTTGCCTCCGCCGAGACCGAGGTGACGGGGGTGGTCATGAGGGAGCGAGCGTGTCCGCGGGTCATGGGGCGATACTCTCCGACAACCCGTGTATCACACAGGCGCCGCGGGTGGGCGCCCGAGTGCGACGGTCAGCGCGCGGGGTAGCCCGAGAAGTCGAACACGAAGCGGTCGTCGCGATCGACGCCCGCGGGCGCCGGGAGATGACGGATCTGGCTCGCCTCGATCACGCCCTCGTAGTTGATCGCGCCCTGCGGGGTGATCAGCCGGATGCGGACCAGCGGGGTGCCGTCTTCGACCACGAAGGCCTGCACGCGACGGGGGGTCTCGCCCGCCATCACGGTGGTCATGGTGCCCGCGCGCACGCCGCCGCCGCGCACCGAGGTGACCTCGAGGCGGTCGATGGGGCACGCGTCACGGGGGTCGTTGGGGTCCGGCGCGCGGCAGCTCGGGAGGAGGATCCAGAGCTGCGTCCCTGCGCCGAGGTTGCCGAAGGCGCGCGCGCCGTCGGGCGCGGCCATCACGTAGATCCGAAGGCGGCGGAGCGTGTTCTGGAAGTCTGCCGCGCTCGTGGGCACCACCTCGGGCTCGGGCGCCACCACGGGGGCCGCGGGGGGCGGCGGAACGTGACGCACGGGCCTCCGCGGAGGCGCTCTGCGCACGGGCGCAGCGGTCACGGGAACGCGCGGAACTGCCTCTGCGGGCACGGCCAGCGCGAGCGCCCCGAAGAGCATCAGCGAACGGATCGTGCGAGTGATCATGACGGCACCTGCTACAGCGTCTTGTCTGGTTTGAAAGCGACGCTCTCCGCGCAACGCGTGCCCCGGAGAATCATCGTCAGCGTGTGCAGCAATCCACGAACCAGACAGCGCGCGCGAAGTGTGTGCTTGACATCGCGTCGCGCAGACCCCTTCGAGAACAGCCCTCGAATGGCCCTACTGCGAAGCGCGACACGCGTACTCCGCGGTGCAACACGAGCGCGCTGTGCAATGCGTGCGAAGAGGAATCCGTGACGCGCGCGCTGCTCTCTCTCCTCGCCGCGGCGCTCTCGTACGGGTGGTGGCGCGCGGTGCTCGGCGGGGCGCCGAAGGTCATCGACGCGACGACGTACTGGCTCCAGGCGCGCGCCATCGCGGAGGGGCATCTCACGTGGTCTCCGCCGGGCGCGTTGGGGAGCTTCGCGGGCCGCTTTCTCCTCGTCGGCGCGCACGGCCGCGTCGGCGGGATCTTTCCTCAAGGGTTTCCCGCGCTCCTCGCCGTGGGGATGTGGTCGGGCGCTCCGTGGCTCACGGGCTGCGCGCTCGCCGCGGCGATTTCGTGGGTCACGGGCTCCCTCGCCGCCGCGATGGAGCCCGACGCGCGACGGCGCTCACTCGCGCTCGTGACCGCGACGTGGCTCTCGGTGCTCTGCGCGACGATGCGCTTTCACACGGCCGAGACGATGTCGCACGGCGCTGCGGCGCTCGCGTTCTCGTGCGCGCTGCTCGCGGGCCTCCGCGCGACGGGGCCTCGGGGGTGGGCCGCGTGCGGGCTCGCGGCGGGGGTGCTGGTCACCGTCCGTCCGGTGTCGGCGCTCGCGGTCTCGCTCGTGTGGGCGGCGCTCGCGTGGCGCTCGGGTCGATGGCGCGCGCTCGCGTGGTGCGTCGTGGGCGCGCTGCCCGGCGTGGCCTTTCACGCGCTCGCGCAGCGCGCCGTCACGGGAGCGTGGGGCGCGTCGACGCAGACGATGTACTACGCGCTGAGCGACGGCCCGCGCGGGTGCTTCCGCTACGGCTTCGGCGACGCCGTGGGGTGTCGCGTCGAGCACGGGGACTTCGTCACGCGCCACCTCCCGCACGGCTACGGCGCGCGCGAGGCGCTGTGGGTGACGCTCCGTCGGCTGCGGGCGCACGTGCGCGACGTGGCGAACTTCGAAGCGCTCTCGCTGGGCCTCCTCGCCGTGCTCGTGACCGCGCGTCGCGAGCGGGCGCTGCGATACGGCGTGGCCGCGGTGCTCGCGCAGATCGTCGCGTACGCGCCCTTCTACTTCGACGGGAACATCGAGGGCGGCGGCGCGCGCATGCTCGTCGACGCGCTCCCCGTGGAGCACGCGATGCTTGGTGTGGTGCTCGCGCGCTTCGGGCGGCGTCCTGCGGCGGCCTTCGTGATCGCCTCGGTCGCGTGCGGCGCGCTCTGGGGATCACGCGGTCACCTCGCGGTGCGGTCGCTCCCCGATCACGGCGCGCACGTGCTCGAACGATCGGGCATCTCGCGCGGGCTCGTCTTCGTCGACGACGATCACGCCTTCGCGATCCTCCACCGCCCCGACGCGAGCGTGCGTAACAGTGTCGTCGTCGCGCGCTATCGCGGCGATGCGTTCGACGGATTGCTCTACGCGCATCTCGGGCGACCTCCGACGTGGCACCTTCGCGTCACGCGAGGCGTAGGGGAGCTCGTCGCGTGGAGCCCTGAAGTACCGACCGATCGGTGGTGGTTCCGCGGCGCGAGCCTGTGGCCTCCGACGCGTCAATCGCAGGGCTACGTGCGCCCTCGCGGAGACGGCGCGCTCGACGTGGTGCGCGACGGTGCTGCGAGCGTCGAGGTGACCGTCCCGACGCCGCGGCGTGGCGCGTGGTGCGCGCGTGTGGCGTACGCAGACGGTGATGGTGAGACGCGCTGTGATGACAACGTCACGGCGCTGCGCGTGACGCTCGGGCGAGCGGGTGTGGTGCGAGGTGTCGAGGTGACGCGCGCTCAGCCGATGGCGAGCGGAACGGCGCGGCCGATGGTGGGATCGGCGGAGGCGAGGCGCGACCAGGCGAGGTCGTCTGCGGCGCCGAGGGTGCCGTGATCGGCGCCCGAGCCCACGAGCTGACGGAGGCCGCGGAGGGAGCCGTAGTAGTTCGAAGCGTCGTGGTCGGCCTCGGTGATGCAACCGCGCACGACGCTGCGAGAGATGGGCGGGAGGTTGAGCATTCGAAGCGCCGTGGCCCACAGCCCGTCGAGGCGGTTCTGGTCTGACGGGAACTCGAGGAGGCCCGCCATCGTGAGGAGGAGCGCGCCGCGACGGGCCTGCGGGGTGCCGAGGGTCCCTTCGGAGGGGAGGTGCCCGAGGTCGAACGCGCGGTTCATGGCCTCGGCGGAGACCAGGAGGCGCTTGAGCTCCTCGGGCGCGTGCGAGAGCCACGCGTGGAACATCACCTCGACGCGGAGCCCGCCCGCGACGCCGCGGTCGAGCGTGTAGCGGCACACCGCGGGGAGCTTCGAAAGGTCTTCGCGGAAGGGCCCCGTGGGCACGTCGACGGGGGCTTCGAGGTGGCTGAAGTAGCCCGCGGATTCGAACGCGTAGAACAGCTCGGAGCGGCCGGGGAGGGCGGCCCAGAGGTCGGAGTACTGCGTCACGCGGTTCATGCTCCCGACGGCCCACCCGAGGCTGCGCGCGGCGTCGCCGCCGACCTGCGAGCAGCTCACGCCGGGGTCCTTCGGGGTGATCGCGTCGGCCATCTCGGTGGCGAGCGCGCGGACGTTGAAGTCGAGGAAGCCGTCGTAGAAGTCTCCGCGCGCGTCGTGGTTCACGTCGTTGAAGCGCGCGAGCACGAGCGGGTGCGCGGGTCCCACGAACTGCACGAAGCGCGGGTCGACCTCGGCCTGGGGGTGGTGCCACTGCGCCGATCGCACGCGCGCGTCGAGCGAAGCGTGGGTCTCTCGCTTCGCCATCCCCGCGAGCACCGCCACGAAGCAGTCGAGGCCCTCGGAGGCGCTGACCTTGCCGCCCGCGCCGGTGCGGAAATACGTCGAGTCCCACGACGAGTAGAGGTCGGCGTCGGGGAACATCCGCGAGAGCGCGAAGCGCGTGGTGAGGCCCGCGCACTGCGAGTTCATCATGAGCTTGTAGTTGCGCTGCGTGACCGCCGCGCGCGTGGCGCGCATGTCGAACGATCCGAGCTGCGCGTGGCGGTTGATGAGCATCCCGACGAACCACGGCGAGGCCATCTCGGCGCTCTCGTCGCCGGGCGTCGCGGGCCTCGCGAGCACGCGCACCGCGTCGCCCGCGGGCGTGCGGAAGGGCGCTTCGAAGCACTTGTAGTCAGCGCCTCCCGACGAGGGCGCGTCGGAGGGCAGCGCCACCTCGCGGAACCCGTGGACGCGCGTGAGCACCTCGCACTCGCCCTCGTGAAAGTCCCACCCGGAGCACATCGCGAAGTTCCACGGGCCCGAGAGCGTGTCGTAGGGAGGTGCTTCGCGCGAGAGCGTCTTCACGAGCGCGAGGGCCTTCGCGCGATCGCCCGCGCCGAGCGCCGGGGCCCTGAGCTGGAGCAGCAGGATCGCGTGGGCCCGGAGAGAGTCTTTCGAAGCAGGGCCGCGCTCGGCGTCGATGAGCGCGAAGAGCTCGCCCGCCGCGGCGTTGGAGACCGCGCGCCACGTCGGGTCGTGGAGCACCGTGGCGGTGACGTGCGAGAGCACCGTCGCGCAGGCCGATCGCACCTGCGCCGCAGCGTCGCGGTCGCGCAGCGCGTCGGAGGAGCTCACGGACGACTCTCGCAGCGCGCCGCGCACCTGATCGAGCATCGCGCGGGCCTGCGCCTCGCTCACGCGCTCCGTCCGCGGGGCCACGTCGGGGTGAAACGCGCTCGGTGGAAAGAGCCGTTCGAAGGTCGTCGTGCGGCGCGACGAGATCCATCGCGCGGCGGTGACGAGGGCCTCTCTCGCGGCGATTCCGCGCTGCGGCGTGGCGGCCTTCGTCGAGAAGGTCCCGTCGGCGAGGAGCCACAGGGGAGCCATGCCCGACACGCCGCCCGTGAGGTCGACGTCGTTGGCCGTGGGCGCTGCGGGCGTGGTGACGGGCGTGCGAGGCGCGGGCGCTGCGGGACGCGCCACCGACTGGAGGATGCGACGCACGGGTGAGCGGCGATCGAAGACGGCGCGGACATACCTGCCCTGCGCGGCGGAGAGCGCGTCGAGCGCGGAGGGCGCCACGGAGGCCGCCACGGTGGCGAAGAAATCCCGATCGCCCGCGAGGAGCACGCGGGTCTCTCCCCCGGCGCTCGCGGCGTTACGGAACGCCTTCACGGCCTCGACGCCCGCGGCGACGAGCGTTGCAGGAACATCGACGGCGCCCGACGGCGCGGTCACACGGATGACGAATTCCACGGGCATGACGCGAGACCCTCCCTGTTGAGCCCCGCATCGTAGCGTCGCGCCCCTCCGTCTGGAAGCCCCGAAATTCGCGCCCCGCGCCCTCGTCGCGGTACGCTCCGCTCCCTCTTGAGCGAGCGCGACGCAACGCCCGGCGACGACCGCGGCCATGTGATCCACGTCGACTTCAACGCGCGCCGCCGCGCCGAAGAAGCCGTGTTGCGCACGCCTCCGGGCGACCGCTCGCCCGAGCGCGACACGGTCACCCGCACGCTCTCTCGCGCCGAGGTGGCCGAGCTCTTTCACGTCGACGCGCGTCGCCTCCGCTCGTGGGAGCGCGCGGGCATCGTCGTCCCGAGCGGCCGCGAAGAGAACAACCCCGTCTACACCTTCGCCGACCTGGTCGCCGTGCGCACCGCGCGAGGGCTCGTCGAAGCGGGCTTTCCCACGGCGCAGATTCGCAAGGCCATCGAGGGCCTGCGGCTACGGATGCCCGAGCTCGCGCAGCCGCTCACCGACGGACGCGTCGCGCCCGACGGACACAAGCTCGTGGCCCGCGCGGAGGGCGCGCGCTTCGATCCGATCACGGGCCAGCTCGTCTTCGACTTCGACGTCAAGGCGCTGCGCGACGACGTGGTGCGCGTGCTGCGCCCCAAGGTCACGCGCCGCCAGCAGGAGGCCTACGAGCTCTACCTCGAAGGTCTCCGGCTCGACGAAGACGAGACCACGCGCGCCCGCGCCGAAGAGGCCTACCGACGCGCGATCGAGCTCGACCCGGGCCTCGCCACGGCCGTGACCAACCTCGGCAACCTGCGCCTCGTGGCGGGTGATCGCGAGGAGGCCGAGGCGCTCTACCGCCGCGCGATGGCCGCCGACGCGACGCAGGCCGAGGCGCCCTACAACCTCGCGTATCTGCTCGTGGAGAAGGGCGACCGCGAGGCCGCCGTGAAGCTCTTCGAGAAGGCCATCGCGCTGCGCCCCGATTTCTCGGAGGCGCACTTCAACCTCGCGATGGCGCTCTCGGAGCTCGATCAGCGGGAGCGCGCGCGCACGCACTGGCGACGGTATCTGGAGCTCGACCCGCGCGGGCCGTGGAGCGCCCTCGCGAGGCAGCACCTCGCGGACTCTCGCGCGCCGAAGGAGTGACGCCTCAGGGCGTGCGGGGCGTAGCCGAGGTCGAGCCGCTCGACGGAGTCCCGTTGGCGTCTTCGAAGACGCTGCCGCCCGAGGAGTTCGAAGACGGCGACGGGGGCTGACGGCGCACGCGATCGCGGAAGGCCGACCACGGGCTGCCCGAGTCTTCGTCGCCCATGCCGACCTCGCCGTTGAGGCGCTCGTTCACGGCGCCGTCGTCGGTGGTCTCCTTCCAGAAGAGAAAGTAGCCGTGGCCCGTGAGGGGCTGGAGGCGTCCGCACGCGGCCTGGCTCTCGGTCCAGGTGAAGCGCATGAGGTTGCCCGTGACGCGGCCCTCGATGCGCCCCGTCGCGTGGCACGCGGCGCGGTCGTACTCGTACTGCCCCGTGGCGATGTCGCCCATCTGTTCGAGGTAGAGGTCACCGACCTGCTGCGAGTGGTAGCTCCCCGAGAAGCTCTCTCCGTCGGGCATGGGACCCTGCGTGATGTGAACCGGGCGGTTCGACGCGGGGTCGGCGTCGGTGTTGTACGCGTAGTTCGTACGGACGCGGCCCGATGAGCTGCATCCAAACGCGGCGAAGGCGACGAGCGCGAGCGCGGTCGAGCGGATCATGACGCTGAGACTCCTTTGCGACGGGCGCGAGCATAGAGAAACGCGCGCTCCGCGGGGAGCACGAAAATGCACCGTCGCGATGGGTTCGCGTGGTACCCGTTCGGTCAACGCCGGTGGCCGCCCGCCCGCCCGACAAGACCGCGCGCATCGAGCGCCTCGCCGCGACGCTCTCGTTCGCGATTCCCCTTGCGGTGTCAGCGTGGGGCGCAGGGGCCTCGATGGGCTTCTACGACGCCCCCGAGCTCGCCGCAGCGGCGCAGGGAATCGGCGTCACGCACCCGCCCGGTCATCCCCTCTGGGTTGTGCTCGCGTCGCTGGCCTCGATGCTCCCCGTGGCGACGCTCCCCTACCGCGTGGCGCTGCTCTCGGGGCTGTGCCTCGGGGTCGTGGGGAGGGTGGTCTACGGCGTCTCGCGCAACCTCGCGGCGTCGGCCCTCGACGACGAGCGCCTCACTTCGAAGTACGACCGCGGGCTCGGTCCCATCGCGTCGCTCGCGGTGGCCGTGTCTGCCACGGTGGGCCCCGCGGTGCTGCGTCAGGCCACGCGCGTCGAGGTCTACGCCCTCGCGGGATCGCTCGCCGTGGGCGCCCTCGGTCTCGCATGCGCGAAGACGCTCCCTCCCGCGGCGCGCGCGCGGCTCTCGGTGCTGCTCGTGGCGCTGGGCGGCGCGAACCACCACTTCATCGCGCTCACGGGCGCGCCCGTCGCCATCGCAACACTCATCGAACGGCTTCGAACCGGCGACGTGGCTTCGAAGCGTCGAGCGCTCCTCGCGTGGGCGCCGCTGGGGTTCTTCGGGCTGCTCCCGTACGCGCTGCTGGTGCTGCGCGCGGGCACCTCCGCGAGCCTCGTGCGCGTTCGCACGGCGGGAGACTTCTTCTGGACCGTCTCTGCGAGAGCGTTTCAGAAGAACTCCGGCGGCGGTGTTCCAGGCACCTTCGGCGAGCACCTCCTCGACGTGCTCGACTGGATCGGCGCCACGCTCACGCCCTTCGGCGTCGTGGCCGCCTTCGCGGGGACCTTTCTCCTCCTCCGCACGGCGAAGACCGAGGCGATCCGCGCTGATGTGCTCCGTCTCTTCGGCCTCGCGACGACGGTGTGCCTCGCGCGCGCGCTCCTCGGCTTCGTGGCGGGCAACCCCGACGCGGCGGGCTACCTCATGCCCGCGATCGCCGCCGTGGCGTGCCTCTCGACGGGCTTCGTCACCGTGGCCTGGAGAGCCATTCGAACGGCTCCCGCCGCGCCCGAAGGACCGACCCCGAGCTCACGCGCGGCCCTCGTCGCGGCGCTCGTCGTGTTGCCTTTGGCGATCCCGATCTACCTCGTGCGCGAGGGGTTGCGCGCCACGGAGCCCGATCGCGCGTGCGTGCCCGAGGCCGCCGCGGAGTCGCTCTTCTCGTCGCTGCCGCCTCGCACTGTTGTGCTCGCGTACGCGCCCGAGACGGCGTTTCGCGCGCGCTACGCGCAGCGCGTCGAGGGCGAGCGGCCCGACGTGACGGTGATGCCCGTGGCCTTTCTCCCGTACCCCGGGATGAACAACACGCTGCTCGCGCGCGACGCCGACCTCCTGCCGCTCGTGCGTGACTACCTCGCGCACGGCGAGGGACGCGTCGAAGAGGTCTCGGCCCTCGCGAGCCTGCGCCCCGTGCGGCTCGAGATCGACCCCATGAACGTGCTCGCGATGACGCCGTACATCGTGCCGCGAGGGCTTCTGGCAGAGGCGCGTGGAGAGCCCACGACGCTGGCCTCGGTGCGCGCGAGCGCGGCGGCGCACTTCGCGGCGATCGACGGGCTCACGGCGGCGATGTCCGAGGAGCCCGGCGGCGGACGCGACGCGAAGTCGTCGGAGTTCGTGCTGTGGCGCAACTACAACGACGCGGTGTTCTTCGCGGGGCGAGGGGCGCGGACCGAGGCGGCGGGGTCGGTGCGGAGGGGGCTCGAACGCGCGCCAGCGGCGCAGGAGCTTCTGGGCTTGAGAGACGCGCTCAACGCCCCGGGCGAGGGCGTTATCGACGTCTCACCGTACGTCGTGGGAGCACGTCCGCGGTGAGCGCGATGGCGGTCGCGGGGAGCGGCCCGTCGTCGGTGAACCACGACTCGTCGCGGCCGGGGTCACGGATGAGCCGCGGGGTGCCGTCGAAGTTCTTGCGACCGCCGGGGACGAAGTACGTCCGCGCGAGGTAGGTGATCATCGAGGGCTCCTCGAGGCGCGCGTCCATCGAGGGGCGGACGACGCGCGCGTGCTCCTCGGGCGCGAGGCTCCAGTGGAGCGTGGGCTTGAGGTGGTGGATCGTGTGGTAGCCGTTGTTGAAGGCGAACCAGTTGATCACCGAGCCGACGAAGTTGCGCGAGTGGTTCCACGGGCTCGTGGCGTCGGTGCCGTCGTGCTGGAGGAGGTTCATCGTGACGATCCCCCAGGCCGCGTACTGCCACGGGAGGAGCACGTAGAGCAGGGCCTTCTTCCAGTCGAGCGCGAGGAGCGCGCCGAAGAAGACCACCATGCACACGGTCTCGACGATGAGCTGACGCGTGAAGCGCGGCCTGCGCTTCGCGGCGAAGCGCGCGTACTTGATCTCCGCGCCCATGATCGACGGACCGATCGACGCGGTGAAGAAGAGCAGGTTGAAGAGGTTCACGCGGAAGCGCGCCTTGTCGGTGCGCATCACGTCGCGCACGGTCTCGGCGTGGCGGTGGTGGCTGAGGTTGTGCCCCGGCAGATACGAGCTCACGGGGTGCCCGTACGTGAGCGTGAGAAGCACCTGCCACGCGTTGTTCATCCACCGCTGATGGAAGACCGGGCAGTGCACGGCGTTGTGCGTCGCGACCGCGCCGAGAAAGGCCCCCGCGCAGGTGAGCGCGATGAGCGGCGCGGCGATCCACGGGCTCTTCGGCGCCACGATCCACTGGAACGCGACGAGCGCGAACCACCCGCCGATGATGCTCAGCGTGCGACGGTCGGCCTTGTAGCGCAGGTACCTGCTGGTGCTCACGAGTGACGCTCCTCGGCGCCACGCGTAGCAGAAATCACCCGCGCGCTCTATCGCCTCAAACACGCGGATCGCTCGCGATGCAGGTGCGTAACGCGCGTGGCAGCGCCACCTCCGCGCGGCAGTGGTAGTGTCGCGACCATGACGGTGATGCGAGATGTCCCGGGCGCGGTGTCGTTGACCATTCCCCTGCGGAGCGATCCGCCGTGGCTCACGGCCGCGGTGCTCGGACTGGCCACGGTCTCGATCGGGGTCTTCATGGCGGCCTTCTCGCGCACGAGCTTCTCGCCCGCGCTCGGGATCCTCCCCGGGGTGACGGCGGGGGTCTTTCTCGGGAGCGCGATGGCGGCGCGCGCGCGTCGTCGCGGCGCGACGGTGAAGCTCGAAGCGAGCGAGCGGCGCCTCGACGTGCTCGACCCCTCGCAGCGCCTCGACGTGCTCGACCTCGTGGCGCCGTACTCCGCGGTGCTCCTCGTCGACGCGAAGCCCGGCCGACGGATGCTCGTGCTGAGTCAGTACGGCGACCCCGTGGTGCTCCTCGAGCTCAACCCGGCGCCGGGAGAGCTCCCTGAAGCGTGGCGTGCGCGCGCGCTGACCCTCGACCTCGAGAGCCTCGCGCTCTCGCCCGCGTCGCCCAACGTCGTCGCGCTCGCCGAGGGCAGCTCCCTCGACGCGCTGCTCGCGCACCTCGCGCCGAGCCTCGACATGGGCACCCCGTGGATCTCTCAGCCCACGCAGGGCGGCGCCACGCTCGAGGTCGCCCCCGGTGAGGTGCGCTTCGGCGGGCGCGTGGTCACCCTCGACGCGACCGTGAAGGCCGTGAACTACGCCGTGAGCGCCGCGGGCGTGACCGTGGCCGCGCTCGGGCTCGTGCAGGGCGACGACGGCTCCGTGCTCCTGCTCGCGTGCGAAGACGCGCTCGTCGAGAAGGACGCCGTCGCTGGCAACCTCTCGCCCGACGCGTACGTCCCGCTGCCCGTCTTCGAACTCG
This sequence comes from Myxococcota bacterium, assembly GCA_052035985.1. GTDB lineage: Bacteria > Myxococcota_A > Polyangia > Polyangiales > CAISKJ01. Next base: position 3,846 of record JBPOHC010000447.1, on the reverse strand, counting down.
TCCGCGTCGTCGTCGAGCACTCTTCGAAGCGCTGACCGCGCGAACATTCCCCATCACACCGCCGCGCTGTCACCCTCGCGAAAAGGGCGGCCGCACCCCAGGCGGCAACGGCGACGGCGAGGGCGACGGTGATCGCGTCGCGGGCACGGGCGAGCGCGTGGCCGACGGCGGCAGCGGCGAGGGGAGCGGCGACCGCGGCGCCTCGGGGCGCTTCGAATCGCGAGGCGGACGCGGCGACTCGCGGTTGGTCTCGTAGTCGAGCGCGATCTCGCTCGCGGCGGGGCGTTCGAGCTGTCGACGCGACACGGCCGCGAGGGACTCCTCGAGCCGCTGCACGACGCGGTCTCGCTCTGCGATGACCTGCGCGAGCTCGACGATGTGACCCTCGTGGCGTTCGAGCTCGGCCTCGAGCGACTTCGCGTGCGTCGCCGAGCGCATCCCCGCCGCGCGCACGTCGTCGTAGCGCTTCGTGAGCGTCGCGAGGCTCTTCGACGCCGACTCGTAGCGCGCGGTGGCGGCCTCCTGCGCCCGCGTGGCGTCGTCGAGCTTCGCGCGCAGATCGTCAGATTCCCGCGCCGCGCGCTCTGCGAGGAGCTGCCTCGCGAACCAGCCCATGAGCCCCGCGAAGAGGCCCGTCAGCAGCGCGCACGCGAGGCTGTGCGAGAAGACCATCAGGGCCTCGCTCGCACGAAGAAGCGAATCCGTCGGTTTAGCCGTCGGCCCTCTTCGGTGGCGTTGTCGGCGACGGGGTGCGACGCGCCGACGCCGAGCACGATGAGGCGACGCAACGGGACGGCGCGGTCTGCGAGGTACTGCGCGACGAGGGCCGCGCGACGGGCCCCACGCTCGCGGCACTCGACGGCGGTGCCGGCGTTGTCGGTGTGTCCCTGCACCTCGATGTGCCAGCGAGGCGTCGCGACGAGCACCGCGGCGACGTCGTCGAGCACCGCGCGGCTCGGCGGCGTGAGCGCATCGCCGCCCGCGACGAAGTCGACGGAGCGCCCTGCGATCGCGGCGTCGAGCGCGGACTGAAGCGCCGCGGGCGTTTCGATCAAGGCGCGCGTGGCGCGTGGTGGAGCGGGCGAAGGAGCGGGCTCGGGCGTGGGCGTCGGAGCGGCTTCAACGGATGCGTCGGGCGAGGCTGGTAACGCCACGGCGGAATCGCGCGTGAGAGCTGCGAGAGAACGCTCCGGCGCGCGCGGCGGAGCGGCGGAGATCAACGCAGCGGCGACGGTGCCGTGGAGCTCCGGCGTGACGCGCGAAGACCCGCCGTGGAAGCGCACGCAGTGCCAACACACGAGGAGGTATCCCGCGGAAGAAAACGCCAATTTGAGCTTCGTTGACATGGACGGAGCACGCTCCCAGCGCCTCACGAAATGGGTGCTGACCCACCACGCGCGACGTGTGCGGCGCGCTGGAAAGAGGTCGTCGTCATCGCCTGATGTTGCGAAATCAGCAAGAAGCGACGGCGCTAAATCATCCGCTTTCAGGGCGGGGTAGAGCTCGACCCGTTGCGATGAACCCGCATGGAATCAGGGACTTCTCGCGGTCCCGCTGGTGGTTGCCAGGAGAGGAGGCTGCCAGGAGGAGCGTCGACCGCGGCGGCTGCGCAGTCGGCGGCGTCGCGAGCGATCAGAGCCCCGGCGAGATGAGCGCAACGATGAGGGCGCGGTGAAGCGGGGGAGAGGGCTTCAGCCCGGGATCACCACGCAGCGACCCATCCAGCACTGGAGCGGCGCGCAGCAGTCGCTGTCACCGCGGCACGGGCCGCACGTCCCGCCGTTGCACGCCTGGTTGGCGCAGTCGCGGCAGCTCGCGCACATGGGCGTGGTGCCGCCGTCGGGCCGCGTCACATCGGCGGGCGTCCCGGTGTCCGCGGGGGTTCCTGCGTCGGCGGGCGTCGTGGGGATGGTGGGGTGACACGCATCGCCGACGCGGAGCACGGCGCGGTCGTAGTGGACCCTGATCTCATTGCTCGACGAGAAGTCGCCGACGAACACCGAGCCGAAGACCTCGAGGGGCCCCGACGTCCCGAGGCGTCCGTCGGGGAGGTAGAGGTTGGCGCCGAGCACGGTGTTGTTCGTGAGCGAGAGCCCGTCGGTCGAGCCCACGTAGAGCCGCGTGAGGGCGGGGTACGCGGGGTTCCCGAGGGTGAGGGCGGCGCTGATGCCGAAGCGTCCGCCGAGCACGACGTCGAGCTCCGCGGTGGGGTCGAGGGTGATCGTGAGCGGCTGGCTCATCGCGATGTCGCCGTCGATGAAGAGGGCGGTGTGACCGTGCGCGACGATGGTGACGGGCGCCGACGAGGTGATGCCGCGGAGGTAGTATCGACCGCAGGGCAGGTCGATGCGCGCCGCGGTGTTGATCCCCGTGAGCGAGGCCGCGTCGAGGCCGAGGCGCGCGTTGTCGTTGCGCGTGCGGGCCTCGGCGATGAACGCCGCCACGGGGACGCGCGCCGACGCCGAGCAGTCGCACGGCGGCGTGACGGTGACGGGCTCGCGCGCGGCGCGGCGGTAGGTGACGTCTCCCTCGATCGCGGCGCCTTCGGGGAGGTGCAGCGCGCCCGTGATGGCCACCGTCGACGACGTGCGCACGGGGCCGTTGAAGTAGGCCTCGTCGCGCGCGGTGAGGGTGTTCGAACCGCTGTAGCTCCCGTTGACGCGGAGCACCTGGCTGATCGTGTGCGGGCTCGCGGTGCCCCACGGCGCGGCGGCGCCGATCCAGAGGGCGCCGCCGATCTCCGTGATGTTCGAGCTCTGAAAGGTCCCGTTGGCGCCGACGCCCGCGCCCGTGCCGCCGGGGGCGTAGGGGCCGCGCGTGCTGTCGAAGCCGTCGGTGGTGAGGCGCGCGCTCAGCGACACGTTCTGACACGAGCACAGCGCCCAGCGGAACGTCGTCTCTGCGACGCCTCCGGCGCAGCGTCCGCCGCCGAGGTCGATGAGCGGACCGACGCCATCGGCGCCGCACGTCACGCCCGTGGGGTCGAGGATCATCAGGCGTCGGCACATCCCGGCGATGCATCCCTGGCCTGTGGGACAGGCGGTTCCGCACGCGCCGCAGTTGGCGTTGTCGCTCTGGATGTCGACGCATCGCCCGCCGCACGCGCTCAGCCCCGTGAGGCAGGTCGAGCCGCAGACGCCGCCGGAGCACACCTGCCCCGCGGCGCAACGCACGCCGCAGCCGCCGCAGTTGGCCGGGTCGACGTGCGTGGGGATGCACACCCCCGCGCAGCGCGTCTGGTAGATGGGACACGGCGGAGGCACGTCGGGCGCGACATCGGCCGCGACATCGATCGCGCCGTCTGCGGCGACGTCGAGCGCGGCGTCCATCGAGGGAGCGTCCGTGGGCGCGTTGTCGGCGGGCGTGTCGATCGACGTGTCGGTGGGCGTCACGTCGCCCGTCGCGTCGGGGCAAGAGGCGCCGACGCAGGCGTCGCCCTTGGAGGCCGCGTCGGTCGGCGTGGCGGTCTCAGAGTCGCTGCACGCCGCGAGGGCGAGCGCGGAGATCACGAGGCAGAAGCGCGTGCGAATCATCGTGCTTCGTGTACCGCAAAACGCGCCAGCGATGGAGGAGAGACAGCGCTGAAAGAACCCGTACGGCGCGGGCCAACGGTGTTACTCAAGCGGCGCTATGACGCGCGGACTCTCGTGTGTGCTGATCGCGCTGGCGGGCTGCGTCGAGCCCGCGTGGGGACAGCGCGTCCCCGACGGCGGAGCACGCGACGCGGGGCGACGGAGCGATCGTGGCGCCTCGCTCTGGGGCGACGACCACGTGTCGAGCTCCTTCGGCTCGATGCGCCTCACGCCGCGCGATCGCGAGATGCTGCACATGAACGGCCTCGGTCCC
>JBPOHC010000654.1:0-16198 GCA_052035985.1 Myxococcota bacterium | reverse complement strand
GCTTCGCCACGCCCTCTCCGATGGACCCGAAGGCCGCCGACTGCGACGCCGCGATCGCGTCGAGGATGTCACCGAGCGCGTCGGCCTTCGGCGCGCCGAGGGCGCTCGCGATCGCGTCGCGGTTGCTTCGCACGAAGCGGGCGGTGCGCGCGAGGTCGGTCTGCATCTGCGCGCCGACGAGGGCCGACCGCACGTCGGCGGCGCGCGCGGAGATGCCCGTGAGCGCGTTGCCGAGATCATGGAGGATCCCCGCGGAGACCTCGGCGCGGCCACGCTGGTTGGCCTCCTGCGCCATGAGCGACGCGCGGCCCGCCTCGGCTCGCTTGCGCTCCGAGATGTCTCGCAGCACGCCCACGAAGAGCCGCCGGTCTGAGAGGGGGAGGTCCGACACGGCGAGCTCGACCTGAAAGGTCGACCCGTCGGCGCGGATCGCCGTCACCTCGCGGAGCCCCTTGCCCACGATGCGGGGATCGCCCGTCACCACGAGTCGCTCGATGTAGCCGTCGTGGCGGTCCCTGTACGGCTGCGGCATGAGCAGCGACACGTTGCGCCCGAGGAGCGCCGCGGCTTCGTAGCCGAACATCCGCTCGCACGCGGGGTTCACGGCCTCGATCGCGCCGCGCTCGTCGATCGTCACGATGGCGTCGGTGACGGCCCCGACGACGGCCTGCATGCGCGCCTCGCGGTCTGCCGACAGGGTCGCGAGTCGACGCGCCTCGGTGACGTCGCGGCCCACGGCGTAGACGAGCCCCGAGGCGATGACGGGCGTCGCTCGCCACGCGATCCAGCGCACGGTCCCGTCGGGGCGCACGACGCGGTTCTCGAAGGTGATCGTGGGCGTCCCCTCCGAGAGGCTCGCGAGCTCGCGCACCGTCGCCTCGCGGTCGTCGGGGTGCACGAAGTCCATGAGCGGCCGCGCGAGGAGCTCCTCGGCGGGCCGGTCGTAGATGCGCGCGAGGGCGGGGTTCACCTCACGAAAGAGCCCGTCGACACCCGCGACGCAGAGCGCGTCGAGCGAGAGTTCGAACAGGCTTCGGATCTCGTGCGCGTCGGCTCGCATCGCGTCGCCTCCCGTCTCTCCACCGCGGGTGCAGGTGAGCGGCCACTCTAAAACAGCGCTCGCGGGGCCGCCAGAGGTCGTTGCGCGCCGCGCGCCGTCGTGCGACGAGTGACTCGCGCATGCCCGAGACGAAGCGTTACGCGTATCGCTGGGAGCTCGTCGCGCCGGTCGACGAGGCGTCCGCCGTGCTCGGCGAGCTCGTCGACTTCGCGCGCTGGTGGCCGTCGGCGTGGATCGAGACCACGGAGGTCGCCACGGGCGCCGCGAACGGCCTCGGCCGCGTGGTCTCGGTGCGCTCCCGCGGACGCTCGCCCGAGGTCTTTGAATGGGCCGCGCGCTGCGTCGCGAGCGAGGCGACCGCGTGGACGTGGCAGCTCTTCGGCGACCTCGAAGGCACGCTCCGCATCGAGGTCCGCGCCGAGGGCGAGCGCGCCGTCGCGGAGGTCGTGTGGGAGGTCGTGGTCGAGCGCGCCGAGCTCCGCGGATCGCTCTTCGGCGCGACGGTCTTCGCCGCCGACCTCGCGTGGATGATGGCCCGCGGCGAGGAGGCCCTGCGCATCGAGCTCGGTCGCAGGGTCTCGGATGAAGAGCACGCCCCGCCGTCGGGGCCGCGGTCGAACTCCACGCTGCCTCGCACGCTGGTGACCGTCGGGATCGTCGCCGCCGTGGCGGGCCTCGTCGGGCTCCTCTTGCGTCGCAGGCCGTGATAGACGCCGCGCCATGAATGACCGGGCGCGCGCGGTGACCTTCGACTTCGGGCAGACCCTCGCGGAGATGGACGCCGCGATGCTCTCCCGTCGCCTCCGCGAGCGCGGCGTCGAGGTCGCCGAGGCGCGCCTCGAAGCGGCGACTCCCTCCGCGTGGAGCGCTTACAACAAGGGCGTTCGCGCGGGTCTCGGCGGTCACCCATGGCGGCTCCTGATGGACACGCTCCTCGCGGGCGCGGGCGTCGAGGAGGGGCGCGCGGCGCACGTCGAGTGGCTCTGGACCGAGCAGCCGAAGGTGAACCTCTGGCGCAGGCCCATCGCGGGGATGATCGAGCTCGTGCGAGACCTCCGCGCGGCGGGCGTCCCTGTGGGTGTGGTGAGCAACTCCGAGGGCGGCCTCTCGGTCCTTGTCGACGAAATGGGCTGGACCGACGACCTCCCCGTGGTCGCAGACTCGGGTCGCCTCGGCGTCGAGAAGCCCTCGGCCGAGATCTTTCGCTGGGCCGTGGAGCGCATGGGCGTCGCGCTCGAAGACTGCGTCCACGTCGGCGACGCGTGGGCGGCGGACTACGTGGGCGCGCTCGACGCGGGGATGCGCGCGGTGCTCTTCCGCGGACGCGCGTCGCTCGTCGAGGGAGACGCGCACCTCTCGAATCCACGCGGCGCCGCGTGCGAGGACGCCGAGGCGCTGCGCGCGATCTTGAGGGCCTGGTCGCTGCCGGTGTGAGGCGCCGTCCGCTCGCTCGGAGCGGGCATCGGCTCAGCGCGCGGGGTGAAAATCGAGCGAGATCGAGTCGATGCAGTAGCGCTGCCCCGTGGGCTGCGGGCCGTCGTCGAAGACGTGCCCGAGGTGTCCGCCGCAGCGCGCGCAGTGGACCTCCGTGCGCGCCATGCCGAGGGTCACGTCGCGCGTCTCGGCGACGCGTCCGGGCTCGATGGGCTGCCAGAAGCTCGGCCAGCCGGTGCCCGAGTCGAACTTCGTCGTCGACGCGAAGAGCGGCGCGCCGCAGGCCGAGCACACGTAGGTCCCCGCCTCGTGGTTGTTCCAGTACGCGCCCGAGAACGCGCGCTCGGTGCCCTGCTCGCGGAGCACGTGAAACTGCTCGGGCGTGAGCCGCTGGCGCCACTGTTCGTCGGTGAGCGTGAGGCGCTCGCCGATGGGCGGCGGGGCATCACCCTGCGCGCGGGCCGCGGTTGAGGGCGTCGAAGGAGGTGCGGACGCGTGCTGCGTGGGCGCGGGCGCGTCGGGCCTGCGAGGCTCGGCGGTGGTGCGCGTACATGACCAGAGCGCGAAGAGGCACAGCGCGACGACGAGCGCGAGGCGGGCGGAGGGGGGCTGCATGGCGGTGGTGTTGGCTCCGTGTGTTGGATGCCCTTGTCGGGCGGAGGTGGCTACGCCGCGCGCGATCGGTCGGTGACAAACGAATCCGCGTCCGTGTATCCCATCGGTCGCCGTGGACGCTCTGACCCTCCATCCCATCGGGGTGATTCGCACGCCCTACACCGATCGGTACCGCGCGCCGCGGCAGCCCGGCATGGCGGCCGAGGGGCGCGATGGGGTCATCGAGCTCGTGCCCGGGCTCAACATGGAGCAGTGCATCGCCGACCTCGCGGGCTTCGATCGCATCTGGGTCATCGTGTGGTTTCACCGCAACGAGCGGTGGAAGCCGCGTGTGCTCCCGCCGCGCGGCGGACGCGTGAAGCGCAGCGTGCTCGCGACGCGCTCGCCGCATCGACCGAACCCCCTAGGGCTCTCGGTGCTGCGCCTCCTCGAGGTGCGCGGCAGGACGCTCCGCGTGGCCGACGTCGACCTCCTCGACGGAACGCCCGTGCTCGACATCAAGCCGTACATCCCCTACGCCGACGCGTTCCCCGGGTCGCGCGCGGGGTGGCTCGACGAGGTCGAGCGCGACGAGGCCGGGGGCGCCGCCGCGCGCTACGAGATCCGCTGGACGGAGCTCGCATCGGAGCAGGTCGCGTGGCTCCGCGAGACGCAGGGCGTGATCGTCGGCGACGTGGCCGCGCCCGCGCTCGCGAGAGATCCCGCGCCGCATCCGTACCGACGCATCCTGCACGACGCGGAAGGCGGTCTGATGATCGCGGAGAAGTCGTGGCGCCTTCACTTTCGCGTCGAGGCTGAGGCGGTGACCGTGACGCGCATCTCGAGCGGATATCGCAGCGAGGTCATCGCGCAGGGCGATCCCGCGGCGATGCTCGACGGCGCCGCGCACATCGCCTTCGTCGCGCGGTGGCCGTAGACCGACGCGTCGCTCGGGGTGTAAAGCCTCTCAGCATGCGGGCGCGCTCTGGAGTGCTTGCGGCGCTTCTCTCGACCCTCGCCGCGTGTTCGATGGGGGAGCTCCCGCCCATTGTGAAGCCCGGCGACGTGGAGCAGCCGACGCCCGACGTCGACCTCGACGGAGCGCCGCGCTTCGACGTCACGGGCGACACGCTCGACGCGTCTGACGAGCCCGCCGATGCGACCGACGACGCCCTCGTAGCGTTCGAAGCATCCACGGATCTGCCTTCTGCGACCGACGTTCCCGCGATGGACGCTCCCTCGTTGGACACCGCCGTCGAAGACATCCCGCGCGTCGAAGACGTGCCTCCCATCATCGACGTCCCGCCGGTGATCGACGTCCCGCCGGTGATCGACGAGCCACCCGCGCTCGTGTGCTCGCCGGGGCGACTCAACTGCGGCGGCGTCTGCGTCGACGTGAGCGCGAGCGACGCCGACTGCGGCGCGTGCGGCCTCCGCTGCGCCGCTGGAACGAGCTGCCGTTCAGGCGCGTGCGCGCAGACCGGCGTGGGCGGACCGTGCGCGCGCAACGCGGACTGTGATGCGACGGCGCCGCTGTGCTTCCCCGACGCGATCGGGTGGGCCGCGGGGTACTGCACCCGTCGCTGCGCGGCGCTCGCCGACTGCCCCGCGGGGAGCACCTGCGTCAGCGACGGCTCGACGAGCTTCTGTCTCCGCGTGTGCGCTGCGCCCTCGGCGTGTCGCTCGGGATACCTCTGCCGCAACGTCGGGAGCCTCTCGGCCTGCTACCCCTCGTGCGCCTACAACGCGCAGGCGCTCTGCGGCGCCGCCGCGTGCGATCGCGCCACGGGCATCTGCCGCGCGACCTGCGCGGGCAACGGCGACTGCACCGCGGGGAGCACCTGCGGAACGGGCACGCCGCGGCGATGCGCGTGCTCGGCGACGACGGACTGTGGCGCGGGTCGCGGCTGCTACACCCGCTACGGCTACTGCGGCTGCGTGACGGACGCGTCGTGCGGCCCCGACGCGTACTGCGACACGGCCTACGGCGCCTGCCGCGCGCGCTGAGCGAAGGCGGTCAGACGGGCGGCCCGGCCATCGGTCCGTCGAGGAGCTCGAGCTCGTCGTCGACCTCGCAGTCGGCCTTGATCCAGTCTTCTGCGGCGGCGCGGCCCGCGGCGAGCATCGCGTCGACCGAGTCGGTCGTGAAGTCGATGTACGAGCGGACGGTGTCGAGCGTCGGCCTGATGGGCTTGTGGAGCGTCACGTGGCGCGTGCTGCTCTCGCGCCCCTCGATCACGCCGCCCTGGCGGGCGAGGAGGTTGCGCGTGAGGAGGAGCTTGCGGTCGACGTTGTAGGTGTTCTCGAAGAACGTGTCGGCGAGGCGCTCAAGCGCGTGGTTGAGGCTCTCGAATGCGGGGGGCGCGTCTCTCTTTCCGACCGTGCAGAGCACGACGACGGCGCGCGTCGCGAGGAGGTGAACCACGGGCGCGAGCGGCGTGTTCACGAGGAGCCCGCCGTCCCAGCAGAAATTCTGGAACGGCACGCCGCGCTCATCGACCCCGCGCACGGTCACCGCAGGGAGCAGCAGCGGGATGCTCGCGCTCGCGTGGATCACCTCGACGGGGATGGAGGGCGTGTGCGTGTACTCCTCGACGGGCGTGTGCTTCGTCATGCGAGACACGAAGCGCACGACGGCGCCCTGGTGCGCGTCAACGACGCTCACGGCGAGGTCGACGCCCGGGCGCGGCGTGACGCTCGTCCCCAGGTACTTCACCAGCCGCTTTCGAAGGAGGTCTCCGTCGAAGATGCTCGCGTCTCGAACTTCGTCGACGAACTTGATGAGCCGCGGAAAGCGCTCCCGCAGGAGCCGCGTCGCGCCCGCCGCGAGGAGCGCCCCGGCGGTGCGGCGCCGATCGAACAAGAGCCCCGTGACGCTCTTGAAAGCGCCCCGCTCGCCGAAGATCGCCGGGCCCTCGGAGCGCACGATGTCTTCGAGGCTCCCGTAGAGGTCCTCGAAGAAGCGCTGGTTGGCCGACACGGGCTGGTCTCGCGCGGCCTCGTGCCAGAACTCCGCGAGGTCTTCGGCGCGGCCCGTCTTCGCGAGGAGCGCCGCGTTGATCGCCCCCGCCGAGGTCCCCGAGAGCACCGCGGGCGCTGAGAACTCGCTGCGCTTTAGCAGCACCTCGAGCACGCCCGCCTGAAACGCGCCCCGCGCGCCTCCGCCCGAGAGCACGATCCCGAGCTTGTCCTGCTCGTCCGTCGACGCCGTCGCGTCGCGATCACCCTCGTCTGACATCGTCATCACTCCCTTCGCCCCACCGACGCGTCACGCGCTTCGGGAGCGGTCAGTGATCGCGTCGCGCGCGACGCGCTGTCAATCCCGGGTAGCGCGCACCGCTCCGTCGCCGCGCGCTCACGCACGCGCTCGCGCTGCATCGGACGCTGAGCGGTGATTCAGTCGGTGCCGGCGTCGCGCGGAGGCGGCGCGCCGTAGTCGGCCTTGAAGCTCCCATCATCGGGAGGTCCCGCGTCGGTGGGGGCGATGCCGTAGGGCGGAGCGACCCCGCCGTTGTCGACCACCGTGTCGGTCGCGACGTCGGTGCGAGAGGCGTCCGTAGGAGAAGTGTCCGTGACGGGCGCGTCGGTGACGGGCGTGTCGGTCGCGGGCGTGTCCATGGGCGCCGTGTCGGTGGCGCTGTCTTGCGGCGCGGCGTCGCTGGCCGTCGTGGTCGAGCTGCACGCGGTGAGAGAGAGCGCGGCGCCGAAGGTGAAGATCGCGGCGCGCTTCCACCCGCGGGTGTCGGGGGCGTCGTCGGGGCGCGCGGCGCCGTCGAGCGGAGCCTCGCAGAAGGGGCACGCGCTCGCGCCAGAGCGAACGTGACGGTGGCACGCGGGGCAGGGGAGGAGCATCGGTCGCATGGAACGACGCTTATACCTCGCTCCCGACCCTCGGGCGTAGGGGGTCGGTTGCTTCTGTGAACCCCCCGCAGCGCTCCCTCCGAGACCGCGGCGCCGCGTGCATTCAGGGGTGACAGGACCCCGCGTGAGGGGAGAACATCGCCGCGCCGCCCGATCGATCGACGAACCTGCACACTGGGGACTGCGCGAGCGCTTCCATGGACGACCGGCTTGAGAAGACCATCGAGAACCTGAAGACCGCCCTTCTGGTTCGCCCCAACGACCCCTTCCGTCGCAACCAGTTGGGCGTGGCGCTCCGCAACGCCAACAAGCTCAGCGACGCAGTCGATCAGCACAAGCGGGCCATCGCGCTCGACCCCAACTTCGCCGACGCGTACTACAACCTCGCCCTCGCCCAGACGCTCCGCGAAGAGTGGGACGCGGCCATCGAGGCCCTCCGCAACGCCGTGCGCCTCAAGCCCGACCACGCCGAGGCCTGGTACAAGCTCGGCCAGGCGCTCGCTCGCCAACGTCAGTTCGCCGATGCCTCCGGCGCGTATCGCACGGCCCTGCGCCTGCGCCCCGACTTCACCGCCGCGACCGCCGAGGTGGGCATCGTCCACGTCCAGGCGAACGACTACCGCGACGCGGTCCCCTTCCTCGAGCGCGCCAACGAGCAGCGGCCCGGCGACGGCGAGATCCTCCGTCACCTCGCGCTCGCCTACCACGGCGTGCAGCGCTACCCCGAGGCCGTCCGCACCTTCGAGCACCTCTTCGCCGTCGAGCCCGGCAACGCCGAAGACCTCTACCGCTACGGCGACTCGCTCCAGGCGCAGAACCGCAACGACGACGCGCTGCTCCAGTGGCGCCGATCCATCGAGCTCGACCCCAACCGCGCCACCACGCACCGCGCGATGGCCCGCCTCCTCGCGCGCCTCGAGCGCCACAAGGAAGCCCGCGGCTACTGGAACGAGGTCGTTCGAATCACCCCCGACGACGCCGAAGGACACGCGGGCCTGGGCTTCGCCAACCAGAACCTCGTGAACCACGTCGAGGCCGTCGCGAACTTCCGCGAGGCCATCCGTCGCCGCGCCGACGACCCGATGTACTTCGTCGGCCTCGGCGTCTCGTGTCACGCCGTGGGCTCCATGCAGGAGAGCGTCGAGGCCCTCGAAAAAGCGACGCGCCTCGATGTCGACTGCGCCCCCGCCTACAACACGCTCTGCACGGTCTACAAAGACCTCGGGCGACCGAAGGAGGCCGCGCAGGCCATCCGTCAGGCCATCCGCCTCAAGCCCTACGAGCCCGGCTTTCACTTCACGCTCGGGCAGTTCGAAAAAGAGCTCGGCAACCTCGGCGACGCAGAGGACGCCTTCAAGCAGGCCACGCGGCTCAAGGCCGACTACGCCGAGGCGCAGCACCAGCTCGGGCTCGTGTCTGCGGCCCTCGACAAGTTCGACGCCGCCGCCGAGGCGTTCAAGAAGGCCGCGCAGATCAAGCCCGACCTCGCCGACGCCCACTTTCAGCTCGCGCAGATGTACTCGCGCATGGGCCGCTTCGTGGAGGCCGTCGAGAGCTACCGCCAGGCGTCGCGCATCGACACCAACCACTTCGAAGCGCTCTTCAACCTCGGCTCGGCCTACCAGTCGATGTCGCGCCACGAAGACGCCGTCGACGCGCTTCGAAAGAGCCTCGCGCTCCGTCAAGACGACCCCGAGGCGCTCATGAAGCTCGGCGCGAGCTACTCGGCCCTCGAGCGTCATCAAGACGCCGCCGTGTCCTTCGAACGCGCCGTGAAGGCGAGGCCCGACCGACACGAGGCGTACTTCGCGCTCGGTCAGGCGTACCGCAAGCTCAAGAAGCCCGACGCCGCGGTGAAGGTCATTCAAGACGCCATCCGCATGCGCCCCAACGAGGCCGGCCTCCACGCCGCGCTCGGCGAGACCTTTCTCGCGATGGAGCGCTGGCAGGACGCCGCCGACGCCTACGAGCAGGCCATCTGGCTCAACCCCGACGACACCAACTCGCAGAGGAACCACGGCATCGCGCTCAACAAGCTCGGCCGCGGCGACGACGCCATCGAGAGCCTCCGCAGGGCCCTCACGCGGCACCCCGACGACCCCGAGGCGATGTACAACTTCGGCCTCGCGTGCGAGCAGCTCGCCAAGCCTCACGAGGCCATCCAGTCGCTCCGTGATTGCGTGCGCATCAAGCCCGACCACGCCGACGCGCACCACCACCTCGGCCTCGCCTACGAGGCCGTCGCGAACCTCAAGGACGCCTCGGAGTCGCACCGACAGGCCACGCTGCTGCGCCCCGAGTTCGTCGAGGCCTACGAGCACCTCGGCACGGTCTACCGCCAGCTCGGGATGAGCCAGGAGTCGCTCCTCGCGTGGCGTCAGGTGTCGCGCCTCAAGCCCGACGACGCCGACGCCTTCGTGCAGATCGGCGCGCTCTCGCGCGACATGGGCCGCACGCAGGAGGCCATCGAGCGCTTCAAGCAGGCCCTCCGCATGCGCCCCGATGATGCCCGCACGTACACCGAGGTGGGCATCCTCTACATGAAGACGGGCCGCGCGCAGGAGGCCGTCGACGCGCTCGCGCAGGCCATCCGCCTCGACCCGATGCACCCCCTCGCGTACCGCACGCTCGGCGAGACCTACCTCGCGTCGGGGCTCTACAACGAGGCGCAAGACGTCTTTCAGCGCGCCCTCCGCCTCGACCAGAACGACGGGGTTTCTTATCGCGGATACGGCTCCGCGATGGTGGCCCTCGGTCACTTCGAAGCCGCCGTGGCCCCGTTGCAGGAGGCCATTCGCATCGATCCGTCGAACGCCGAGAGCTACCGTCAGCTCGCGCAGGCGCTCAAGACCCTCGACCGTCTCGACGAGGCCGCCACGGCCCTCAAGCACGCCTCGGATCTCATGCCTCGCGAGGCTCCGCTCAAGCTCGCGCTCGGCGAGACGCTGCGTGACCTCGGGCGCTATGTCGAAGCCGCCGCGGCCTTTCGCGCGTGCATCGAGATCGACCGCGGACAGGCCGAGGCCTGGTATCACCTCGGCAAGCTCTACGGCGACGCGGGTCAGGCCGCCGAAGCCGCGCAGGCGTACGAAGCGGCCACGAGGCTCAAGCCCGAGTACGTCGACGCCCTCGCGGGCCTCGGGTCCGCGTACCTCGACCTCGGTCGCGTGGAGCAGGGCGCCGAGGTGCTCCGTCAGGCCGTGCGCGCGAGGCCCGATCACGCCGACGCGGTGTGGCGGCTCGCGGGCGCCTACGAGATGCTCGGCAAGTACGCCGAGGGAGCCGATGCGTACCGGCGCTTCTTGAAGCTCCGACCGCAGGCGGCCGAGGCGTATCAGAAGCTCGGTCTGCTCTGCACGTACATCGATCGGTGGGACGAGGCCGTCGACGCGCTCCGTGAGGCCGTGCGGCTCAACCCCGACCTCGCGCACGCCCACTACGCGCTGGGCCTCGCGTATCGCAGGGTGGGTCGCTCCGTCGACGCGCTCGGACACCTCGAGAACGCAGCGCGCCTCGCGCCGCAAGACGCGGCCATTCAGTCGGGCCTGGGCTTCGTGTACGCGGAGCAGGGCAACGCCGACGGGGCCGTCGCGGCGTACTCCGAGGCGATCAAGCTGAGGGCCGACGACCTCGACTCGCACCTCGCCGTGGCGACGCTGCTCGAACGCGCGGGTCGCACCGAGGAGGCGTCGCGGTCGTACCGTCGGGTGCTCCAGTCGCAGCCCGACAACATGGTCGCGCAGAAGGGGCTCGGGATGACCTACAAGGCCCTCGGGCGTTTCCGCGAGGCGATCGATCCGCTGCGTCGTGCGGTGAAGACGCTGCCGCAAGACGCGGCGCTCCAGTACGACCTGGGCGAGTGCTACTTCCGCACGAACAACTGGGACGCGGCCAACGAGGTCTGTCGGCAGTTGAAGCTCATCAACAAGCCCCTGGCCGACAAGCTCTTCGACCTCATCAACGTCTGAGCGCCCTCCCGCTCCTCGCTTCCCCCTCTCAGCGCACCGATCGGCACCTCGCGAGACGCGAGGGGTGACCGTCGGCCCCGCTCCCCGCGGCACCCTGACGGAAACACTGCCGTGCTGGCGCAACCAGTGGCCACCCGCGACACGTGCGCCATGTGTTCGTCTGTTCACGTATTCTCAGAAAACGCTTGAATACACGATGGATTCGTGGTTCTTCGCGCTCCGTTAAAGACCCTTCGGCTGTCAAATTTCGGATTGACCCGCACGCTGACACTCGGCTATGTCCGACGGGACTGGCATTCAGAGATCCAAGTGACACACCGACAAATTCACGACCGGTCTGGCACGAGTGGGTCCTGGTGCGGTGCGTTTCTGGCGGCGGCGTCGTTCGCCGTTGCGGGATGGTCCTGCAGCGGCGTGAGTGAGGAAGCGAGAACCCAGTCGGCGGCGGACGTGGAGCACGGCCTCGGGTACCTCCAGGAGTGTGATACGCAGGGCCGCTGCAACGTGGCCGCTGCGGTCGTCGCGTGGGAGCGGGCCATCCGGCTCGACCCCGAGAACGCCGACGCCCACCGCTACCTCGGGGTTCAGCTCCTCATCCAGGGGAACTTCACCCGCTCCGAGCAGCTCCTCCGCCGCGCCGTCACGCTCTACGAGCGCCGCGCCGTCGATGACGAGCGCCTGCGCTCTGCGCTCGCCGAGGTTCGCAACACGCTCGGCGTGGTGCTGATGAACACCGGGCGCACCGACGAGGCGCTGCCGCTCTTTCGCGCGGCCAGCGACGAGATCACCTACGCGACGCCGCATCTGGCGTTCGGCAACCTTGGCTGGGCGCTCAACCGCAAGGGGCAGTACCGCGAGGCGGTCACGGCCCTGGAGCGCTCGGTGAACATCCAGCCGCGCTTCTGCGTGGGCTGGGCGCGCCTCGGCGAGTCTTTCAATCACCTGAATGAGCACCAGCGC
Organism: Myxococcota bacterium; assembly: GCA_052035985.1. Lineage (GTDB taxonomy): Bacteria > Myxococcota_A > Polyangia > Polyangiales > CAISKJ01. The sequence goes on along the minus strand of JBPOHC010000654.1, from coordinate 4,321 downwards.
GCTCTCGAAGCGCTGGACCATGCCCTCGATGCGGCGCAGCAGGGGTGCGACCGCAACCAGGGTGCCTTTCTTGAACGGGCGAGGGCGCACATCCAGTTGCACCACACCGATCAGGCCCGCGACGACCTGCGGCGATGCGTCGAGCTCGACTCGACCACCGCTGAAGGCCGGGAGTGCGCGAGCCTGGGGAGGTCGGTCGCACAGTGATGCGCTCCCTCAAATGCAACCCCCTCCGAAGTGCGTCGTGGCGCTCGCCCTCTCCCAGCGGGCCTGACGACGTCTCGGAGAACACCGCACGCGCGACTTTCGTCGGTCGAGGCGTGCCGAGGTCCTGATGGAGACGATGGGAACCTGGCTACGACGTGAGAGGGAGCAGCGAGGAATCGCGCTCGAGGAGGTCGCGGACACGACGCGAATCCCCGTGAAGACCCTCGAGCTCATCGAGACCGGGCGCTTCGACGACCTGCCGGGTGACACCTTCGCGAAGGGCTTTCTCCGCGCCTACGCGCGCGCTGTCGGCGTTCGCACCGAAGACGTCCTCGCCCGCTATGGGATGGAGATCCGCGCCCGCGAGGTGCAGCCCGTCCCGACGCGCCTCTCGATCCCCCCGCAGGACCGCGGCCGCCGCTTCGGCCTCGCGATCGCGCTGGTCGTGTTCGCGATCCTCGCCACGCTGGCGATGTCCTTCCTGCTCCGCCCTCGCACGCAGGATCGTCCAGAGCAGCTCTCGCAAGCGCCCGTCGTGACCTCGACGCTCCGCGCCTGAGCGCGCGGGGTCACACCGAGCACCGTGTCTGAGCGGTCGGCGCGCGGCTTCGTCCTCGACCGTCGGCCGTTCCGTGAGCACGACCTCCGCGCGGAGCTCCTCCTCGAAGACGGAGACCGAGTGGATGTGCTCGCGCCCTCGGGTCAGCGGTCGCGTCAGCGCTTCGCGGGCGGGCTCACGCCGCTCGCCCTCCACCGCTTCGCGATGACCCCCTCGACGAAGGGGCTTCGCCTCGACGAAGCGCGCATCGAGCGCACCTGGGCGCCGCTCCACAGCGACCTCACGCGGCAGACCGTGGCCCTCACGGCGACGGGCTTTCTCCGCGAGGTGGCGGCTCCCTCGCCGGGCGACGCGACGTGCTTCCTGCTGCTCGGAGAGCTCTACGAGCGCGTCTCGACGGAGGCCGACGCGAGGGTGACGCCCGCGGTGCTCGTGCGCTTCGTGTTGGAGGTGCTCACCCACGGCGGCCACGCGCCCGTGCTCGACCGCTGCGTGCGGTGTTCGAAGCCCGCGCCCGAGCGCGCGATGGTGACCATCAACCCCGAGGCCGGCGGCGTCGTGTGTCTGTCGTGCGGAGGCGGTCCGTTCCGTCTGCGCGCGGCCGATCGCGCGGCGTTGCGAGCCGTGGCGGGCGGCGACGTGAGCGCCTACGCGCCGCGCATGGTGACCACGCTCGCGAGCCTCATCCGTGGGGCATCGGTCGAGGCCGCCGCGCTGCTGATGAAGGCCGACGAGGTGTTCTCGCGGTAGCCGCCTGAAAGACGGTGAAGCCTCTACCCCACCCGATCGATCACCGTGCGGAAGCCCGGCGTGCGATCGGCCGCGGGCGCTGCGGGCGTGACGCGCACGAGGCTGTCGACGACGAGCTGCGCGGTGAGCACGCCGAGAAAGGCCATGTTGTCGGCGTTGCTCAGCGCGCCGCGCTCGGCCGAGCGGGCGCACTTGTCGTAGAGGCCCTGAACGAGCGTCGCATCGAAGAGCCCCGCGTCGGAGACCGCGCGCGGAGAGAGCACCTCGCGCACGTACGCGGGCGCAGCGGGGCCGACGAAGCACACCGCGTCGGGCGCGCGGTAGGGCTGCTTCGGGCGCGCCGTGATCTCCGCGGGGATGAGCGACTTCGCGGCGAGCTTCAGCACGTGCTTCTCGTCGAGCACGAAGAGCTTGTCGTCGGGCGGAAGCGAGTTCGCGAGCGCCATCACGTCGGCGTCGAGAAAGGGGAAGCGCCCTTCGATGGAGTTCCCCATGAGCACGCGGTCGCCCTGCGACGAGAGGATGTACGACGAGAGCAGCGTCGTGATCTCGAGGTGCTGCGCGCGACAGAGCGGGTCCCACTTCGAGAACTCCGCGGGGAGCGTCGCGAGGAGGCGCTCGATGGGGTCTCCCTCGGGCTTCGCCGACTCGAGCACCGCGGGCGTGAGAAAGCGTTGGAGGGCCGCCGCGCTCGACCATCGCGGGCCGTGCGAGAAGTCGGGCGCGTCGGGGCGATCGAGGCCCCGCGCCCAGAAGCGCATCGCGAGCGTGCGCGACGCCTGTGGAGAGCGCGCGAGCCACGGATACAAGCGATCGAAGAGCCTCGGACGCACCGCGGACTCAGGGTGACGCGCCCAGAACCTCCGCACGCGCGCCTCGCGAAACAGGTCGTACCCCCCGAGGAACTCGTCGGCCCCTTCGCCCGTCACCACGACCTTCATGCCCTCGCGACGCACCAGCGCCGAGAGCAGAAAGAGCGGCGCGGGACCCGCCCGCACGATCGCCCGCTCCGTGTGAAAGATCACCTCGGGGAGCGCCTTCGCGATGTCTCCGCGCGTCGCGACGACCTCGTGGTGAACGCTGCCGAGGCGCTCGGCCATGAGCCGTTGATGCGGCGTCTCGTCGTACTCGGCGTCTTCGAAGCGCAGCGAGAACGTGTGCAGCGTTGCGGGCGAAGCCTCGCGCGCGAGCGAGGCCACGACGGCGCTGTCGAGTCCGCCCGAGAGGTACGCGCCCACGGGGACGTCCGCTCGCACCATGCGCAGCCGCGTCGCGTCGCGCAGCGCAGACAGCAATCGCTCGGCGTTCTCCTCCGTGCGATCGGCCCTGAGCTTCTCGGTCGGAAAGCCCGGTCGCCACCACACGCGCTCGGTCACCGCTCCGTGGCGGTCGTAGGTGCGCACCGAGCCCGGAGGCAGCTCGGTCACGCCTTCGAAGAGCGTGCGGGGCGCGCGCGGAGCCCAGAACGTGAAGGTCTCGACGAGCCCTGCCGCGTCGATCGCGCGAGGCACCTCGGGGTCTTGAAAGAGCGCCTTCACCTCGCTCGCGAAACGAACCCGTCCGCCCGACTGCTGAATGTGAAGCGGTCGAACGCCCACGCGGTCACGCGCGAGGATGAGGGTGCCCGAGGTCGAGTCCCACAGCGCGAAGGCCCACTGGCCGTTGAAGCGAGCGAGGCACGCGTCGCCCCACGCCTCCCACGCGTGCACGATCACCTCGGTGTCGCTGCGCGTACGGAACGTGTGACCGAGCGCAGAGAGCTCCTCGCGCAGCTCGACGTGGTTGAAGATCTCGCCGTTGAACACCACGTGCAGGGTGCCGTCTTCGTTGGCGAGGGGCTGCTGTCCAGAAGCCAGGTCGACGATCGAGAGCCGCGCGTGTCCGAGCGCAGCGCGCACGTCACGAAAGAGCCCGAACTCGTCGGGGCCGCGGTGATGAATCGCCCGCACCATCCGCTCGAGGAGCTCGCGCGAGGGCGGCGCGAGCGCGTCGGAGAGGTTCACGATGCCGGCGATTCCACACATGCGATCAGCGACCCTTCGCGGCCATGTGCGCCGCGTCGTCGAAGGCCCCGAGCCACCCGTCGTGCATGCGCTTCTGCGTGAAGCGCGCGAGCACCCTGGCGCGTCCTCTCGCGCCCATCGCCTCTCTGCGTGCAGGATCAGAGAGTAGCGACGCGATGGAGCCGCCGAGCGCTTCTGCGTCACCGCGGGGCGTGAGGAGCCCGGTGACGCCGCGCTCCACGATCTCGGGGTTGCCGCCCACGTCGGTCACCGCCGACGGTCGCTGCAAGAGCATCGACTCCAGGAGCGTCACGCTCGTCCCCTCGCTGAGCGAGGCCATCGCGAAGAGGTCGCTCGCGGCGTACACCGCGGGGATGTCTCTGCGCGCGCCCGTGAAGATCACCTTGTCGGACACGGAGAGCTCGCTCGCGAGCGCGCGCAGCGGTCCGTCGTCGCCGCCGCCCACCACGAGGAGCCGCGCATCGGAGACCGTCTTCGCGGCGTGCGCGAAGGCGCGGACGAGCGTCGGGTGATCCTTCACCGGGTGGAGCCGCGCGACGCAGGTCACGACCTTGTGCTCGGGCGCGATCGAGAGCTCGGCGCGGAGCCTCTCGCGCGTCCCGTCGGTGAGCACCGAGAGGTCGAAGCGCGAGGGGTCGACGCCGTTGTAGACCACCTCGATGCGCGACGGATCGATGCCCTCGTTCTCGACGAGCAGCCGCTTCACGTAGCCGCAGACCGAGACCACGCGCTGCGTCCAGTGGAGGAAGGCCGCGCGGTTCGCGAAGACGCGCTTGGGCCT
>JBPOHC010001078.1:0-2150 GCA_052035985.1 Myxococcota bacterium | reverse complement strand
CACGGAGGTAGAACGGCCGCTCGCGGGCGTCGACGAAGAGCTCGCCGCTCGCGACGCGTTGCATACGCGCCTCGTCGATGCCTCGAAACGACGGGGCGCCCCCGGTGGTGCGCACCATGAAGATACCCGGCGCGTGGCGCCACTGGCGGACCTCGCAGCGCGCCGCAGCAAGCGGCGGGGGCGCGGAGGACATCGCGTCGAAGTCGGGCTGCTGCGCGATGACCGACTCGATGAGCGCGGCGAGGGCGATGGCTACGATCTCGACGGCGCCGTGATCGACGGTGTCGAGCCGGGTGTCGAGCTCGGTGAGGTGCTCGAAGCGCTGCGCGGGCTCGAAGCCGAGCGCGGCGGCGATTTCTGGCGAGAGAGCGTTCATGGCTGCACTCCGGGCGTGCGACGAGAGCGGCGGGTTCCTGCGGTCATGTCATCCCCCTCTGACGCTCGCGGGCTTAGGTCCCTGACAGCGGATCGCCACACCCGTGACGAACGCGACGACGAGGCGGTGCTCCTCGCCGGTGAGGTGACCGCCGATCTGGAGGGTGTCCGCGACCGACAGCAGATCTACGCGAAGTCGCGAGCAGCGCTTGTAGATCCGGTTGCGCGCGGCCACGAGGACCGGCTGCGGCGCGTCTTCGCCGATGCCTTCGTCGCGGGCGACGATCTCTCGAATCGGGCGCTCGTCGCAGGCGATCTCGCAGAGGAGCGACCACGTCTTGTGGAGATCGTCGCGGTACCGGGGGTGACGCGCCTCCGCGGCGGCCTCGACGACGCGCTGCACGATGGGGAGCACCGCTCGGACCGGTGAGCCTTCGAGCCCAGGCTCAGGCGAGGCGAGGTCGTGCCGCTTCGGGCCCCACGGGAGATCCGATCCATCCGAAGGCGTACCAGACTCGTCGACCTCGGCGCGCTCATGAATCTCCTCGTAGGGGACGTGCTTTCGCTCGTGCGTCGCCTTGCGCTTACGCAAGAGGTCGTAGCCGTAGTTGATGACCATCGACCTGACGTACCCGACCGTCAGGTTGTCGCGGCCCGCGAGGTTCTCGCGCGAATCCTCGACGAAACCAGCGGGATACCGCCGGATCACGCGCTCCAGAATGGTCGCGTGGACGTCGTCTTCCTGATGCCTGAGCACCGCGGGGAGGTTGAACTGAACGAGCCTGCGGACGAGGCCATCGAGCTTCGTCGCGGCACGGTTCCTCGCGGCCCGGTCTGCCGTCGGGGCGAGATCGGCCAGCATCTGCCAGGCGCCTTCGCTGGGAATCCTTCCGCTCACGACTGCACCGCCCTCGCGAAGCTCGCCCACCGCTCGGCCTGCTCGCGCGCCCAACGCGTCGGCGCTTCGAAGCGCGCGCCGGGGTCACTCTCACCCCGCCACGCGGCGCGCACGAACTCCGCGGGCGCGCCCGACACGGCGACCATGGGCGCGTGAGGCTGCGGGCTCACGGCGCCACGAAGCGGCGCTTCGAAGCGCAACGATGCCTCGCCGACGTGACGATCGTGCCGCGCGCGACGGACCTCGAGGCACGACGCGAGGTCGGCCCACGAGGCGCCCGCGCCGCCGACGTTCATCGACCGCCAGATCGTGTTCGAGAGAAAATCCGCGAAGACGATGCCGGGGTGCACGTTCGCGTCGAAGGCGGCGGGCATGTCGGCCACGATGCGCACCGGGGCCCGATCGGGCGACGGGGTCGGCGGCGCGAGCGGAGAGAGCCCGGCTTCGCGCGCGGCGACACCAACGTCCACCGGCCGCGAGAGAAACGTGCGACGTCCCGCGGCGAGGGTCGGGTGCGCGAGTTCGAGGCGTCCCGCGTGCACCTCGACGCGATGGCGATCGGGGCCGCGCTCGCGCAGGGTCGCCACGACGCGTTCGAAGAGCGTCGAGAGCGCGTGGAGGTAGTGGCTCCCTTCGAGCGCTCCGTCGGGGTCGTGCTGCGGGAACCACGCCGCCGCGACGAGGTGACATCCGCGGTCGGTGTACGCTTCGGCGACGAGGTCGAGCATCGCGGCCATGCGCTGTCGCACGTGGGCCGTAAGCCCATCGAGCGCGCGATGCACCGCGGGGAACTTCGCGACGAGCCCGCGGCGCATGGCGAAGAGCGCGTCGTACCCGGGCATCCGACGCGCGTCGAGCGCCTCGAAAAAGGGTCGCT
>JBPOHC010000877.1:0-8744 GCA_052035985.1 Myxococcota bacterium | reverse complement strand
CCGCCAGCGCGCGGAGGTCGATGGCGAAGGCGTGCAGCGCGCTCGGGGCCTTGTCTGTCATCGGGTCGCGCGGGGGCGAGGCGCCACTGTAGACCGGGCCGCGCGCGCGGTGCTACCAACGACCGCGTGCGGCCTCCCCGACTCGTAGCAGCGGTGCTCTTCGGACTGCTGTCGTCGGTCGTGGCCGCGCAGGGAGCGCACCGCTTCCATCGCGCTCGCCTCGTGTGGCGCGTCGCACCCGAGCTCACGGCGTGCCCCGGAGAGGACGCCTTTCGTCGCGAGGTCGCGCGACGACTCGGGGCGATTCCCTTCGAAGACGACGCGGACACGACGCTCACCATCTCGATCGAGGCTTCCCCCGACGGCGCGCTCATCGGTCACACGCAGACCGTCCTCGCCGACGGCGCGACCTCTCCGGGCACGCCCGTCCGCGTCGCTCGCAACGCGTGCCGCGACCTCGTCGCGCTCCTCGCGGGACGCACCGCCGTCTTCCTCGAAGACAGCGCTCCGACGGTCGAAGTCTCTCTCGACGCCGCGCCACCCGACGCGTCCGTCATCGAAGTTACCGACGCCGCGGTCGTCGACGCGCCCGACGCATCGCTGCCCGACGCATCGCTGCCCGACGCATCACCGATCGCCCGGCCTCCGTCGTCGCCGTGGCGCTTCGAAGCGGGCGCTGGACTCGTGGGCGATCTCGCGGGCGACGCCCCGTTGTGGGCCGCGGGCTTCGAAGCGCACGGCCGCGCGAGGCGAGCCGCGCTGTCGCTCGGTATCGAGCTCGTCGCGCTGCTCCCTTCGTCGTCGGCGGACCCCTCGCCCGAGGCTTCGCTGAGCGCGCTCTCGGGACGTTTCGTGGGCGTCGCGTGCGGGCACCCGTGGCGCTTCTCCCTCTGCGCCGTCGCGGGGGTGAGCGCCACGCGACTCACGCTCCTCGGTCGCTTCGGCGTGGCCAGCGAGGAGCCGCTCGTCGTCAGCCCCGTCGTCGGTCCGCGCGTCGCGTTCGATCTCGTCCGCGCGGGAGGTTTCGCGCTCTCGCTGCGCGTCGAGGGGCTCTGGGTCCCCGGCGCCGCGACGCTACAGTTCTCCGAAGGGCGCACCTGGCGCGATCCGTGGAGGCTCTCGGCGGGCCTCGGCGCGACGTGGAGCATTCCGTGATGGGCCCGGACCCAGCTCACCAAACACCGGGTATGGAAGGCGCCGCGCAAGCTCCCGTCGACGCGCTCGCCGCCGCGCTCGAGGCCCCCGCCGGGCCGCCTTTGACCGCGCGCGACGGGGCCTCGGGGCTCGACCGCGCGGCCTTCACCGCGGTGTACCGCGCGGAGCTCGCGTGGACCGTCAACACCCTGCGCCGCCTCGGCGTCGCGGCGCCCGACCTCCAAGACGCCGCGCAGAAGGTCTTCACCGAAGTATGGAAGCAGCGCGCCACCTTCGACCGCGAGCGCCCCGTGAAGCCCTGGCTCTTCGGCTTCGCGTACCGCGTCGTCGGTGACTATCAGCGCGGCGCGTGGCGGAGGCGCGCGGTCTTCGAAGAGGTCGACGCCGCCGTCGACGGCGAGAGCGGCGAGGACGCGGTCGATGCCGTGCGCAACCGACGCCTCGTGCTCGCGGCCCTCGACGCGCTCGACCTCGACCGCCGCGCGGTCTTCGTGATGGCCGACATCGACGGCGTGAGCGCGCCAGAAGCCGCTGCGGCGCTCGGCATTCCGCTCGGGACCGTGTACAGCCGACTGCGCCTCGCGCGAGAAGATTTCGCCGCGGCCGTGAAGCGTCTCCGAAGCAAGCGAGGGGAGCGATGAGCCTCGAACCCGTGGATGCGCTCTCGCCCGACCTCCTCGCGCTCCTCGACGATGAGCGCGCGAGGCCGATGGCGCCCGAGGTCGACCCCGACGCGCTCTTCGACGCGCTCTCGGAGAGCCTCGACCTCGACGCCCCGACGGAAACACCGACGGAAACACCAACGGAAACACCGACGGACGCCGCGCGCCCGCCGACCACGAACGCGCCCGCCGCGCCGAGCGCGCCTCCGACGGCGACACTCTCCGCGAGCGCCGCGGCCACGGCGAAGCTCGGTGTGCTCAAGCTCGCGGGGCTCGCGACGGCCTTCGCGCTCGGGGGCCTCACCGGCGCGGGCACCTACGCGACGCTCCGTCGCCCCGAGCGCGTCGTCGTCGAGCGCGTGGTGCGCGTCCCTGTCGAACGCGTGGTGCAGGTCCCCGTCGAGCGCGTGGTGCGCGTCGAGGTGCCCGTCGCTGCGACGCCCGTGACAGCGCCCGTCGCTGCGCCCGTGACAGCGCCCGCGCGAGCGCCTGTCGCAGCCGCGCCCGAGACCGACCTCGACCGCGAGATCGCGCTCATCGATCAGGCTACCGCGGCGCTCGCGCGCGACAACCACGCCGCCGCGCTCGCCTCCGTGCGAGAGCACCTGCGACGCTTCCCCGACGGAGCGATGCGCGAAGACCGCGAGCGCCTGTGGATCGACGCCCTCGTGCGCTCGGGTCGGCGTGACGAGGCCCTCGCGCGCGCGGCGGAGTTCAATCGACGCTTCCCCGACAGCGTGCACCGGGCACGCATCGCACGCGCGCTCGCGGAGCCGCCGCCCGAATGAGCGCGCTCCGTCTCGTCGCAGCGCTCGCCCTCCACGGATGCGGCGGCCAGGTGATCACGGTGCTCGTCGAGCCCGCCGACGCCGCCGTGAGCGACGCCCCCACGCCCGCCCTCTCCGCCCGCTACGCATGGACCTCTCCGCGCGCCGCGTGTCACCGCGCCCTCGGCCGCCTCTCGCGCGCCGACGGACAGCGCTGCGGCGCGGTGATGCTCTCTCCCACGATCGTCCTCACGACCGCGGGCTGTGTGCTCGAACGCGCGGGCGGCGCGTACCTCCCGGCGCGCGCGCTCACCTTCACGCTCCACGGCGCGGCGTCGCCCGTCACGGTCTCGCGGGTCGTCCACGGCCGTGACGCAGACGACACGCGCGCGGGCGGAGACTGGGCCGCGCTGATGCTCGACGCGCCCGTCGAGGGCGTCACGGCGTTTCCCTCGGTGGGTCTCGCGAGCGACCGACTGCGGGGCGTCGAGGTGGTGGGGTACACCCGCGCGACGGGCGACGAGCTCGGCGTGTCGACACCCGGCGACCTCCGCCGCTACGACGAGGACTCGCTCTCGCACTCGGCGACCTTCAAACCCGCGCTCTCGGGCGGCGCGGTGCTCCAGTGCGAGCGCGGCGTCGCGACGCTCTACGCGCTCACCGCCGCGGGCGATGACGCTCGCGAGCGCGCACGCTACAACGCCGTTCCGCTCGACTACGCGCGCGACGCGCCCCTGGCGCCGACCCGTATCACCGCGGGTCCCGCGACCGTGTACGGACCCGTGGTGTACGCCTTCGACGCCCTCACCCGCCGTGTGCACCTCCGCACGAGAGACGGCGCGCGGTGGTCACCGTGGAAGGCCCTCCCTGTGCAGCTTCCTGCCGGGAGCGCGCTCGCTGCGGGAGGGCTTCGCCTCGTCGACATGCCGTACCTCGTGGTGCTCGGCGCAGACCGCACGCTCCGCCACCTGTGGAGCGACTGGCGCGACGGCACGGCCCTCGGCAACGACGACAGCACCATGGCGCCCGTACCCGGGAGCGCGCCGCTGCGCGACGTTGCGGTCACCGGAAGCGCCATCGACCGCATCGAGGTCTACGTCGTCGACGCGACGGGGATGGTCTTCGTCGCGAACAAGGTCGACGACTCGGTGACCGCGGCGTGGTCCGACTGGTACGAGCTCGGGCGCGTCCCCGGCGCGGCGCGCATCGCGGCGGGCACCGCGCGGGGCGTCGACGGCGGCCCCGTTCGCACCCTCGTCGTCTCGACGCCCGAGGGCGTTCACATCGACTGGTCGGGCACGGGCTACGGGCTCTCGGCCTGGGAGCCTCGCTCCGAAGGCTTTCCCCGCTTCATCACCGCGGCGCAGTCGCGCCCCGCGCTCGTCGCGCTGAGCTCGACGCTGCGCGGTCAGCCCGTGGCGCTCCGCGTCACCGACGAGGGGCGCATCTTGCGACGAGAGCGCCTCGCCGACGGCACCGCGTGGACCGACGAAGAGCCCTTCGCCCGACAGCTCGACGGCGGCCTCTCGGCCCTCGCCAGCGGGACGCTCCGCGACGACCGCGCCCTCCTCGTCGCCGTGACCCGCGACGTCGACGGCGACGCTCCGACCGGCGAGGTCTTCTCGCTCACCGAAGACGACACGCCGGGGGGAGGCTTCGCGCGCGCCCGCTGGGGGCGGTTCTACCGATGACCCCGCGCCGGGCCGCGATCCTCGCGACGCTCTGCGGCTGCGCGTCGTCGACCACGGTGCGGCTCCCCGGCGACCGCGACGCCGCCGCGCCTCCCGCGTCGGGCGCGCACTACGCGTGGCGTGACGCGGCCCCGTCCTGCTACGCCCCGATGGGACGCGTCGAGCTCGCCGACGGACGGTGGTGCGCGGGAGTGCTCATCGGCGCCGCGCGCGTGCTCACGACGGAGTCGTGCCTGCGAGATCGTACGGGGACGAATCACCTCCCCGCGCGCGACATCACATTCAAAATCCACGGTGTAGAGCGGGGAACACCCGCGCTCCGCGTGGCGCACCTCCGCGACGCCGACGACGATCGTTCGGATGCGAACCTCTCGGTCATCACCCTCGCGGCGCGCGTGCTCGCGGGCGACCGCGCCGCCCCCACCGCGAGCGTGCGCGACGCCCCGGCGCTCCCCGACGACCTCGCGCTGGCGAGCTACGGCGGCTCCGACGCGACGACGCTGCGGGTCTCTCCCCGATGCGGCGTCACGCGCGACGACGGGACCACCCTCACGCACGACTGCGACCTCGACGCGCCCGTCGCAGGCGCTGCGTTGATCGAGTGCGCGGGCGACCAGGCCACCGTCTACGCGATCGACCCCGGCGACGGCGGCGCCCTCGTCTCGGTGCGCGGGCTCAACGCGCTCCCGCTCAATCCCCGCAGCGTCGCGCTCGGACCCGGCGTCGGTGGGCGACCCGTGGCGTGGGCCTTCGACGACGACACCGCGCGCCTCCACGTCCGCGTGCGCGGCGCGACGGGCTGGGGACCCTGGCGCGTTCTCCCCGGCGCGCGTTCTCCAGACGACGCCCGCGCGGGATCGCTCACGGCCTTCGCGCTCTACGGCGGCGAGTCGTCGCTTGCCTTCCACGAGCGAGGCGCGGCGCTGCAATACCGCTGGGCCTTCGCCGGCGAGCCCGAGCGCTTCACCGACTGGTCGCCTTACACGTCGTCGCCCGACGCGCGGCGCTTCGTGTCGATCGCGAGCAGCGGCGGCGCGCGCGAGCCCGCGCAGGTGTACGCCCTCGGCGACCGCGGCGAGGTCGTGACGCAGTACAAGACCGCGGCGGCGTCGAACGCCGACTGGTCGCCCTGGTGCTCGCTCGGCGTCGTGGCGACCGCGACGCGGCTCGCCGCAGTAAGCTTCGCGGGCACGCCCACGGAGCGCGCCTATCAGGTCTTCGCCGCGACGCCCTCGGGGGTGCTCTCGCGGTGGGCGCCGGGCGCGAGCGGCGCGTGCGCGAGCTGGTGGCCGCCCGACGGATGGCAGAGCCTCGGCGACGGGCTGTCGGAGCCCGTGGTGGCCGTCAGCGCGGGCGTGCTCGGTGATGGTCGTCCCTTCGTGCTGAGCGTGATGACCAGCGGACAGGTGCGCTACACCGCGCGCGTCGCAGATGGCACCGCGTGGGTGCGCGACGCGGCCTTTCCCGTGGCGGGCATCGTGCGTGAGGTCGCCGTGGGCGCGTTCTCTGACGAGGCCGCGAGCGCCCGCGCCGCGGTGGTTGCGATCGCGGGCGAGGGCACGGCGCCGGGCACGTCGACGGGCGAGATGCTCTACGTCGAGGAGTCGGGCGCCGGAGGGTTCACCGGCGCCCGCTGGCGTCGCTTCTATCGGTAGAAGCGCGACCAGGTCGAGAAGGTGTCTTCGGCGGTCTCCCAGGTGAGAAAGCCTTCGCCGCTGGCGTTCGCGGTGACGAGCACCTCGCGCCCGTCGGAGAGCCGCGCCGCGCTGATGGCGCGCATCCCGTACATCACCGAGCCATCGAATTTGAAGTACCACGGGGCGGTCCACGCGCTCGACGACGCAGAGGTCACCTTCGTGCGGCGGAACACGGCCCCGTTCACGCTCACGCCCCACACGTCGACGCGGTTCGACTGCGTCGCGCTCACGGCGATGTCGAGCCACGACTCGGGGAGCCCCAGCGTCGCGAGCGCGAAGGCCGTCCACCCCGTCCACGCGGCGCTGCCCGGCGTGAGCCACGTCGTGCGCACGCCGCTCGAGCCCGCGACCCAGAGCTGCTGCGTTCCGTCGGGCGTGGTGTACGCCGCGATGGAGGTCGCGCCCGACATCGGCGTGCCCATGTTGACCCAGGCGCTCCAGGCCGAGTTCGAGTCGCCGGTCTTCCACGTGGTGTAGACCGCGCCCGACTGCGCGAGGGCGTAGAGCTGCGTCTGTCCGCCCGAGGTGCGGCCGATGGCGGTGTCGCGCATCGCGGTGAAGGTGTACGGCGCGCCGGGGCCCGCGAAGGAGCTCCACGCGCCGATGTTTCCGCCGACGACCGAGGCCCACGCCATCGTGAGGGCGCCCGTCGAGGTGAGGCCGAGCATCATCTGGCGACCGTCCTGGAGGGTGCCCGCCGAGAGGCCGCTGCGCGCGGTGACGGTGTTGAATCCCCACGCGCTCCACGCGGCGTCGGCGTTGGTGCTGACCTTCGCGCGCTCGTGGAGCGTCCCTCGCTCGGGGTCGAGCGCCTGCATGCGCATGACGCTCGAGCTGCCGCTCTTGACGCTCACCACCGACACGCTGCCCGCGTAGTGCGGCGCCGTTCGGAAGAGCGCCGCGCTCACGGCGCTGTTGGCGTACGCCTCGTTGTATGCCCACGCGTTCGCTGGGTTCGCGCTCGTGACCACGGAGCCGCAGTTGACCGGATCGCTCGCGCCCTGCGCGTTGTAGGCGCACATGGGGCCGAACGAGTGCCCCGAGGTCACGCCCACGAGCGAGGCCGCGCCGCTGCCGTTGTAGAGGAAGTAGGGCCCGCCCGACGCGCCGCCCATGAGGTCGCAGTTGTTGAGCAGCACGCCCTGCGCGGTGGTCCTCGTGACGTTGCACGCGGTGACCTCTTCGAGGCCGGCCATGTCCCACGAGTATCCCGCGCGGCGCACGGTGAAGGCGGAGCTCGCGGGCTCGGTGACGTTCATCACCGCCGTGACGCTCGCCGGAACGGGCGTCGCGAGCCACAGGATCGCCCAGTCGTGGGGGCTGTCTCCGTCGGTGGCGCCGCGCCCCGCGACGATGCGCGTGACCGCGGTCGGCGCCGAGGCCCCGTGGCGCCAGAAGGTCGTCTGCGCGAGCGACGCGCCGAGGCAGTGCTGCGCGGTGAGCACCTTGTCGGGCGCGATGAGCGTCCCGGTGCATCGTCCGCCGGAGGTCACGAGCCCCATCGCGCTGTAGGGATAGCCGAGCGACGAGACGAGCTGACGATCGTCGGTGGGGCCGAACACCGCCTGCTGCCCGGCCTGGCCGATGTCTTCGCGGTCGGCGCCTCCGTAGCACGATGCGGTCGCGAGGATGGAGCAGAGGGCGCTGAGCTGTCGTCGGTTCATGGTCTCTCCGTGTGCGAGTTCTGCGGGCGCGCGGGGGCGTCGACGCGCAGCGATGCGCTGCGTGAGAGGTCGACCCGGGCGATCATCCCCACCGTCGCGGCACCCGCGTGCCGTTGTTGGTGCACGAGGGGTTTTGGCGCTCCCCGACGGCCCCATCACGAAATCGACGACGCGCGAGCGCGGGTCTGGTCCCGCTCTCACATCCGTCGCGCCCACGGCGCTCTGGTAGCATCGCGCCGCCTGGTCGCCTGATGTCGAAAACCGCCGCGTTGTCTGACCCCGCCGTGCCGCAGCCCGAGGGAGCGTCGTTCGAAGAGCGCCGCCGCCAGCGCGTCGAAGCGCGCATCGGGAGCGTCATCGCCGGTCGCTACAAGCTCCTGCGCGTGCTCGGGCACGGCGGGATGGGCGCGGTGTACGAGGCCGAGCAGCTCGCGCTCGGACGCCGCGTCGCCATCAAGCTCATGCTCGGCGACGACGCGTTCGACAAGACCGCCGTCGCCCGCTTCGTGCGTGAGGCGAAGGCCGCGTCGCGCATCGCGCACCCGAACATCGTCGCGGTGCTCGACGCCGACCACGACGCGCAGGCCCACACGCCCTACATCGCCCAGGAGCTTCTCACCGGCACGGACCTCCGCGGCCACCTCGCCGACCGCGGGAGGCTCGACCCGCGCGAGGCCCTCTCGCTGCTCGTCCCCATCGTCGACGCGCTCGACGCGGCGCACCGCGCGGGGATCGTTCACCGCGACCTCAAGCCCGAGAACATCTTCCTCGTCGCGGGCGAAGACGGGCGGCGAGCGCCGAAGCTCATCGATTTCGGGGTGTCGAAGTTCCTCGACGCGCAGTCACCGGGCGTGGCCCTCACGCGCACGGGCGCCCTCGTTGGAACGCCCCGCTACATGCCCCCCGAGCAGGCCCGCGGGCTCCGCGAGGTCGACCCCTCGGCCGACGTGTGGTCCCTCGGCGTGGTGCTCTTCGAAGCGCTCGCGGGCAGGAGCCCCTTCGTCGCCGACAACTACAACGCCCTGATGGTCGAGATCCTCACGGCCGAGATCCCTGCGCTCTCGTCCATCGCGCCCGAGGTCCCGGCGTGGCTCTCGGACCTCGTCGC
>JBPOHC010000104.1:0-7306 GCA_052035985.1 Myxococcota bacterium | reverse complement strand
GGAACTCGAAGCGCGCGCGGCTGAGCGCGTCGTCGCGGTACTGCGCGCCGGGGTGGCCCTTCGCGAGGTCCGCCGCGTGCGCCGCGATCTTGTACGCGATCACGCCGTCGCGGACGTCGTCCTTGTCAGGCAGGCCGAGGTGCTCCTTGGGCGTCACGTAGCAGAGCATCGCGGTGCCGAACCAGCCGATCATCGCCGCGCCGATCGCGCTGGTGATGTGGTCGTAGCCCGGCGCGATGTCGGTGGTCAGCGGACCGAGCGTGTAGAAGGGCGCCTCGTCGCAGAGCTCGAGCTGCTTCTTCATGTTCTCGTGGATGAGCTGCATCGGCACGTGGCCGGGGCCCTCGATCATCACCTGAACGTCGTGCTTCCACGCCTTGCGCGTGAGCTCTCCGAGCGTGGTGAGCTCGGCGAACTGCGCCTCGTCGTTGGCGTCCGCGATCGACCCCGGACGCAGCCCGTCGCCGAGCGAGAACGACACGTCGTAGGCCTTCATCACCTCGCAGAGCTCGTCGAAGTGCGTGTAGAGAAAGTTCTCCTCGTGGTGCGCGAGGCACCACTTCGCGAGGATGCTCCCGCCGCGCGAGACGATGCCCGTGACGCGCTTCGCCGTGAGCGGCACGTACCGCAGCAGCACGCCCGCGTGGATGGTGAAGTAGTCGACGCCCTGCTCGGCCTGCTCGATGATCGTGTCGCGAAAGAGCTCCCACGTGAGGTCTTCGGCCTTGCCGCCGACCTTCTCGAGCGCCTGGTAGATCGGCACCGTACCGATCGGGACGGGCGAGTTGCGCACGATCCACTCGCGCGTCTCGTGGATGTTCCTGCCCGTCGAGAGGTCCATCACGGTGTCGGCGCCCCAGCGGATCGACCACACCATCTTCTCGACCTCGTCTTCGATGGTCGACGCGACGGCGCTGTTGCCGATGTTGGCGTTCACCTTCACCCTGAAATTGCGCCCGATGATCATGGGCTCGACCTCGGGGTGGTTGATGTTCGCGGGGATCACCGCGCGCCCGCGCGCCACTTCATCGCGCACGAACTCGGGGGTGATCTTCCGCGGCATCACGGCGCCGAAGGCCTCGCCGCGGTGGTGTCCCTTGAGCGCGGCCTCGTCGACCTTCGACTGCTCGCGGATGGCGATGTACTCCATCTCGGGCGTGATCTCGCCGCGGCGGGCGTAGTGCATCTGCGTCGTCGTGCGACCGGCCTTCGCGCGCAGCGGCTTTCGCTCACCGGGAAAGCGCAGCGCCTCGAGCGCGGCGTCGCCGAGCCTCGCGCGGCCATAGTCCGACGTGAGCCCGGGGAGCTCTTCGACGTCACCGCGCGAGATCACCCACGGACGCCGCGAAGCGGCCACGCCCTTGCGGAGATCGATGCGCATCTCGGGGTCGGTGTAGGGTCCCGAGGTGTCGTACACGGTGATGGGCGCGTTCGAGACGAGCTGCGAGGTGCCGTTGGGGCCCCGCGCGCGCGTCTGCGCGAGGGCGATCTCGCGCATCGGGACGCGCACCGACGGGTGACGCTCGCCGCTCACGTAGACCTTGCGAGAGCCCGGGAGAGGTCCGCTGGTGATGCCCTTGAGGCGCTCGTCGTCGACGCCGTTCTGCCGTGTGTTCGCCATAGGCGCGGGAACGTCGCGCGCTCGGTCCCCACTGTCAACGGCGCTCGCGAGGGTCAGTGCCCCGCGTCGTGCTCCGCGCGCTCGGGCTCCGCGGGTGCGGTGAGGGGTGGCATCCCTCGACGTCCGCTGCGCACCTCTTCGACGCGCGCTCGAATCTCCGCCGCGTTCGCGGGCCGCAACGCGAGGGCGCTCTCGTATTCGAAGACGGCCGCGTCGCGGTTGCCCGTCTCCTGCGCGGCCTGGGCGAGCGCGAGGTGAACGGCCACCCGCTCGGGGTCGAGGTTCGTCGCGTGCTCGCGCAGCGCGTTGATGTCGGCCCACGCGCGCGACGCCACGAGCGCGTCGAGCAGCGCGCCGAGCGACGCGCGGTCGTGCTGATCGAGTCGCACCACCTGACGGAGCTCGCTCACGCGATCCGCGTCGCGGTGCGCGCGGCGGTGAAGCTCCGCGAGGATTCCGTGGGGCTCCACCCGTGTCGGATCGGCCCTCACCGCGGCGTCGAGCGCGGCCCGCACGCGCGTGTCGTCGTGGGCGTCGCGCGCGGCCTGGGCCTCCATCATGCGCAGTTCGAAGCCGCTCTTTCCTGCGGCGAAGAGGGCGTCGAGCTCTTCGAGGGCCTCGCGTCCCTGGTGGTGCGCGAGGGCGATGCGAGCCCTCACCCAGCGCGCGAGGTGACTGTTCGAATCGAGCCTCACCGCGCGCTCCGCGAGGGACGCCGCAGCCGCTCCGTCGCCCGCGAAGTACGCAGCCGCAGCAGCGCTCGCCTGCGCCGCGGCGTCTTGCGGAGAGGCTTCGGCCGCGCGCTGACGCGACTCGCGATCGCGGTACGCGCCGGGGTCGACGGTGAAGGCCTGGGCGTAGCGCGCGAGCCTCGGTGCGAGCATCGCTCGAAACGCGCGATCGACCTCGTCGGCAGAGACACCGAGCGCGCGCTGAAAGACCTCGGGCGTCGCCCTCCCCTCGCCCCACAGCGGGAGCATCGCGACGACGCGGTCGAAGCCGTACGTGTCGATCATGAAGGCCACGAGCTGTGACGCGGCGTAGTAGGCGACGAGCATGTCCTCGGCGCGGCGCGCGTGCGTGAAGGCCGTGTTGAACTCCGCGACGCGGGGGATGCGCCCTTCGCGCAGCGCGTCGGCGAGCTGTCCCTCGTCTTCGCGCGACCATTCAGCGTGCGAGTGAAACGCCTCCCACTCGCTCAAGCCCTCGGTGAACCACCGCGGAACCCTCGACCGCGAGCGCTGGATCGCGAAGACGTGCGCGAGCTCGTGCCAGAGGATCTGCGCCCAGTTGAAGGGACCTCCACGCGGCGAAATGGCCGTGACCACGCGGCCGAAGCACACGCCCTGCACGCCGATCTCGGGGAGCCCCGAGGTGCGCACCGAGAAGTGCTCGTCGTCGGCGTAGAGCTCGATCGAGAGCGGCCCCTCGGGCGTGTAGCCGTAGCGCCGCACCATGTCGTCGTAGGCGCGTCGCAGCAGCGTCGGAACGTAGCGCCGCAGGATCGCGTGCTCGTCGCGGTGATAGCGGATTCGAAACGGCCCCTCGACGTCGGTCTCGTACTCGGCGCCCATGATCTGCTCGTAGAGGTTGAGCAGGTTGGCGACGCGCACGTTGAAGCGGCTCGCTTCGAAGGAAGCGCGGAGCTCGGTGACGCCCTCGTCCTCGCGTCCCATGCGCAGGAGGTTGATCCCGAGGGCCGCGCGGATTCGCGCACCGAGGCGGCGATCGGCGGCGATGGCGGGGCGCGCGAGGCCCTCGCGCATGAGCTCCGCGGCCTCGGCGTAGCGGTGCTCCCAGTCGGCGAAGTCCCCGAGCTCCTCGTAGGCCTCGGCGTACGTCGGGACCTCTGCGAAGAGCGCGTCGAAGGCCCTGCGAAAGCCGTCACGGTCGTCGGCGAAGAAGCGCACCACGCCGCGCATCGCGAGCACCGCGGGGTCGTGCGCGTTGATCGCCGCACCCTCGTTCAAGAGCCGGTCGGCCGCGGCGATGTCTCCGTCACGGAGCACGATCGCAGCGCGGAGCGCGTACGCCTCTGCGACGCGCGGATTGATCGCGAGCGCCGCCGTGAGGTCGTCGCCCGCGTGCGTGAAGTCGAGCTCCGAGACGAGCCTCGTACGCGCGCGCAGCACGAGCCCGCGCGCCGAGTGGGGGTTGGCCGTGAGGGCCGCGCGGAGGGCCTCTCCCGCGGGCTGGAGGTCTTCGGTCGAGAGCATGAGCTCGGCCTGCGCGAGGTTGGTCTCGACGCGCGTGGCGTCGATGCGCAGCGACTCGTTGAAGGCCGTGTTGGCGTCGCGCACCGAGCCCAGCGCCTTCGCGGCCATGCCTACGTAGAGCAGAAACTCCGCGTCACGGAGCACCGCCGCCCTCGGCCCGGTGGCCTCTCCCGCGTCGTTGTACTCGTCGATGAGCGGCGTCGCGGCCTCGCGAGCCTCGTCGCGTCGACCCATCCTCGCGAGCCACGTCGCCGCGAAGGCGCGCGCCCGCCTCGCGGCCCTCGCAGGCCCCGCGGTGATGGCCTCGTTCCATCGCGCGATGGCGGCGTCGCGGTCACCCTTCGCGGCGAGCGCCTCGCCCTGGATCGTGAGCCCCTCGGCGCGTGACGCGGGGGCGCGCGCGAGGCGTTGACCGATCTCGATCACCTCGTCGTAACGCCCTGTCTCCAGGTAGATCCGCGCGAGCACGCGGTCTCCCGCTGCGCGCTCGTTGGGGCGCAGCGCGCGCACCTGTCGCTCGGCGTCGGCGTAGTCGCCACGACTGTAAGCGTCGCGCGCGCCGCGGAGATCGGCGAGGGCCGCGAAGGGTGTGAGCGAGAGCGTCAGCGCGAGGAGCGCAGCGGCGAAGCGAGAGCGACGGACTGACATCGCAGCGAAGTCTACGCGCTGCCGCCGCGCGTGCGAACGAAGGCCCCCGGGAGCGTCCCGATGGTGCGCTGATAGGCAGCGTCCCAGAGGGCCTCGGGGTCGCCATCAAACACGAGGTCGGCGTCGACGTCGGCGGGGAGCCACACGCCCTGACGCACCTCCGACTCGAGCTGCTCGGGGCCCCAGCCCGCGTAGCCGAGCATCAAGCGAAAGTCCCTGTCCTGCGTGCGGAGGAGCGCAGAGAGCGCCTCCATGTCGCCCGTCACCGCGAGCTCGCTCCCCGCGTCGATTTCGCCGGCAAGCGCGCCCGACGAGCGGCGGTAGAGCACCCAGCCAGTCGCGGCTTGAACCGGTCCGCCGACGCGCGCGGGGCGAGCGTAGGGGCCCACGTCGGGCAGCGTCACGCCCTCGGGGACGAGCTCCGAGTTCGAGAGGAGCTCACGCACTGAGCCGAGCGCGCGGCCGTTGATCACCCAGCCGAGGGCGCCCTGCGCGTCGTGCCTCGCGAGGAGCACCACGGTGTGTTCGAAGTTGGGATCGCCGAGCCGCGGAGCGGCCAGCAACAGCCCGGGAGCGAGACCACGAGAGATCGCCATCGCGAGGGGAGTGTAGCGCCCCTCACTCGGGAACGGTCTCGCCCTTCTCGATGCGCTCTTCGCGGTCGCCCTCGATCACGCCGAGAAAGGGGTTCGCCACGTCGGGGTCGAACTGCGAGCCCGCGCAGCGCTCGATCTCGTTGACCGCCACCTCGTGCGGGAGCGCGTTGCGGTAGCTCCGGTTCGAGGTCATGGCGTCGTAGGTGTCGGCCACCGAGATGATCCGCGCGATGACCGGGATCTCGTCGCCCTTGAGCTTCAGCGGATAGCCGCGCCCGTCCCACCGCTCGTGGTGCAGGTGAACGCCCGGCACGAGGGGATGAAGGAATTTGATCGGGTCGAGGATGTCCTTGCCGTACCCCGGGTGCTTCTTGAAGATCTCGTACTCCTCGGCGGTGAGCTTGCCGGCCTTGTTGAGGTTGAGCACGCAGCCCACCTTGCCGATGTCATGGAGCAGCGCCGCCTGGCGCACGGTCTCGATCTCGTCGGGCCCGAGCCCGAGGTGCCGCGCGAGGATCTTCGCGTAGTACGCCACGCGGTCGGAGTGACCCGCGGTGTACCGGTCCATCTTGTCGATCGTGCGCGCGAGCGCCGTGATCGTCTGGTGGAACGTGGCCTTGAGGTCTTCGTAGAGGCGCGCGTTCTCGATGGCCGCCGCGGCGCGCGAGGCCACGGTCTGCAGGAGCTTTCGCTGCGCCTCTTCGAAGCGCCGACCGCGCTGGAACCCCAGCGTGACGAGAAAGCCCGCGGTCTCGCCGCGGATGCGCAGCGGCACGGCCATGATCGACCACGCGGGGCGCTGATCGGAGGGGTTGGTGAGAAAGGCCGCGACGCGCGCGCCCGCGGCGTTGAGCGTGGGCTCGGACTTGAAGTACTCGACGAGGGCCTCGGGGTCCGCCGAGAGCAGCGCGTCGTCGCCGAGGAGCTCGGGGGGAATCAGCGGGTTGTGCCGCCGCAGGCGCTCGAACCACTGCCCCTCGGCGTCCTTGAGCATCACGAGCACGAGGTCGGCGGCGATGTCGTGGACGCCCATGTCGCCCACCGTCGAGAGCACCTCGTCGAGCGAGAGCGACGCGGCGATGGCCTCGCTGACCTTGTAGAGCGACACGGCCTCGCGGAGGCGGAGGTTCTCCGACGCGAGGCGCCGCTTCTCGAGGCCGCGCTGGATGATGTGCACGACCTCCTCGATGCGGAACGGCTTGAGCACGTAGTCGTACGCGCCGCGCTTCATCGCGTCGATGGCGGTCTCGACGGTGCCGAAGCCCGTCATGATCACGGTCACGACGTTGGGGTAGTTCTTGTTGATGTGCTCGAGGAGCTCGATGCCCCCCATGTTCGGCATCTTCAGGTCGGAGATGACGAGGTCGTAGGGGTGCGCGTCGATCTCGGCGAGCGCGATGCGCCCGTCTTCGGCCGTGCGGACCTGAAAGCCTTCGAGCGAGAGAAAGTCGGCGAGGATCTCGCGGATGACCTTCTCGTCGTCGACCACGAGGACGCGCGGCGACTGCTCTGGTGTGCCTGACTCCATCGTCGTGACTTGGGAGTCGCAGTCTCACCAGACCCGACGCGTAACGTCAATCGAGGAGCGCATGGGGCGGCACACTGTCACCGCGGGGGGTGCCCCTCCCGTTGCGCCCCCCGGCGAGGAGTGATACCGCCCCAAACAGAGCGCTGTTGATGTCAGGAAGAGTCCTCGCCACGGTCGGAGTCCAGGCGTCGCTGGTCGCGGTGGCCGTCGTGTGGCGGCACGTCCAGGGCGGCAGCGTGTGGCACGACGGGGCGCCGCTCGGCACGACGCACTTCATCGCGATCCCGCTTGCGCTCTCGTTCGGCGCGCTCATCGGCGTGGCCGCCGTGGCCGCGACGCGCTCCCTCGTGCGCTCGACCCTGTGGGGCCGACGGATGCACACGGAGCTTCGCGACGCCGTGCTCGACCTCGAAGGCGCGTCGTCCGACGTCGCCGTGATCGCGCTCGCCACGGCGATCGGCGAGGAGATGCTCTTCCGCGGCGCGGCGCTCCCGACGCTCACGGCGTACGTGGGCGCGCCCCTCGCGGTGCTGCTGTCGTCGCTGGCCTTCGGGCTCGTGCACGTGCCCGGCAGCCGCGCGCTCGTCCCGTGGACGCTCACCGCGTGCGTGATGGGCCTGGTGTTCGGGCTGCTCTACGTGATCACGGGCGAGGTGCTCGCGCCCATCGCCGCGCACGCGGTGATCAACCACGAGAA
>JBPOHC010001016.1:0-22046 GCA_052035985.1 Myxococcota bacterium | reverse complement strand
GTCTCCGCTGTTGCCCACGGTGGCCGCCACGGGGCCGAGCTCCGCGCCCGTACGCCGCGAGAACGAGGCCACCTCGGGCGTCGCGCGGAGCACGCGTTCGAGCGCGCGCGCGGTCTCCTCGGTCGCGTGCAGCGAGGTGCCCGCGGGGCGGAAGTAGTCGAGCACGAAGGACCCCTCGTCCATCATCGGGAGGAAGCCGCTCGGCACGCGCGGCGCGATCACCACGCTCGCGGCCACCGAGAGCGCGAGGAGCCCCACGCCGACCCAACGACGGCGCGCGCCCCACGACGCGAGGCGACCGTAGAACGCATCGAGCTTCGAAGCTCTGTGCTCTCCGACGCGCTTCTTGAAGACGCGCTCGGCCACCGCGGGGACCGCCGTGAGCGACACGACGAGCGAGATCACCACCGCGGCCGAGAGCGTGCCCGCGAGGGCGCCGAAGAAGCTCCCCACGACGCCCTCGACGTACGCGAGGGGAACGAAGACCACCACGGTCGTCGCGGTGGTTCCGACCACGGCGGCGGCGAGCTCGTCGGTGCCTCTGCGCGCGGCCTCGTGGGTGTCGAGGCCCTCTTCGAGGTGACGCGCGATGGCCTCGACCACGATGATCGCGTCGTCGATCACGAGGCCCACGGCGACGGCCATTCCGCCGAGCGACATGATGTTGAGGCTCTGCCCGAAGGCGCGCATCACGAGGAAGGTCGACGCGAGCACCACGGGCACCACCGCCGCCGCCACCACGCCCGCGCGGACGTTCCGAAGCGACAGCCCGAGCACCACGAGGCACAGGAGCACCCCGAGCGCGATCGCGTCGCGCACGCTCGCCACGCTCTCTTCGACGAGCGTCGCCTGGTCGTACACGGCCGTCAGCGTCACGCCGCGCGGTAGCGACTTCGCCACGTCTCTCGCCGCCACGCGCACGGCCTCGACCACGGCCTCGGTGCTCGCTCCCTCGGCGCGCGAGACCGAGAGCAGCACGGTCTCTCCGCCGGGGCCGCCGACGCGAGACTGACGGTCGGTGTGTCCGTCGACGAGCGTCGCGACGCTGCCGAGCGCCACCGTCGCGCCGCCAACACCCGTAGAAATAGGCACTTCGGCGATGTCTGCGAGGCTGTGCGGCTCGGCCGAGACCATCGCGGCCGCGGCCTGCTCGGGGAGCTCGAGGCGCCCCGCGGCGGTGAGCGTGAGGCGCTCTCGCAGCCGCGTGGCGACGTCGGTGGGTCGCAAACGCAGGCTCGCGACGCGCTCGGGGTCGAGCAGCACCTCGACCTCGCGGAGGTCGCCGCCGAGCACGCGCACCTGACCGACGCCCTGCACGCGAGAGAGAGCGGGCCGCACCACGAGGTCGGCCAGGTCGCGGAGGTCGCGCGGGTCGACGCGCCCCGTGAGGTTGAACGACACGACGGGAAAGGCCGTGGGCGTAAGCCTTTCAGCTTCGAACTCCAGCCCCGCGGGGAGCGCGTTGCGCGCCGTCGAGAGCTGCGACTGCACGAACTGGAGCGCGCGCCACATGTCGGTGCCCGGCGCGAAGGTGAGCGACACCTCGGCCGCGCCGCGGATGGTGCGAGAGCGAACGCGCTGAACGCCGAGCGTCGTCGCGAGGCTCTGCTCCAAGGGCCGCGTCACCGTGCTTTGAAACACATCGGGCGGCGTGTCACCGCCGCGCGCGACGACCACGATGCGAGGAAAGTCGACCTCGGGATAGATCCCCGCGGGGAGCCCCGAGGCCGCGTAGATCCCGCCCACGGCGGCGAGGAGCACCGCGAGGAGCACGAAGGCCCGCTGACGGATGGCCCACGCGCCGATGCTCACGACGGCTCCTTGAGGGCGGCGTCGTCTTCGAGTCCGACAGGGTGGTCGGTCACGATCGCTTCGCCCGCGGAGAGACCTTCGAGCACGATCACGCGACCGTCATCCGCGGCGCCGACGCGCACCTCGCGAGCCTTCGCCTTGTGCTCCACGCAGAGCACGACTTCGGCGTGGTCTCCGTCGCGCTCACGCAGCGCGCTCTCGGGGACGGTGATCGCGTCGGCGCGCTCGGACACGACCACCCGCGCGACGCCCGTCACGCCGAGGGGCGCGGGGTGCGGCGCGTCGAGGCGCAGCCACGCAGTGCCGATCCCCGTCGCGGGATCGAGCGCGATCGCCACACGTTCGACGTGAGCCTCCCACGGGGGCGCTTCGAAGGAGCCCACGGTGATCGTCGCGGATTGAGAGGCTCGCAGCGCGGTGAGGTCATCGGCCACGGCGTTGGCCGCGAACGACACGGCCGAGGGATCACCCACTTCGACGACCGGGGTCGAGGGCGTTCCGTCGACGAGCTCTCCGGCACCGCGGAGCACGCGGAGGACGACGCCCGCGATGGGCGCGACGAGGCGCGTGCGAGAGAGGTCGCGACGGACCTGAGAGGCCGTTCCCACGCGCTGCGCGAGGCTCGCGCGGGCCTGCGCCGCACGCACGCGGGCGTCGTCGAGTTCCTGTTGTGAGGCCACGCCGCGTGTGACGAGGCCCGTGAGTCGGGTCACGGTGGCGTTTGCGGCGGAGAACTCCATGCGCGCGGTCTCGAGCTCGCCGCGCGCGACGGTCGACTGATCGAGCAGGGGCGACGCTTCGATCTCGGCGAGGAGCTGGTGCGCGGTCACCACGTCGCCCTCGCGCACGGCGAGACGGAGCACGCGACCGGGCACCTGCGCGGCCACGCGGGCGAGGCGTTCGGGCGGGAGCTGGAGGCTCCCTCGCAGCACGCGGATCTCACGAAAAGCCCTCGGACGAAGGGCTTCGCAGTGAACGACGGCCTCGGGTTCGTGCTCCTCCTCGGCCTCCGCGGCGTGGCGGTGACAGGCGGCGAGCGAGAGCGAGAGCGAGAGCGAGAGGAGCGTGCGAGGCTTCATCGGGGACCTCCCATCGAACGTCGGAGCGCGGCGAGGGCGCGGGCGCGGTCGGCCACGGCCTGATCCGCGCGCTGGTGCGCGAGCAGTCTCCGCTGCTCGGCGGCGAGGAGGCCCGTGAGGTCGAGGCGTCCTGCGCGGTAGGCCTCTTGCGCGAGGTCGGCGGCCTCGTCAGCGGCGGGGACCACCTCGCGCGTGTGGATCTCCGCGCGCGAGCGCTCGGCTTGAAAGAGCGCCCACGCGGCGCGGGTCTGCGCGCGGAGCTGCGCCTCGGTGGCGTCGGCGTCGGCGCGCGCGGTGAGCTCCCTGGCGCGCGCGCGCTCGATGAGGGGACCGCGCAGATTGAAGATCGGGAGGTCGAAGGTCAGGCCCACGTAGACGTCCGCGGGCGGGTTCGAAACGCGGAGCAGGTAGGCCCAGACCTGGAGCGACGGCGTCGGGATTCGCAGCCGTTGTTCGAGCGCCTCGTCGGCCCTCGCGCTGGCGGCGCGCGCGCGGAACACGTCGACCGAGGGGTTGCCCGCGGAGGTCGCCACGGCGGTCGCGAGGGGCGTGTCGTCGTCGTCGCCGGGGGGATCTCCCTCGGTGTCGGGAGGGGCTTCATTTTCAGGGGTTCCGACGGCGACGGCGAGGAGCGAGCGCGCGGCGGTGAGCGCGTGACGTGCGGCCTCTTCGTCGGCGCGCGCGGCGGCGTGCTCCCCCGTGGCGCTCACGAGGTCGAGGCGCGGTCGTTGACCTTGCGCGTGGAGGTCACGTACGGCCTCGACGAGTCGACCGAGCCTCGCGGCGTTGGCCTCGGCGTCGTGGAGCCTCGCGTGCGCGGCCCACACCTCGACCCACGCGGCGAGCGCGGTGACACCCACATCGAGCCGGGTGACTCTTCGCTGCGCCTCGGCCTCGGCGGTGCGCGATCGGGCGGCGTCTCCTGCGAGCCCAACGGAGCCCCAGATGGGCATCGGGACGAGCAGCGAGGCGAAGAGCCGTGATGACTCGAAGTAGCTCCCGACGGCCACCGTGGGGTTGGGGAGCATCGTGGCGACGCCCTCTCCGTGGCGCGCCTCGTCGACGCGGGCCTGCTCCGCGAGGATGCGAGGCGCGTTGCGCTCGGCGCGCGCGACGGCGCCGCTCCATGTGAGGTTGTCAGCGAGCGCGATCGCGGGCGCGAGGGCCGAAGAGATGAGGGCCGCGAGAGAGAGCGAGGCGCGGAGTAGGGAGGTGGGCATCGACGGACCTCTGCGCGTGCGTGGAGCCGCAGGGGGCCGACGATGGCACCGTCATCTGAACG
Organism: Myxococcota bacterium; assembly: GCA_052035985.1. Taxonomy (GTDB): domain Bacteria; phylum Myxococcota_A; class Polyangia; order Polyangiales; genus CAISKJ01. Next base: position 17,873 of record JBPOHC010001016.1, on the reverse strand, counting down.
GTCGCTTAACGTCGTTCCGAAAGACACTTCGAGGCGCGTGGTAGCGTCGCGACCCCCGTCATGCGAAAGCTCGCCCTCCTCGCCACACTCGGCGCGTGTCACGCGACGACCCGAGCGCCACCCGCGCAGTTTGCCCCGACTCCGGCTGTGGTCGCGGCCCCCGCGGCGCCTCCCGAGACCGCGCCCATCGCGACTCCGACGGCCGCGCCGACGCCCCCACCTGCGCCGCCCTTCGGGCTCCTCTTCGCGCGTCCCTGTGAGGGCTATCTCCGTCCGCTCGCGGTGTCTCCGTCGGGGTCGCGGCTGCTCGCGTGCGATCGGATCTTCGACGACGAGGGGCGCTACCACGCGACGCCCCGACGCCCCGTCGCGGCGCTCCTCGACGACGGCGCCATGCTCGTCTTCGCGCGCAACACCCTCGCGCGAACGAGCGTCGACGGACGCGTTCAAGCGCGCTCGGCGCCATCTTCCTTCGATGGACAGAGCGACCTCGTCGCGCTCGGACCGGAGGCGCGCACGGCCCTCTGGCTGCGCACACAGACGCGCGATCTCGTCGAGCTCGACCTCGCCTCGATGCGCACGCTCCGAAGCGTGCGACTCGCAAGAGGCGCGAGCGCCATCGCGTACGCCCACGACGGTACGCCCATCGTAACCGGGGGCACCTCGGAGCACCCCACGCTCGCCCGTTGGGAAGGCGCTGCGCTGGTCGACATTCCGCTGCCCGCGGGCACGCGTGAGGTCGCGCTCGCGGAGCTCGGTGCCGTCGCCCTCGCGATCACCGACCGCGCGCACGTCACGACGATCTCGCTGCCCGACGGCGGTACTCGTGCGGCACACACGCTCGCGGTCGGTGATGAGTCCGCGCTCATCTCGCCCGACGCGCCGCTCGTGAGCCCTTCGCCCGACGGGCGACGTGTCGTCGTGTGCGACGCGCGCGGGCTCTCGCTCCATCGTCTCGACGAGAGCGCTGCGCCGGTGGTGATCTACGACCGCTGCGACGGGCCTCCGCGCTTCTCGGCCGACGGTCGCTCGATCGTGACGAGCGAGTTCGGCGCGGCCCTCCTGCGCGAAGGAGCGCCCGCGAGAGCGCGCCCGCGTCGCGAGCCGGTGACCTTCGAACTCAGCGCAGTGCCCGAGGGCTTCGTCCCCTGGACCCGCGCCGACGATCGCGGTCAGGAGGTGCTCACGCCCGAAGGGAGTTCCCCCAACGAGACGAGCCACATCGTGCCCGATGGGTATGTTCGCGCGTGGCACCACGCGACCGCGGGCGCGAACCTCTGGATCACGCAGCACGAAGACGACGCGCTGCGGCTCGATCAGCCCCTCGACGCCTGGGCCCTCGCCGCGCTCGACGTCTTCGGTGACTCGATACTCCACGCCGACAGCCTCATCGCGTGGCGCAACGCCGACGGCGCGCGCGTCGCCGAAGCGCGCTGGAGACAGGGCGGCTGCGACCCCGCCGACGTCATCCTTCGCGTGCAGGAGCGCGGTGGCGGCGTGATGGTCGTGAGGATGGAGGCGTGGTCGTCGCGCGAGCTCCGTCAGCGCTGGTGGCGCGCGATGGTCACCCCCGTGCTCGGTGAAGCCCCCGCAGACGCGACCGCCGTCACGGCCCCGCGCGAGGAGGCGAACTGATGCGCAGGAGAGCCTTTCTCACCGCGCTCGTGGCGCTCTCGGTGACGCCGAAGTCGTTCGCGCAGCGCCGTCGCGCGCCGGTGCTGCGCGCGGTGTTCCACCTGGGCGCGGCGACGCGGGCCGACGTGGTGCGCGGACTGACCAACATGCGCAACGCGCTCGCGGCGCTCGGCGAGGAGCCCGCGGACTTCGTGCTGGTCGTCCACGGCGCGGCCCTCGCGTACTTCATCCGAAGCTCCGAAGACCCGGTGACCGATGCGCTCGCCACCGTGATGGCCACCGGAAGAGCCTCGTGGCGAGCCTGCGCGCGCACGATGGAGGAGCACCGCTGGCAGCCGCGCGATCTGCTCCCCGGAGGGAGCATCGTGCCCTCGGGGACGCTCGAGGTGCTGCGCCTCCAACAGCGCGGATACGCCTATTTTCGCCCGTAACGATCGACTCCCCTCGCGCAACATTCGCCACCGCCGTGCGCGGCGCACTGAAGACGCCGACGCGACGGCGAGCGGTCTTCACCATCGCCTTTGAAACAAGCGCATCGAAGCGCTCCGATGCTTCGCGCGAACGGGCACGCGCGCTGCTTGTTCACGCGGCATGATGCGATGGATGACCAGCCTCCCGGTGCTCGGTCTCGCCCTCGCGCTCGCGACTCCCGCCGAGGCACAGCCCAACGCCAGCGGCGCTTCAACGCCCTACGTCGCGGCTCCACAGCAGGTCGATCAGAGGCCGTGGACGCGGCGCTTCGGCTTTCATTTCGGGCTCGATTTCGGCATCGGAGGCGGCGAGCAGGTGGCGGGCATCCTCCTCGGCGCGGAGGTGTTCGCCCACTACGGCCCCGTCGTGTTCGGGGGGCTCGTGAGCACGACGGGCCTCATCGACGCGCGCTTCACGACGCTGGCAGCGGGCCTCGGCCTGCGAGTCCTGACGAGCAACGCCCCGACGCACGGGTCCTTCGAACTCATCGGGCTCCTCGGACGCCACGACTACGAGAACATCGGCAAGCACTCGCTCGGCGCGTTTCTCGGCACCGACGCAAACCCCGGCGTCGGCGCCACGCTCCCCTTCGCGGGCGCACGACTCACCGCGGGCTTCGAGTGGGGGCGCAGCCCGAGGCTCTTCGCCGGCCTGTCGGTGACCGTCGACCGTGACCTCTCCACGCAGACGATCACGCACTCGTGGACCGAGACCCACAGACCCCTCCTCTGCTTCTCGGAGCCGTGCAGCACGACCTCCACGGAGACCGAGACGGTCACCTTCGGTCAGCTCAACGTGACCGTCACCCTGCTGAACGTGAGGATCGTCTACAACTGAGCGTCAGCGCCCCGACTCGGACACGCGTCGCATCGTGTCGAGGAGCGCGCTCGCGGCGCCCGGATAGATCCCGTAGCGGATCTCGGGGTGGTGCTTGAGAAAGAACTTCGCGAGCCACCCCACGGAGAACGCGTCGAAGCCGATCGTCGCGTAGAGCAGACTCGTCTCTGGGGTCGACGCGGGGAGCACCTCGAGCCTGATGTGCAGGTCGCGCGGCTCTCCCTCGACGTAGCGGAGGTTCACCGCGCGGCCCTCGTCGAGCTCGCGCTCGACCTTGAACGAGAAGCGCGCGGAGAAGAGCGAGAGCCCGAAGCGCAGGTGCACCGTGGCGATGCGCCCGTCGACCTTCACGCTGTCCATCATCGGGATGCGCCCGGCGTAGCTCTGCACATCGGAGATGGTCGACCACACGCGGCCCGGCGTGGCCTTCACGCGGCGCGCGGCCGTGGCCTCGACGGGACCTCCGTCAGACCCGTGTCGCACACGGATGAGCGGCGCGTCGGCGTGTTCGAGCTGCTCCAGCGAGAAGGGGAGTTCGTGCGTGCTCACGGGCGGTGCCTCTACCAACGTCACGGCGTCACTGTCTACCCCGCGAAGGCGTTGACGAAGCGCTTCGAGGTCGGTACTTGCCGCCGCGGTGAGGCACCCGGTGAGCACCCCGACGCGCAGCGTTCCGACAAAGAGACTCCTCGTCGCGGCGATCGTCCTCGCGGCAGGGGCGTGGATGCTCTTTCATCACGACGATCCCGCGCCCTCGCAGCCTCCGCCTCCGCGGGTCACCGAAGCGCCCACGCGCGACGCCGAAGCGCCGACGCCCGCACCACAGCCTCCTCCCGCCGTGCCTGATGTCACGGTCGTCGACGCGGCCTCCGACGCGGGCGGCGAAGCGCGTTCAGAGGTCTTGCGAGGCCCCTGGGGGACGCGCCCCGGCGAGTTCGGACGCACCACCGAGTCCGAAGGGAACCCCGAGGGACCCATGTCCTTCGCGGTCGCGCCCGATGGCACCGTCGCCGTGCTCGACCAGCGGAACCGACGCATCCAGCGCTTCGCACAGGGCCGCCCGCTCGCACCCATCACGCTCGAAAACGAGGCCGCGCAGGACCTCGCGCTCACCCCCGACGGACGCGTCGTCTCGCTCGATCGACTGGGCGCCTCGACCCTCACCGTCCACGGCCCCGACGGACGCGCAGCTTCGACCATCGCCCTCCGCGGAGGCCCTATTTCTGAGGGCGGCGCGGTGACCGGCGTCTTCGCAGACGAGCAGGGCGTCTACGTCGAGCGAGAGCACCGCGAGGTCGTACGTATCGCCGACGCCGAGGGCCACGAAGACACCACGCGTCCGACGCTCTGGGGCAGGCCAAGTCGGGATGGGGCGCAGCTCCTCCGGGCCGCGATCGAAGACCGCGCGCGGGGCGTGCTCCGCGTGAGCGTCGCGGCGCGATCGAACGGCGCGATGGACTGGTCGACGGCCGTTCCAGCGGGCGCCCCGGTGCTCTACCTCGCGATGCTCGACAGCGACGCGCGGGGCCGCGTGTACGTCGCCGCAGAGACGGGCGTCGTGGATGCCGAGGGGCCGCGCGACCTCGCGACCTTCGTGGCGCGGCTCGATCGCGCGGGCGTCGTCGAGGTGGCCGTGCGACTCCCTCCGCTCGCGGGCGGCGACGAGGTGTTCCGCCCCATGAGCGTCGACGACGAGGGCGCGGTGTACGTGATGGACCCGTCGCGCGAGGGCCTCGTCATCGCGCGCTACGCCCTTCCGCAATAGCCCTTTCGCGCGTGAACGTGTGGCGAGGGGATGTTCGTTGACAAGGCCGCGCGCGGACAGTGATTCTCGCAGAATGGTCGTCACGAGACGTTCGCTCGCGCTCGGGTCTGCGATGCTCGCGCTCGGGTGTGTCGGGCAGGTGTCGCCGCCCGAAGGCGCCTCCGCCGTCGACGCGCGGGTCGTCGAAGCCGCCGTGGTCGACGCGCGTACCGACAGCCCCGCGGCCGACGCACTTCCCCTCGGAGACGCGGCGATTTCCGATGTGCCGGTGACGCCGCCGGGACCGCCCGATCCGGGGCGCGTGACGCTCCATCGGCTCAACCGCGTCGAGTACAACAACACCGTGCGCGACCTCTTCGGCACGACGCGCACGCCCGCGGACGACTTTCCCGCGGACGACCGGGGCTACGGCTTCGACAACATCGCCGACGTGCTCACGATGTCGCCCGTGCAGCTCGAGCTCTATCAGGGCGCCGCCGAGACGCTGGTCAACGAGGCGCTTCGAAACCCCGTGGTCCCCTCGGTGCGACGGCAGTTCGAGGCAGAGTCGCTCACGGGCTCCGTCGGCGCCGCCACCGGCACCGCGTGGAACCTCTGGTCGAACGGCGAGCTCCCCGCGCGCCTCACGCCCACCGCGCCGGGGCGCTTTCGCATCACCGTGCGCGCGTGGCAGTCGCGCGGCGGCCCCGACGACGCGCACATGAACATCCTCGTCGACGGGCGCGCGGTGATGGGCTTCGCGGTGCCCAACCTCGCGGCCTCGCCCGGCGAGTTCAGCGCCGACGTGACCCTCGCCTCGACGACGTCCGTCACCGTGGCCGCGGAGTTCACCAACGACTTCTACGACCCCGCCGCCATGCAGGACCGCAACCTCTACGTGGACTGGATCCGCGTCGACGGTCCCATCGGCGCGTCGGGCCCGCCCAACCCCGTGCGCGCGCGCATCCTCTCGTGCGACCCGACGGCCGCCGCGGGCGAGGCCGCGTGCGCGCGACAGGTGATCGCGGCCTTCGCGCGCAAGGCGTGGCGACGCCCCGTGACCGACGCAGAAGTGACCCGCCTCGCGGCCCTCGTCGACGTCGCGCACGCGCAGGGAGAGGGCTTCGAAGCGGGCATCCGGCTCGCGCTCCAGGCGGTGATCCTGTCGCCGCATTTCGTGTTCCGCGTGGAGCTCGACGCCGACCCGACGTCGACCGTGGCGCACCCGCTCAACGACCACGAGCTCGCCGCGCGGCTCTCGTACTTTCTCTGGAGCTCGATGCCCGACGACGCGCTCTTCGCGCTCGCCGACGCGGGGCGCCTCCGCGATCCGGCCACGCTGCGCGCCCAGGTCACGCGCATGCTCGCGGACCCCAAGGCCCGCGCGCTCACCGACAACTTCGCGGGACAGTGGCTCTACACGCGCTCGCTCGCCGACCACGAGGCAGACCCCGCGCGTTTTCCCGCGTACACGCCGACCCTGCGCGCGGCGTTCAGGGCCGAGACCGAGGCGTACTTCGAAGCGTTCCTCCGCGAAGACATCGGGATGGATCAGTTTCTCACGGCGCCCTTCACCTTCGTCGACGAGAGCACCGCGCGCTTCTACGGCATCACCGCCCCGCCGGGCACGGGCCTGCGCCGCGTCACGCTCACGGGAGACCGTCGCGGAGGGCTTCTCACGCAGGCCTCGCTGCTCACGGTGAACAGCCACGCCGACCGCACCTCGCCCGTGCGCCGCGGCCAGTGGGTGCTCAACCAGCTCATGTGCGAGCCGCCTCCTCCGCCGCCCGGTGACGTGATGGGGTTGCCCCCCGAGACCATCCCCACGGGCTCGCTCCGTCAGCGCTTCGAAGCGCACCGCGCGGAGCCCCGCTGCGCCACCTGCCACGCCCTCATGGACCCCATCGGCTTCGCGTTCGAACACTTCGACGCCGTCGGCGCGTGGCGCGAGCGCGACGAGGGCTTCGCCATCGACACCACCGGGACGCTCCCGGGCACGGGCGCGGCCTTCGACGGCGCCACGGCACTCGCGACGCTCCTCGCGCGCGATGCGCGGTACCCCCGCTGCGTCACGCGGCAGTGGTTCACCTACGCGCTCGGCCGCGGACCCGAAGCCTACGACGACGACGACCTCGACACGATCTCCCACGACTGGAGCGCCGCGGGCATGCGCCTGCGCGACCTCGTCGTGCGCATCGCGACGAGCGAGGCCTTCACGCAGCGCCGCGGCGAGCCCGTGGGAGGGATGCGATGACCACGAAGCTCACCCGACGCGCCCTCTTCGGCGCCGCTGGCGTCGCCCTCTCGATCCCCCTTCTGGAGAGCCTCTCGCCGCGAAGGAGCGCCCTGGCCGGAGCCCCTGCGCCCCCGCGGAGGCTCATCGTCTGGTACGCGCCCAACGGCATCAACGGCTCGACGGCCAACGCGTTTCGACCGCTCGCCGCGGGCGCCAGCTACGCCCTCACGCCGATGCTCATGCCGCTCGCCCCGCTGCGCGCGGAGGTCTCGGTGCTCACGGGCCTCGCCAACCGCCCCGCGCAGGCGAGCTACATGGGCTCCAACGACGGCGCGGGCGATCACGCGCGCGGGACGGGATCGTTCCTCACGGGCGCGCGCATCGTGAAGACCGAGGGCGCGGGCGTACGCAACGGCGTGTCCTTCGATCAGGTCGCCGCCGCGGCGATCGGGTCGTCGACGCGGCTCCCTTCGCTCCAGCTCGGCGTCGACGGCGGATCGTCGACGGGCGGCTGCGACTCTGGGTACTCGTGCGCCTACGCGCGCAACATCTCGTGGGCCGACGCCACGACGCCCGTGCCGAAGCTCACCAACCCGGTGGTCATCTTCGATCGCCTCTTCGCGAGCGGAGAGTCCGCGGCGCTGCGCGCGCGTCGACAGGCGTATCAGACCAGCGTGCTCGACTATGTGCGCGGTGACGCTGAACGGCTACAGCCGAGGCTCGGGCAGACCGATCGGCAGAAGCTCGACGAGTACCTCACCGCGGTGCGCGAGCTCGAACGCAGGATCATGTCGTCCGCGGGCGCGATGACCTGCACGACGCCGCCGCGCCCCGTCGAAGGACTCGCCTACGCCGAGACCGTGACGGTGATGAACAACCTCATGGCGATGGCGCTGCGCTGCGACGTGACGCGGGTCATCACGTTCATGCTCGGCAACGCGGGGAGCTCGCGCGACTACGGCTTCGCGGGCGCGCCCGGCGCGCATCACGAGATCAGCCACCACATGTCGGACCCCGAGAAGCTCGCGAAGCTCCAGACCATCGGGACGTGGGAGGTCCGTCAGTTCGCGGCGCTCCTCGCGCTGCTCGATGGGATGCGCGAGCCCGACGGGACCTCGCTCCTCGACAACAGCGCGGTGCTGTTTTCGAGCGAAATCGGCGATGGGAACGGCCACTGGCACTACAGCCTCCCGGTGATCCTCGCGGGCCGTTGCGGCGGCGACCTCGCGCCCGGTCGCCACGTCGTCTACGCCGAGGAGCGCCCCATCGCGACGCTCTACCTCGCGCTCCTCCGCGCGCTCGGCGTCACGGCGTCGTCCTTCGGGCTCGAAGGGACGCGCGTGCTCGAGAACCTCGGTCCGGTGAGCATGACGTGAGGCTCCGCGCCTGCGCGCTCCTCCCGCTCGCGGCGCTCGTGTCCGCGTGCCCGGGGAGCATCGACGACCCCTCCCGCTTCGGCGACGGCAGCGTGCTCGACGCGACCATCACGCCCGACGCCACCGTCGCGCCCGACGCGCCCACGTGCGTCGACTACGTGGAGCGCACGCTGCTCCCCACGACCTGCGCGACGGCGTACTGCCACGGCGTCACGGAGCCCTCCGCGGGCCTCGACCTCGCGTCACCGGGCCTCGCGCGCCGCCTCGTGAGCGTGCGCGGATCGATGTCGTGCCGCGGTGTTCTGCTCGTCGACCCGTCGCGCCCCGAGGCGAGCCTCATGGTGACCAAGCTCCGCGCGTCTCCCAACTGCGGCGGACGCATGCCCCTCGGACGCCCGGCGCTCACCGCGCAGCAGATCGAGTGCGTGCGCGTCTGGGCTTCGGGCCTCGTCGGAGGCGACCTTTGAGCGCGACGAAATGGTGCATCGCGCTCTCCCTGGTCGTCGTCGCATCAACGGCGCGCGCCGAGGAGCGGCCGATGCTCGACGCGGAGCTCGGCGCCGAGGCGATGGGGCGTCACCTCTCGTACAACGACGACCTCTTTCACCAGATGAACACCTACGACCTCACGGCGGCGCCGGGGGTCTACGGTCGCGCGGCGTTCTATCCGGGTGTTCTCATCGGAGGGCGCGTCGCGTCGATGTTCGGCGTCACGCTCGGCGGAGACTTCGTCGTCGCGCCCGACTCTCTCGATGTTCACGGCGCCGAGGTGTCCGTGCGCGCGTGGGGCTACACGGCAGGGCTGCGCGTGCGTCTGCCCGAGGGGTTGCCCGACGTGGGCCTCGACGTCGCGTATGTGGCGCAGCGCTTCACGCTCGGTCGCAGCACGCCGTCGCTCGACGCGGGCGTGCCCAACGTGGGCGCGCAGAGCCTCCGCCTCGGCCTGAGCGGACGCTTCGCGATCACCGACCGCGTGGCCATCACGGGACGCGCCGCCTTTCTCGCGGTGCTCGACACGGGAACCGCGCCATCGCTCTATTTTCCAAGGCTCTCGACGAACGCGGTCGAGGCGTCGGCGGGCGTCGCGGTGGGCGTCTGGCGCGGCGTCGAGCTGCGCGCGGCGATCGAGTACCGGAGGTATTTCTCGTCGATGAACCCCGAGCCCGGCGACGCACACGTCGTCGGCGGATCGCTCGACCAGTACCTCACCGGCACGCTCGGCGTGGCCTACAGACGCTGAAGTTCAGCGCGAGCAGCCGACGCGCGTGGGATTGATCGCGACCTCGTCGATCCAGAGGTCGAAGTCCGATACGGCGTCGGGGCGGTAGAGCTGGAGCCCCACGTTGACGCGCACCCAGTCGGGCGCGAACCACGTCGGGACGCGCGTCGGGAGCACGGTCATGTCGGTGAGCTCCGCGCCGTCGAGCCAGAAGTGGAGCTCGTTCGTGTCGCCCTTGAAGTGCCACTCCAGGCAGGCCCACCGGTCGAGGGGCATCGCCGTCGCGGAGCGTCGGGCGTAGTCCGTGGTGGGCGGTCGCGGCGACGTGTCGTAGCTGGCCTCGAGCTGGTGCCCCGAGATGCTGAAGCGCTGCGAGACGTTGAGTCCGCCGTCGGGGAGCGAGCCGTCGAAGATCCCCGCGTCGACGATGCGCCCGCCCGATTCGAAGAGCGTGCTGTGCGTGGTCGGAGAGCGCGCGGCCATCCACACGAAGGCCCTTCCGAAATAGGTGTTTCGCACGGGAGGAAAGCCCCTCACGGTGCGCAGCCCCACGTTGGCTCCGGCGCCTCCGTCGACGTCGGGCGCGTGCGTGTGGACGTGGAGCGCGTGCGTCCCTCTCGCGGCGCGCGTGGTCTCGATGGCGAGGGTCCCGTTCGAGGCGTACTGCGTCCAGACGTCGCGGTCGTAGCCCGCGTCGCCTTCGAAGTCCTCGCAGATCGCGAAGCCCGAGTCGGCGCAGCGCGGGTTGCCGAAGTAGCCCACGTCGCTCGCGTCTCGCACGTCACTCGCTGCATCTCTGGGCGCGTCGATCGCGGCGTCACTCGCCGCGTCACTCGCCGCGTCTCGCACGTCACTCGCGGTGTCACTCGCAGCGTCTCGCACGTCGATCGCAGCGTCACCCGACGCGTCGATCACGGCGTCACTCGGGCTGTCACTCGGAGAGTCAGTCGGAGCGTCACTCGGGCTGTCGCTCGGGGAGTCCTTCGGTGTGTCTTCGCCGCGCGCGTCACGCGAGGCGTCTGGGAGCGCCTCGATGGGGTCTTCGAGGCACCCCGCGAGCGCGACGGAGAGGACGTGAACGCGGAGGCTCCAGGGCGTCGGACGGCGCATCGAAGCCGCGATCAGAGCACGAAAGCGCGGGCGCGCGTCAGCCTTCTGGCGAGGGCCCCGCGCGGTCGAGCCGCGCGCTTCACGGCGCCTCCGCGTTGCTCATCCTCCCCGCGATCGGTTACCGTCGCGGCCGGAACGGAGAAGCGATGCTCGCGCGTAGTCGTTCGTGTGCCTCACTGGGAATCCTGGCGCTCTCGATCGGGTGCGCCGCGGGCGACGACATCCCCCCCGCGCCCCTCGACGCGGCGACCGCGGCGGACGTGAGCGCACCTCCCCGCGACGTGTCTGCGGCGGACGCGCGGGTGACCGACGTGTCTGCGCCCGACGTGGCGCGCGATGTGATCACCGCGACCGACGCGACCGTCGACGACGACCTCTCAGACCTCACGCCCGACCTCACGCCCGACGGCTCCGCGCCGCGCCCCGACGCCGAGCCTCCGACGCCCACGATGGGCGCCACGATGCGCGTGACGGCCTCGTCGCTCAACCTCCGCTCGGGCGCGGGAACCACCAACGCGATCGTCACGTCGATGCCCTGCGGCGCGACGGTGACCGTCGTCGGCGGCCCCACGAGCGGGTGGTGGAACATTCGCTACAACACCTTCACGGGCTGGGCCTCGGGCACGTACCTCGTCGCCGCGGCCTCCTTCGACGCGTCGATCTGCAGCGGCGGCACCACCACGCCCCCGACCCCGACGGGCGTCGCGCCCGAGGTCTCGCGCATCTTCGAAATGGCCCGCTCCGCCGTGGGCTATTCGTACTACTGGGGTCACGGCTCGTGGGGCACCAACGGGCTCGACCACGGGTCGTGCTCGGGGAGCTGTCCGTCGTGCTCGCACTCGGGACGCTACGGCGCCGACTGCTCGGGCTTCGTCGCGAAGGTGTGGCAGATCCCGTCGGCCTCGCCGGTCACCACCGACGCGCACCCCTACTCGACCTATGACTTCGTGAACAGCACGCGGCACTGGTCGCGCGTGACCCGACCGATGACCCGGCCCGGCGACGCGATGGTCTACAACTCGGGCGGGTCGGGGCACATCTTCCTCGTCGAGTCGGGGAGCGACCCGTGGGGCAGCGTGTGGGCCTTCGAGGCCCGCGGGTGCGCCACGGGGATCGTTCACAACCTCCGCTCGGCCCCGACGAACTACACGACGATCCGCCGCGAAGGGCTGTAGCGTCCCCTCCGCCTCGACGCCCCCGCGCCCACAAACCGGCGCGCGCGAGCGCGCCAGGCACACGCACAACCCGCAGCGACCACGACGGAAGCCATTGACGACCCTCCGGGGTGCCGTGTGAAGGTCGGCGCCCGAACGGAGGCTACGCATGCGCGGAGCATCGAACGTGGGCGCGCTGCTCGTGGCGGCGGCGCTCGCGTGGACAACGCCAGGATCAGCCGAGGAGCCCACCACGCGCGTGGTGCTCAACGGCGTTCCGACGCCCGTGTATTTCAACGACGGCGACAGCTTCAGGGTGCTCTCGGGTCCCCTCGCGGGCACCACCGCGCGCCTCGCCGGGTTCAACACCCTCGAGAGCTTCGGCCCCGTGCACCAGTGGGGCGCGTGGCACGCCTACGAGCTCTACATCATGGCCAAGATGGCCACGCTCAACGCGCGCCGCGGGAGCTGGCACTGCGACTCGGACCTCAGCCGCGACGGCTACGGGCGCATCCTCTGGACCTGCCCCGACCTGGCCGTCGACCACCTGAGCAAAGGCCTCGCCCACACGATGAACGTCGACGACCAGCCCGCCCGCGCTGAGTACATCGCCGCGCAGCGCAGCGCCATCGCGTCGCACCGCGGGATGTGGGCCCACGGCGTGCCCGAGTTCGTGCTCACGTCGGCGCACTCGGCGGACGAGGACCCGAGCCGCGAGTTCGCCTACGACCGCAGGGTGAGCGTGCGCTACGGGCACTCCGAGAGCGTGCGCCACCAGACCACGTACCTCGAGTGCCAGATGGTCTGCCACGAGGAGAACGCCGTCGACCCCGAGCGCAGCGATGCGGCCGCGGGACGGCTCCTCGAGACCCCGTCGCTCAACGCGCGCCTCGCGGTTTTTGACACCATCCACCTCGGGCAGCTCACGTGGCGCTGGGCGCGCACGCACGAGCTCCCGACGTGGCTCCCCGCGGACCTGCGCGACGCTGTCAGCGCGCGGCTCACGGAGCTCGAGCGCGAGGGCGCCTTCGGCCCCGTGCGGACGCAGCCTGGGGCGTGCTTCCGGTACGTGTCGTTCACCCGCCGCTACGGCGCGTCGCGCGCGACCTGCCTCGACCAGCACTGAGGGCCACGACGCGATGAGGAACGTACGCATCTTCGCCCTTCTCCTGGTCGCCGCGACGGCGCAGTGCTGGTCTGACCCCGGTCAACCGCCGCTCGGGTATGAGCGCGGCGAGGGGCTCTGCAACGACGGCCGCGACAACGACCGCGACGGGCTCATCGACTGCGAAGACACCGACTGCCTGATGTCCTCGACGCACTGCGCGGAGTCGTTCCCGATCGTTCCGCCGCGGACGCAGACCGAGAACACCTTCGAGCTCTGCACCGACGGCGTGGATAACGACCGCGACGGCCAGTTCGACTGCGGCGACCGCGGCTGCCAGAACATCGCCGAGGTGTGCTGCAACCGCGAGTTCAGCGACGCCCAGTGCAGCAACGGCGAAGACGACGACGGCAACGGCTACGCCGACTGCCAGGACTTCGCCTGCCGCAACGGGATCTACGTCACCGTCTGCGACCGCGAGACCAACTGCGGCGACCTCGAAGACAACGACGGCGACGGCCGCGTCGACTGCCTCGACCGCGACTGCGCGAGCATGGCCCGGTGCTGCACCCGCACGAGCATCGAGATCTGCAACGACGGCCGCGACAACGACTGCAACGGGTACACCGACTGCGAAGACCGCGCGTGCAACGCCGACCGCGCGTGCTGCGCCAACCCGCAGATGGAGAACACTCCAGAGGCGTGCAAGGACGGCCGCGACAACGACTGCAACGGCTACGCGGACTGCGCGGACTTCTCGTGCACGCGCGCGGGCAACGCGGACATCACGCGGTACTGCGCGGCCTCGGCGGAGAACACCTACGAGCGCTGCCGCGACGGCGTCGACAACGACGGCAACGGGTACGCCGACTGCGCCGATCGGTCGTGCTCCGAGGCGACGGACGTGGCCGTGCTCCGCGCGTGCCGCGAGAGCGCGGGCGACGCGGCGACGGCGTGCCACGACGGCGACGACAACGACAACGACGGCTTCGCGGACTGCGACGACTGGGACTGCTCGTGGAACCCCGAAGTGGTCAACCGCGGCATCTGCCCGGGCCTCCGCGTCTGCGCGGGCCGCGGCATCGGAACGGGTTACAGGAAAACGCGATGAAGAGCATGCGATGGCTGTGGGGCGCGCTGGCCGCCCTCGTGGTGGTGACCTCCGCGGCGACGGCGGGTGCGCAGACGACTCCCGCGCAGACGACTCCGACGGAGGCCGCGAGCTCGCAGGCGCGCCCCGAGCACGAGGCCGTGTGCACGGGCCGAGTCGACGAAGACGGCGACGGGATGGTCGACTGCGCGGACGCGGACTGCTTCCACGACAGGGCGTGCGAGGCCGGCGGCGCGGGCGAGAACACCGACTCGCGGTGCAGCGACTGGATCGACAACGACGGCGACGGGATGATCGACTGCGACGACCAGGACTGCATGGGTCCCGGCGTCACGCGCTGCCGCGGGTCGTGGACGAACCCCAACGCGTCGAGCGCCTCGGGCACCGCGCCGCAAGGGAGCGACGCGCCCCTCCCCGAGCTCGGCCCCAACCAGACCGCGGAAGATCTCATCGGCCGCAACGGCGACTCCGACGGCGAGCGCACCGACGAGACCTGCGCCGACGGCCTCGACAACGACGGCGACGGGCGGACCGACTGCGCCGACTTCGGCTGTCGCTTCGACCCCACGGTGACGGTGTGCCAGGGCTCTCCCTCGCTGCGCTTCTCGGCCGTCGTGGGCGCGGGCTACACGCACACGATCTCGCAGACCGGCGGCGACGTGCTCACGCTCAACGACGACGTGAGCTTCAACCGCATCCAGCTCCGCGGCCTCGGTCCCATCCCCGGGGTGCAGAACAGCTTCTTCCTCCTGAACCTCCGCGCGGAGAGGGGCGTGCGGCTCACCTTCGCGATGTTCCAGATCCCGATCTCGCGGCGCTGGTACCTGAACATCAACTCGGGCAGCGGGTCGCTCTCGACGTCGCTCATCACGTCGGCGGCGCGGCAGCTCCTGCTCGACCCTGCCTACTACGTGTACTCGGCCTTCGAGCAGGGGAGCGGCGCGGCCGTCGAGGTGGGCGGCGCCCTCGATGATCGCCGTCGGCTGCTGCTCCGCGCGTTCGCGTCGGCGGGCAGCGGAGAGTTCAACGGCAACGTGGGCGGGCGCTTCTTCCGCAGCGACGAGCGGAACTTCTCGTACAACTTCGGCGCGCAGCTCGGCATCAACCTCATCGGCAACTACTCGCGCTTCGACTCGCCGCTCATGTACGTGCCCGTGCCCCTCACCCTGGCGTTCAACGTCGGCGTGAAGTGGGACCAGCGCCCCGACGAGCGCTTCGTCGCGTGGAACGCCTTCGGCGTCTTCCGCTGGAATCGTCTGTTTCTCAGCGTCGAGCACTACGGCAAGAACGAGTTCGCCTTCGGCTCGATGCAAGCCTCCGTGCTCGCGCAGCTCGCCGTGCTCGTGGTGCCGCGTCGCCTGCTCTTCGGCGCCGACGTGGGCGGATACTTCCCGGGCGCGATGACCAACCCCCCGGCGGGCGGCTTCTCGTCGTCGCTCCCGCGGCCCCTCCAGGAGTTCCAGTACCGCGTCGCGGCGCACTTCTACTTCTACCGCCACGTGGGCCTGCTCTCGGCGGTCTTCTCCGATCACTTCATCGAGAAGAACCCCGACAACGCGCGCGACACGATCCGCGAGCAGCAGATCCGCCTCGAAGCGCAGTTCCGCTTCTAGATCCCGTCTCTC
The DNA here is from genome assembly GCA_052035985.1 of Myxococcota bacterium. GTDB lineage: Bacteria > Myxococcota_A > Polyangia > Polyangiales > CAISKJ01. The sequence continues at coordinate 2,250 of JBPOHC010001016.1, read as the reverse complement.
ACGGGCATAGACTCCCGCTCCGTCATGGAGCCCGCCCGCGCCACCACCGTCCACCCTCGCACCCCCTTCGACCCGCCGTCGCGCCTGAACGTCCTCCCCTGGCTCGCGCTCGCCGCCGTCGCCGCGCTGGTCTGGTATTTCCGAGGAATCCTCATGCTCGTGGGCGCCGCCGTGGCGCTCGCCTGGGTGCTCTCACCCGCCGTCGACTGGCTCCAGACCCGGCGCGTCCCGCGTCCCATCGCCATCGTGCTGGTGCTGCTCCTCGTGGGCGTGATCACCACGGGGCTCCTCTGGGTCGCCGTGCCCGACATCGTCGAGCACCTCACCGAGCTCGTCGGCGTCATTCCTCAGCGCATGCAGCAGGACTGGCTCCCGCGCATCACCAACGGCCTCCTCTGGCTCCGCCGCCGCTCGCACCTGCGCATCCCCGTCACCACCGACGCGTGGATCTCTCAGCTCGCCTCGCGCGCGAGCTCCGTGGCGCAGGGCTCCCTCGCCGTCGTCGCCTCCGCCGCGGGCCTGAGCTACGTCATCGTCGAGAAGGCCATCGAGGCGCTCATCGTGCTGGCCCTGTCGTTCTACACGCTCTCGGGCTGGCACCCGCTCCTCGACACGCTGCGCGACCTCGTCCCCACGCGCGCCCGCCCCCGCGTCGTCGACGTCGTCGGCAAGGTCGACCACGCCCTCGGCCGCCTCGTCCGCGGGCAGTTCATCGTCATGGCCATCCTCGGGACCTTCTTCGCCGTGGGCCTCGACGCGCTCGGCCTCCCCGCGGGCTTCGGCCTCGGGATCTTCGCGGGACTCATCGCCTTCGTCCCCTACCTGGGCTTCCTCATCGCGCTCGCCATCGCGGCCCTCCTCGCCGCGCTCGACACCTCGGGGCACTGCTCCGTGGGCGCCATCGTGGGCTACATGGTGGCCGTTCACCTCCTCGACATCCTCGTCATCACGCCGCGCGTGCTCGGCGGCAGCGTCGGCCTCTCGCCCGTGGTGATCATCGTGTCGCTGCTCGCCGGCGCGCAGGCCTTCGGCTTCGCAGGGCTGCTCATCGCGGTGCCCATCGCCGCGGTGGTGCGCGTGCTGCTGACGGAGCTCGTCGACTGGTACAAATCAACGCGCTTCTACGGCCTCGCGCCGGTGCACACGCTCGACACGCAGAGCACCGTCGACACGAGCACGCCCGCCCCGCGACTCTCGATGCCGCCCTCGGAGGCGCAGTCGATTCCCCCATCGATGCCCGCGCCGCCGCGCGACGGGACGCCGCCCTATACGCTGTAGGTTCAGCCGCCGTGATGCCTGCGTTCATGCGCGCGGTGACCTCGCGCGAGAGCCCCTTCGGTCACCTCTGGGTGTTCCACGACACGGTCCACGACGCGCACATCCTCGTGAACGACACCACGTGGCACGGGTGGCAGTTCCGCGACCCCGCGCGCCTCGACGAGCCCACGGGCTACTACGTGCGAGGCTCCCCCGTCGCGTCGCTGATCGCCTCGCTCGGAGAGACCGCGAAGATCGCCGTGGCGGGCCTCGGCGCGGGCGTCATGGCGACGCTCGCGACGCGCGGACATTCCCTGACCTTCTACGAGATCGACCCCGCGGTGATCGAGCTCGCGCGCGACCCCGATTGCTTCTCGTTCCTCTCGCGCACTTCCGCGGAGGTCACGGTGGTCGAGGGAGACGCCATCGAGCGCGTCACGGATGCGCCCGCGGGCACCTACGACTTCATCGCGATGGACGCCTTCTCCGGCGACCACGTCTCCGAGGGGATGCTCTCGGACCGCGCGATGGATCGCTTCGTCTCGCGCCTCGCGCCGCACGGCCTGGCCGCGTTTCACCTGACCTCGACGTCGCGGGGCCTCGATCACAGGCCCGAGCTCGCGCGCGTCTCCCGCGGACTCGCCTGCGCCGTGAAGGACTACCGCTCCCCGCCGCTGCCGCGCGACCCCACGCTGGAGATCGACGAGGGCCTCGATCTGTCAGCCCCCGTCGAGTGCCGCTGGGCCGTGGTCTCCCGCGACGCGGAGCGGATCGCAGCGCTCATCGCGCGCGAGGGGTGGTCGCCGCTCGGGTGATCACCGAATCGGTGGCCCGCGACGGTCTCCGGGGTACACTCGCCCTTCGGCGCATCCAAACCGCGACGGGACATCGCGCGTCCCACACGCACACAGCCTCCACGCCTCTCATCTCCACCGATCGGTGAACCCACTCGATGGCGCCCCCCGACCCCGTGAACGACGCGCCCGACTCCCT
>JBPOHC010000601.1:0-3967 GCA_052035985.1 Myxococcota bacterium | reverse complement strand
GTTGCGCCAGCGGCACGCCCGGCTGCGGACTCGCTCGCATCGCAGGGGGGCGCTTTCAGTTGGGTGACGCGGCCTCGTACGATCCCCGCGGCGTCGCAGGGCGTGCGACGCCATTGCAGACGATGATCACCGTCAGCCCCTTCACGCTCGATCAATACGAGGTGACTGTGGGGCGATTCCGTCGATTCGTACAGGATACCGGGACGAGGTACACGGGCGGGTTCGACGTTCAGGGGGGAGCGACCCCGCTCTGTTCGTACTCGTCTGTTGTGGGGGCGCGGACTGAGAGCCTCCCGATGAATTGCGTCGACTGGACGACGGCCCAGGCGTTCTGCGAGTGGGATGGGGGGCGGCTGCCAACCGAGGCAGAGTGGGAGTTCGCCGCGCGCGGTACGAGCAATAGAACATGGCCCTGGGGTGGTACCGAGAGCATCGCTCCGTCGACGTTCGTGTGCTGGAATCGAAGCGCCCCGTGCGATGAGATCGATTCTGCGTTTGCGATGGGTTGCACGCCCGCTCCCGAGAGCGTCTGTCATCTCATCGGGAACGTCTGGGAGTGGGTCAGCGACTGGTACGCGCCGTATACCGACTCGACGTGTTGGAACAATCAATCGCGGATCGATCCGAATTGCGCCGCCAGTTCGTTCGGATGGCGTGGCTATCGTGGGGGAGGCGCTCAGAATGTCAGCGCCCGACCCGAGGAGTGTCGCACGGGGGTTCGACAGGGCGATGTGCCCACACTTCGTCGCTGGGAAGTCGGACTGCGTTGCGTCCACACGCCACCGAGTGACGCCCCCGCCCCTCGACAGGTCGTCCCGACCTCGACCGCGATCGTGACGCAACGGCGACCGCATTTCGTCCTTGCGCCGTCGCTCGGACTCGATGGTGTCGAGGTCGAACTCTGTCGCGATCGAGACTGCGCCGCGACCATCGAGCGTGTGGCGCTCGACGGACTCGGCGCGTCGACGACCCGAGCCGAGGTGTTGCCGCGCGCGGATCTTCCCGCGGGCACCGTGTACTGGCGAGCTCGCGGACGTCGCGCGGGCGCTACGGGCAGCGCCGTAAGTCCGACGTGGCAGGTGCGAATCCCCGTGACCAGCGCGGAGCATTACGCGGTCGGGCCCACGGAGCCCGATGTGAATGGCGACGGTCGCGCGGAAGCCGCGCTGAATAGCGGCGGGAACCCCACTGTTGTCGTCTTGGGGAGCTCGACTGGGCTCTCGGCCGCGTCGACAACGACGCGAATGGTATCTGGCGCGATTCTTCCTCCTGTGGCCTTTCCCGGCGATCTCGATGGGGATGGTCTGACCGATCTGCTGGTGACCGTGGAGGAGACGAGACACCTCTTCCGCGGTGCTCGTACGGGTCTTCCCGTCATGGCTGACGTGTTACCGGCCCTCAGCGGGCTGGTGTTTCTTGCAGATCCGGCGAGGGCGGGAGACGTCAATGCCGACGGATATCTGGACACGCTTATCGGGCGTTTCAGCCGACGGGCGTTTACGGTGCTCCTTGGGGGAGCTGGTGGGACCACCCAAGCGGTGCTTGATTTTCCTGTCGATGTTCCGCTCCTCGCGGTGAACCCCGACACCGCGGGCGACTTTGACGGCGATGGATATTCCGATCTGCTGATCACTCAACAGACTGGGCGATTCCTGCGTGTCTACTTCGGCGGTGTAGACGGCATCCTTGCCTCTCGCTTTCTGGACCTCTCTTCGGCATCTCCGACGGGGTGGAACCTTAGCGGTGACAACAATCCGGTCGGCGATGTCGATGGCGACGGGTACTTCGACGTCGCCTGTGGGATCACTGAGATGAGCACCGGGAATCGAAGGCAATGTGTGTACTTCGGCGGCCCGACGCGCGCGATCGGGAGATGGACTTGCGTAGACGCAGTCAGCGCTGCCTCGACGACCACAGACTGGTCCTCTGTCGATGGCGGAGACATCAATCGCGATGGGTACAGCGACGTGGTCGTGGTCTCTCGCGCCGCTTCGGATCCTGTCGCGATCTACTACGGGAGCGCGTCGGGGCTCAATCCGTCCGCGGGGGACACGTCTTTGCGCTTTGCGACCGCTGGGGCCGGAAACCCCGTGTGGCGGGTGAGCGTGGCGGACTTCAACGGAGACGGGGCACCCGATCTGTTCCTTGCGTCGAGCAATCGCGATTACGTGTACTACCAGAACCAGGGCACATCATTCCGCTCCGCTCCGACCGCCCAGTGGGTAGGGCCGTCGTCGAACTACTATTTCGCGCGTGCAAGGTCGAGGCGCGCTGTTTCGAGCCACGGCAAGTGATGCCCTTCTCTCATGACTGATCCCCCCTCGGCATCGTGAAGGAGTCGCTCTCCTCGCGCTTCGAACTCGTCGCCCCGCTCACCGATGCGGGCCTCGGCGAGCCTTGGAGCGCCGTCGACCTCTCCGCCAACCGTCGCCAGGCGCTGGTGAAGCTCCTCCCCGCGCGCCCCTCCGCCGAGGCTTGGTCGTTCGTCGTCGCGCGCTTGCAGAGCCTCGGCAATCCGCGGCTCCCCAAGGTGGTCGACGGCGCCGAGCTCCCCGACGGCCGCCGCTGGATCGCGTTCGAGACCGTGAGGGGACGCTCCCTCACGAACTGGCTCGACGGCCATCGCGAGGCCGGAACCTCGCCCGGACTCGGCGTCGTGCAACGGGTCTTCGACGCCGTGAGCAACGCGCTTCAGGTCGGGCACGTGTCGAAGCCGAAGGCCGTCATCCATCGGGGGCTCTCACCCGCGAGCGTGATGATCGAGGCATCGCCAGGTGGTCACATCGTGACGCTCCTCGACCACGAGCTCGCCACCTTCGTCGACGCCGACGCACTGTGGCCCTACCTCGCGCCCGAGCAGCACGGCACGCGCGCCCAGGAGAGCGCGGCATCGGACGTGTTCTCGCTCGCGGTGATCTTCGTGGAGCTCCTCACGATGCGTGCGACGCCGCGGGCCGACTCCGCGGAGACGTGGTGGCAGCTCGCGCAGCGTGCTCCGCGCGATGTGAAGTCCACCCTCGCGGCGTTGCGGAGCGACGTTCCGAAGGGGCTCTGGGATGTGATCGGCGAGGCGCTCCAGCTCGACGCGAAGAAGCGCCCGCGTGACGCGCAAACCTTCGCGAGCGCCGTGCGACACCAATCTCCGCCCGCGTGGAAGCGCCTCCCGATGGTGGAGCGTGAGCCTCCCGCTCCGGCGCGCGCCAGGCAGAGCGCTGCGGCTCCGCGCGCGGAGAAGCGAGCGGCGAACGTTCCCGATGGGTGGATGGTCGCGGAGCGTCGCGCTGAAGCTCCTCGAACGGATCCGCCGGTGCCAAATGCATCGCCTGTCAAAGCCGCAGCACGGGGTCGCGCACTCGTCGCTGTCCCGTCATCGCCTCCGTCGCCCGTCGCGGCCGCAGCGCGCGTGTCTTCTGCACCCGCCGAAGTATCCACCGCGCCGATCGCGCTGCCCTCGCGCGGTGACGATCTGGGGGCGACGACGCTGCTCGACGAGGATGCTCCTCCGATCGCTGCGCCTGCGCACTACGACGGCACGTCGACGCTTCTCGACGACGACGCGGCGCCGGAGCAGTCGTCCCCTTCGGGGGGTGCGCGCGCGAACGCCGACTACGATGACGAAGAGTCGACCTCGGCGATGGCGGGCGGGGGAATGCGACTGCGGGACGCGGCGAAGCTCATGCTTGCGCGGTCAGCTTCGTCGCAATCTACGCCCGGCGCATCGCGCACCGGATCGCAGACGCTTCCGATCGAGCAAGCGGCCGAGGTGCTCGGGCACGCATCCGAGGCTGACTCGCGCGACGCGCGAGGCGCACGAGAGCCGGCGACGAGGAGAATTCCGCTGCCGGTGGGGCCCGGAGTTGGAGCGACGGCGATGGCGCCCACCATCGTGCCGGGTAGCGTGACCTCGGGTCTTGCGGGCGCACCCGCCGCGCGGGCCGATCGCATCGGCGCGCAGACCATCGGGATC
>JBPOHC010000290.1:0-1846 GCA_052035985.1 Myxococcota bacterium | reverse complement strand
ATCCTCAAGCCGATCTGATCGGCGTTCACCGCACACACAACAGGAACACAGAGACACCATGAACACCCCCTCTCAGCGGTGGTCGCCCTCGCACGTCCGCCGCATCGCCGCCGCCACCGGCCCCCTCGCGCTGCGCGACTTCGCCGTGATCGGCGAGCGCGGATCTGAACCCCACTTCTCGATGCCCGTGGTGGCGCAGTACGCCGACCCGACCATCAACGCCCTGTTCGAGGTCGAGCGCACCTACGCGCGCGGCGACGCGCGACTGTTCGAGGCCGCGGGGCGCTACGGCATCGACGCCTCCAGGCTCTTCTCGCCGTCGCCCGACAGCGTCCACATCCCGACCTACCAGCCGGGGATGCTGGTCCGCCACCGCAACAACGCGATGGTCGCGAACGCGCTCATGCCCGTCGTGAAGGTGGGCAACCGATCGAACGTCATCGCGAGCGTGCCCTTCGGCACCGGCCTCGGCGCCACCGACACGCGCCTCGCGTCGCAGGGTGGCAGCGTGCCCGAGTTGACGTGGAAGGTGTCCAACCAGGGCACGTTCCTCGTCGAAGACTTCGGGCTGATGACCTTCATCCCGAAGCAGGTCTCCGAGAACGCCGACGCGCCCTTCATCGAGGTCCGCCAGACGACCGCGGAGATCCTCGGCGACACGCTCGAACTCATGCAGGAGATCGAGGTCGCGGCGACCGTGGGCACCGCGGGCAACTACGCGTCGGGCTACTCGACGACCATCTCGACGTCGACCGACAAGTGGAACAACGACGCGAGCGATCCCGCCGATCAGGTCCGCACGGGCGTGGCGAAGATCCTCCGCGCTCCCGGCACGCGCCTCGTGATGGTGCTCGGCCGCGACGTCTTCCGCGCGCTCCAGAAGCACCCCAAGATCCTCGCGGCGTTCTACGGCCGCGCGGGCACCGTGCTCGGGCCGACGCCCGCCCTCGCCTCGCGCGAGTTCCTCGCGACGCTCTTCGAGGTCGACGAGGTCGTGGTCGGCGTCGCGAAGAAGAACACCGCGAACGACGGCCAGACCGTCGCGCTCTCGGACGTGTGGACCAACTTCGCCGCCGTCGTGTGCGTGCAGGAGCGTCCCTCGATCATCCGCACCAACGCGTGGGGCTACCAGTTCCGCTTCATGTCCGAGGCGATGAGCGTGCAGTTCATCCCGTGGCTTCTGCCCGGCGTGAGCGGCGGCGAGTACTGCAAGGTCACGCACTCGACCGACACCTTCGTCACCTCGAACGTCAGCGGTTACCTCTGGGCGACCGTGCTCGCGTGAGCCGCAGGCGCTACAACGCAAAGCCCGTGGTCGTCGAGGCGCCCGTCGCTTCGACGCCCGCGGGCCTCCCGCTCGCCCCTGTCGCGTCGCCCGTCGTCGTCGCACCGGCGCTCGCCACCGCCGAGGATCGCATCGCGGAACTGGAACTCCTCGTCGAAGAGCGTGACGCGACGATCGCGGACCTCAACGCCGCGCTCGCCAACGCTCACGCCTCGTACGAGGCAGAGATCGCCGCGCTCAAGGCGAGCGCCGCACCGGTCGCCGCGACGCCCGCAGAGGGCATCTACAAGCGACGCGTGACGGGTCACTGCGGCATCCGCTTCCGCGGTCGTGAGTACCACGAGGGCGACGTGTTCCCCTTCGATCCGACGGACCCGCCGCACGACGTCTCGGGCGTCTACGTCGAGGGCATCCACTACCGCTACGAGTGAGCCGCCATGACGACGCCCATCCCGAACTACATCACGAGCACCGACGTCTCAACGCGCATGACCGCGGACGCCTACGTTCGATGGTTCTCCCGCACCACGCAGGGGACCGTCGACGCGGCCTTCGTCCAAC
>JBPOHC010000470.1:0-10238 GCA_052035985.1 Myxococcota bacterium | reverse complement strand
AACATCCCCGTCACGAACGTTCGTCTCCGGCCAACCTCCCCGCAGCCGCTCCGTCACGCGCGCTCGTCGCGAGACAGCTCCCGTCGTCTCACGCGCGACAAACACCCGTGTCCCGGTGCGCCCGATCGCCCTCCCCGCGACGAGTGTTCGTCTCTCGGACGCCTTCACCCGCCGCCCGCGACGAACGTTCGTCGGCGCAGTGAATCGCTTTGACCGACGGAGCGCGCGTCCCCGACCGTGCGAGGCACCATGGCGAAGACGAAGACAACCGCGAAACCGAAGCCCAAGTCCCCTCCCGCGACGAAGCCGCAGGCGCCCGCCGCGCAGACCTCCACCGACGCGTCGTCAGCCGACAACCGCGCCGCGTGGACGTCGCTCCACCCCGCGCTCCTGGCACTCGATCCCGCCGCGAGCTCGCCGCTGCGGGGGAACCTTCAGCTCGCCGCGCTCACGGCGCTGCGCGTCGCCGCGTACGTGGCCCGCCCCGAGGTGCGCGCGGGCTTCGCGAAGCTCGCCTCCGTCGGCCTCTTCGACATGGCCCACCTCGACGGCCTCGCCCGCGCGGCGCGGTCGGCGCTCTACGCGAGCCACCGCTACAAGCTCACGCTCGGGTCGCAGTCCGAAGCGAAGATCCCGCCGCAGCTCGATCTCCACTCCGGCGAGCTCCGCGAGCGGATGTTCACGTTGGCTGCGCACGTCCTCCGCGACGACGTCGAGATCGTGCGGAGGATCAACGTGATCCGCCCCGGCACGGGCTACATCGACCGCGCCAACGACCTCGTGGGCCTCGCGGACATCTACCACGACCGCCCCGCCGAGGTTCGCCTCGACGGGAAGTACTTTCGCGCGGGCGACGAGGCCGACGCGCGCAAGACCGCGTCGCAGATCTTCGAAGCGCTCGGGCTCGGCGCCGTGGTCGACGGCATCGACTGGTACGCCGAGCAACACCTCACGTGGGTGAACCTCGACACGATCTACTCGCAGATCGCGCGCTGGGGACGCGCCCTCGATCACAGTCCCTCAGCCGACGACCTCTACCCCGACCTGCGCGGAGCCTCGCGCGCCGCGTGGGGCTCCGTCAGCCGCGCCGCCGCCCCCGAAGACCCGCCCAAGCCGCCCACGGGCTGAGCCGCGCGACGTCACTCCGCCGCGTCACTCCCCCGCGACGCCGTTCCGCTTTCGCCGCAGGATCGCCACGAGCTGATAGCGATCGACGAGCTGCGCGCCCGACTGACGCGCCGCTTCGAGCCACGGCCCCGCGAGGTCGAAGTGCTCGCTGTACCGCCCCGCGTGCTGAATGGCCACGGCGGGGATCCCGAGCGATCCCGCGAACGCGACGAGCTCGCGCGTTCCCTCCTCACCGGGGATGTCCGAGACGAGGTGCGCCGACGGCCCCCAGCGGCGGTTGAACGCGCCGCCCCAGTCTCGCGCCTCGTCGATCACGATCATGGCGGCCGGTCAGTGTCCTGCCGCGCCCGGGCCGACCTCTGCGCCCGCGTCGCAGCCCGCGTGGCGCGAGGCATCGCTGGCGTCGCCCGCGTCAGTGGCGTCAGTGGCGTCGCTCGCGTCACTCGCATCGCTCGCGTCACTCGCATCGCTCGCGTCACCGGCGTCGCCCGCGTCGTCGTCGTCGACGCATGCGCCTCGCGAGGCGTCGCTGCGCGCGGCGCCGTCGAGCGAGTCGACGAAGCCCGTCGGCGCGTCGCCGGGAGCCGCCGCGTCGTAGGTGGTCGGGGTCATCGTGTTCGAGGCGTCGCCCTGCTGCTCCGATACGGGGAGCTGCGGGCGCGACGTGAACACGCACCCGAGCCCGAGCGCGAAGACGAGCGCGATGGCGCGGGGCGTGGGGCTCATCCTCGCGGCTCCGCGTCAGAGGAGACGTCGCTCGCTGCGCCCGCCTCGCTCGCAGCACCCGCCTCGCTCGCAGCCCCCGCCTCGCTCGCAGCACCCGCCTCGCTCGCAGCGTCGGGGCCGTCGCTCGCCGCGTCGCTCGCGTCGTGGCCTGCGTCGAAGGTCGCAGGGTCGCAGGGCTCACCGCGCGCGTTGAAGTAGCCCCCGTCGGCGACGTCGGCGCTCGCGTCGTCGGACCCGTCGACGCTCGCGTCGGAGGCGCGCATCGGCGCGCGGCAGAAGTCGGTCTCGCCGCCGTTTCCGTCGCCGCCCGAGGCCGCGGCGTCGGTGGCCGCGTCGCTCGCGGGCGCAGGAATCCCCGCGTCGGCGAAGGTCGCGTCGCCGCCGCGGTCGACGTCGACGGGAGGCGCGGGCGCGTCGAGCGTGGCCCCGTCTGCGAAGAGCCCCGGAACGTCTTCGTAGGCGGTCACGGAGCCGTCGACGGCCGGCAACTGCGGGCGCGACGTGAACACGCACCCGAACGCGAGCACGGGCACGAGCAGCAGTCGGGGCAGTGTGGTCTTCGGCACGACGAGATCTCCCAGAAAGACACTTCGCACGGAGCATGCCGCGGATCAGTCACCCGACCGTGCGGCCCCTCCGTCGCGGGAGCGTCCGACGTCGGCGACACCCTCGCGGAGGACGTCGGCACACTACGGCACAGGCCCGACGGAGTCTAGACGCGGCCCTCCCTACGAGCGGTCGATGAGGCTATTCGAGGAGGCCGTACTCCTGGAGCCTTCGGTAGAGCGTGCGTCGGGGCATGCCGAGCACCTGCGCGGCGCGGACCTTGTTCCAGTTGGCCTCTTCGAGGGCGTCGATGATCTTCTGGCGCTCGCTGGCCTTGCGGACGGCCAGCGGTGAGGGCGCCGTCGAGGGCTGCGCGGTCGCGCCAGGCGCCACGGAGGGAGCCGCGACAGGCGCGGCCTCGCTCGCGCGGAGCATGTCGGCCTCGATCACGTCTCCGTCGCAGAGCACGGCGGCGCTCTCGAGCGCGTGACGGAGCTGCCGCACGTTGCCCGGCCACGACGCGCGGAGGAGCTTCGCCAGCGCCTCGCGCGAGAGCCGCTGGCGCGCGGCGCCCTGCTCCTTGGCGAACTCCGCGAGGAAGTGCGTCGCGAGCGCCGGGATGTCATCGACGCGCTCCCGCAGCGAGGGGATGCGCACCGTCACCACACAGAGGCGGTAGTAGAGGTCCTCGCGGAATCTCCCATCGGCGACGAGGTCCTTGAGCGCGCGGTTGCTCGCGGCGACGACGCGCACGTCGACCTTCTCGTCCTTCTCTCCGCCGACGGGGCGCACGCGTCGGTCTTGGAGCACGCGCAAGAGCTCCACCTGCATGCGCGGCGACATCTCGCTCACCTCGTCGAGAAAGAGCGTGCCCGTGTGCGCGCTCGCGATGAGCCCGCGGCGGTCGCGGTCGGCCCCCGTGAAAGCACCCTTCACGTGCCCGAAGAGCTCGCTCTCCAGGAGCGTCTCGGGGATCGCCCCGCAGTGCACCACCACGAAGGGCCCCTTCGCGCGCGTCCCCGCGAAATGGAGCGAGCGCGCGATGAGCTCCTTGCCCGTGCCCGACTCGCCCTCGATCACCACGGGCACGTCGGAGTCGCGCACCCGATCGATCACCGCGAAGAGCCGCCGCATCGTGTCGGTGTGCGCGACGATCCCCTCGGGCGCGAAGCGACGCGTGAGCGCCTCCTGCGCGCGGGCGAGTGACGTACGCGTGGCCTCGAGTTCCTGCGTGCGCACCACGAGGAGCGCCTCGATCTCGCGGCGCGCGCCGTCGAGCTCGCGGGTCTTCGCCTCGAGCTCCTCGACGAGGCGACAGTGGTCGACGGCGACGCCCGCCTGCTCCGCGAAGGCCGCCATCAGCGACACGTCGGTGTTCGACCAGGCCGTTCGACGTCTGCGGTTCTCGACGTAGAGCACCCCCAGCGTGCGACCGCCCGCCCGCAGCGGAACCGCCGCGATGGCCGCGATGCCGAGCTCGTGCACCGAGCGAAAATCCGAGAAGCGACGGTCGCCCTGCGCGTTGAGCGTCACCACGGGCTCGCCGTCGATCCACACCGACTCCGCGATGGATCGCGAGAAGCTCTCGTCGGGGCCATCACCGCGGAAGGCCCCCGTGCGAACGCGCACCTGAAGCCCGTCATCGCCCGCCAGGAGGATCGCGCCGCGCTCCGCGTGGGTGAGCTCCACGGCGCTGCGCACGGCCTGATCGAGCACGCGCTCGAGGGAGTTCGCCTCGGCCAGCCGACGCGACAGCTCGAGCAGCAGCACCAGGCGCTCATCGGAGGCGATGAAGGTCGGGCCGAGCGAGTTCGACGTGGCCCCGCCGCGCGCGCCCATGATCGAGTGCGACGTGGCCGTGAGGCGCCGCGCGAGGGGCGTCACCTCGGGGATGCTCGCGGGCGCCGCGGTCGTGTGCGAGCGCAGCGCCGCGCGGCGAGCGTCGCTCCAGAACGCGCTGCGGAGATCGGGCGGCAGGAGCGCGGCCTTCTCTTCGAGCACCTCGACGGCGCGCTCTCGCTCGCGCCTCGCGTGGAGGTCCGCGCCCGTCGACTCGTGCGCCTGCGCGCGCGCCGCGAGCGACTGCGCGAGCACCTCCCAGTCGCTCCCCGCCTCGGCCGCGGTCACGGCTTCGTTGAGGAGCCTCAGCGCCCCGCGCGCGTCGGCCCGCGCGAGCGACACCCGCGCTTCGAGCATCTTGGCCCGCGCGTCGCGGAGCCCGAGGTCCGCGCACGCCGCCCTCGCCCGGGTCACGCGCTCGGCAGCGAGCTCGGCGTCACCGCCCGCGCCTCGATCGAGCAGCGCCTCGGCCGCGTCGAGGAGCGCGTCGGCGGCGTCATCGTGCTGCCCGAGCTCGGTGAAGAGACGCTCGGACTCGGCCATCATCGAGAGGCCCTGCGCGGTCTCTCCCGCGCGCGCCGACGCCACGCCGAGCATGAGCGTCGCGGCGGCCACCATGTCTCTCGCGCCTGCCTCCCTGGCGAGCGAGAGGGCCGCGTCGAGCTCGGCGCGCGCCCGATCGAGGGACCCGATGCGAAGGAGCTGGCTCGCGAGGTTGAGCCTCGCCGTCGGGACCACCGTGCGAATCCCCGCGCGGCGGGCGAGCGTGAGGGCGGCCTCGTTGTGTTCGAGCGCGGCGCCGAGGTCTCCCATGCGCTGCGCGATGTGCCCGAGGTTGATGCGCGCGGTGACCATCGCGCGGAGGTCTCCCGCGGCGCGCGCGCGGTCGAGCGACTGCTCGTGGAGGCTGCGCGCGCCCGCGAGGTCGCCCGCGCGCTCACGGCCGATCCCGAGGTACACGAGCAGCGTCGCCTCTTCGCGCGGAAGGGCGAGCGACGCGTACTCTCCCCGCGCCGCTTCGAGCATCGCCGTGCCCTGTACCGCATCTCCCGCGTAGAGCGACGCCACGCCGCCGAGGGCCTTCGCCGCGGCGCGCACCTTCGGGGAGCGCGCCATCGCCACGGCCTCGACGCAGCGCGCCTGCACCTCGGCGTAGGCGCCTCGCACCATCGTCGCGCGCGCCCACTCGAGCGTCGCCTCGGCCGCGAGGTCGGGGTCGGTGGCCTTCGCGCCCCGCGCCACCTCATCGAGCAACGCCTCGGCGCCGTCGGTGTCGCCCACGCCGCGACGGAGCCTCCCGCGCAGGAGCAGCGCCCGCAGCGCGAGCTCGCGGTCACCGCTGCCGACGCGGCCCGCGAGGGCCTCGGCCTCGGCGACCATCCCCCCTTCGTGGAGGAGCTCGGCCTCGGCGTAGAGGTCGGCGTCGGTGGCCGCTTCGGGCGCGCGTACTCGCAACGCCTCGAGCAGCCTCGCCGCCGCGAGCGGGAGCCCTTCGGCCCGCAGTGACGCCACCGCCTCCGTCGCGAGCGCGCGTCCGCGGGCGACGTCTCCCGCGCGGGTCCACGCCTCGCAGCGCGTCGTGACCGGCGCGTGCGCGGCGTCGAGCGCCGTCGCCACGCGCAGCAGAACACTCTGCCGCGTGGCTGCGTCGAGCGCATCGAGCAGCGCAGGACCGAGCGCCGTCTGCGTGAGCTGCCAGCGGCCGTCGGCCGTCGTCGTCGCGACGCCCGCGGCGCGCGCCTGTTCGAGATCGTCGCGAGAGACCTCCAGCGATCGAAGCGCCTCGGGCGTGGCCGCGTGACCGAGCGCGTGCACCGTGGCCGCCGCCGCGCGCGCCTCGGGCGTGAGCGCCATCGCGCGGCGCGCGGCGACGTCGTGCGCGCGACCGACGACCTCGACGCGCTCGACGTCCGCGGGCGACACCGCGGCGTCTCTCGCGAGCGCGGCGAGCATCTCGGTGACCGCGAGGGGGAGCGCGCCCGTCCTCCGATGCACGGCGGCCGCGACGGCGGGCTCGACCGCGCCGAGCGTCTGAACGCAGAGGGCCGCGACGGTGGCCTCGTCGAGGGGACCGAGCGACACGCGCTGGCCCGGCTCGAGCTCCTTCACGCGGGCGACGTCTTCGGCCGTCGCGACGACGAGGAGGGCCTCGCCAGGGTCACACCCATACGCGATCGAGCGGAGCTGCGCGGCGATCGCGGGGTCGGCGCGGTCGAGGTCATCGGCGAGCACGAGCACGGGCGACGCCGCCGCGGCCTTGCGAAACGCGGTCACGAGGGCGTCGGGCGCCGCGGGGTCGACGACGGTGCCCGAGAGGATCCCCGCGCCGTCACGCAGCCTCCTCGCGGGCGCCTCACCGGGCGCGCCCGTCACCTGGAGCACCTGCACGCCGCGGAGCTGCGCGCGCCACGTGAGCTCCCTCAGGAGCGTGCTGCGTCCGCTGCCCTCTTCGCCCGAGACGAGCACGCACGACACGCCCGCGTGGCGATCGACGAGCCTCCGCGCGACCGCGTCGAGGAGCACCCCGAGCTCGGCCTCGCGCCCCTCGGGACGCAGCACCACGCGCCGCCCCGCGGTCGAGCGCACGTCGGCCGAGTGACCGAGCGCCGCGAGGAGGTCGTCCATCGTGGCGAAGCGTCGGGAGGGCTCTTCAGAAGCGCCGCGCGCGCCGACGTCCCACAGCGCGCGCAGGGCGGGATCGGACGCCACGTGCTCGGGCGCGGGGGCGTCGTGTGCGAGGAGCGACCCCGCGAGCGCGCATCGAAGCGTGACCGCGAGCGAGTACACGTCGGCGCAGGGATCGGGCGGGAGCGCCTCGCCCGAGAGGAGCATCGCCTGGCGCTCCGGGGGCATGAACCCGAGCGTCCCGCCGCGGACGTGGGCCGCCGCGCCGAGGCCGCCGTGCGCGAGGCCGAAGTCGATGAGCACCACGCGGTCGCCGTCGTCGGCGGGCACGATGAGGTTCGCGGGCTTGAGGTCGCCGTGCACCACGCCGAGCCTGTGAAGCTCACGCAGCGTGAGGGCGGCCGAGACGATGAGCGCGCGCACGCGGGGGCCGAGCTCCGCGGGCGGCAGCTTCGAGAGCGCGTCGTCGAGGGGCGCGCCGTCGACGAAGGCGCGGGTGAAGAACGCGCCGCCCGGGTCCTCGGCGTCGGCGCTCGCGAGGCCGAAATCGTAGACCCGCGCGATGGTCGGCAGGTCGAGCTGCGCGAGGATCTGGAACTCGTTGACGATCCACTGCGCGAGCGACGCCTGCGCCTGCGCGTGGAGCCGCTTGAGCACCATCACCGCGCCGTCTGCGAGGCGGTCTTCGACGAGGTACACGCCCCCGCCGCCGCCTTCGCCCACACGCCGCACCAGTCGATATCGGTCCGCGAGTCGCATCAGAGGGCGCCGATGCTACAGCGCGGAGCGCGCCGCGGGGACAGCGTACGCGCAAGACCCGCCGCGTCCCCGTGGCCGCCTCGCCACAGCGCGTGCTTCGAGCCCTGCGAAGCGCGCGGCGCGCGACCGAAATAGCCTTGATATCCAATAGGGATCGTGGCCCCCTCGGCGATGGGCTCGTTCGCCTCTACATCGCGTCCTCTGCGCTCGCGCGGAGGCCTTCGCAGAGACGAGCCGGGCGCTTCGAATGGCGTGGTGGCAGCGCGGCGCGCGCTGCACTCGAAAGGGCACTGGCGATGACATCCTTGTGGAGAGCGAGGGCGCGAACAGCGCTCGGGGTATGGCTCATGGCCCTCTTCGTCGGCTGTGACGGCACGCCGGTCGTCGGCGGCCCGCCTGGCGGAATGGACGCGAGCATCGACGTCACCTGCACGACGCCCGAGGTGGCGTGCAGCGGTCGCTGCGCGAACCTCCAGAGCGACCGCGCGAACTGCGGCGCGTGCGGCCGTCGGTGCGGCGACACGCAGGTCTGCACGGCGGGTGCGTGCGTGCTGGGATGCCCGAGCGGACAGGTCGCGTGCGGCGGGCTCTGCGTGACGACGCGCACTGACCGCGCGAACTGCGGCGCGTGCGGGATGGCCTGCGCCGAAGGGCTCGTGTGCGCTGAAGGCGTCTGCGCGCGCGAGTGCGGCGCGGGCCTCGCGACGTGCACGGCCCCCGGCGCCGACGGCGGCGTGGGTGATGCCGGCGGAGGCGCTCGCTACTGCGCCGACACGCGCACCGACCGGATGAACTGCGGCGGCTGCGGTGTCGCGTGCGGCGCGGGCCAGATCTGCACGGGCGGCGCGTGCGTGGTGAGCTGTCCGAGCGGTCAGACCGAGTGCGCGGGGACGTGCCGCGACCTCACGACCGACGCGACCAACTGCGGCGCGTGCGGAACCGCGTGCTCCGCGGGTCAGGTCTGCGCGATGGGCGCTTGCGCGGTCTCGTGCGGCTCGACGCTCACCAACTGCTCGGGCGTGTGCCGCGACCTCCAGACCGACAACCGCAACTGCGGCGCGTGCGGGACCGCGTGCTCCGCGGGCATGGTGTGCTCGAGCGGAACCTGCGCGGTCTCGTGCGGCGCGGGCCTCGAGAACTGCGCCGGCACATGCCGCGATCTCTCCACCGACAACGGCAACTGCGGCGCGTGTGGAACGGCGTGTCCGAGCGGTCAGGTGTGCTCTCGCGGGACGTGCTCCGTGAGCTGCGCATCGGGCTTCACCAACTGCTCGGGGACCTGCCACGACCTCAACAACGACCGCCAGCACTGCGGCGCGTGCGGCATGGCCTGCCCGGCAGGACAGGTCTGCGCGGCCGGGCGCTGCGCCGTGTCGTGCACCGACGGGCTCACGGTGTGCGGCTCGGTGTGTCGCGACCTCCAGAGCGACAGGCTGCACTGCGGCGCGTGTGACGCCGCGTGTCCGTCGGGTCAGGTGTGCACCGCGGGGCGCTGCGTCGTGAGCTGCCTCTCGGGTCAGACCGACTGCTCTGGAACGTGCCGCGACCTCGACACCGACAACCGCAACTGCGGCGCGTGCGGAACCGTTTGCCCCGCGGGCAACGTGTGTTCCAACGGATCATGCGCGACCTCATGCGGCGCGGGACTCAGCAACTGCATGGGCACCTGCCGCGACCTCGCCACCGACAACGGCAACTGCGGGACGTGCGGAACGTCGTGTCCCGCAGGGCAGATCTGCTCGGCTGGCGCGTGCGCCGTGAGCTGCGGCGCGGGCCTCTCCAACTGCTCGGGGACGTGTCGCGACACGCAGACCGACAACAACCACTGCGGCGCTTGCGGACGGGCCTGCGCCAGCGGCCAGGTCTGCTCCGCGGGCGCGTGCGCGGTCTCGTGCGCCGCGGGCACGACCAACTGCTCGGGCGCGTGCCAGAACCTCCAGACCGACCGTCAGAACTGCGGCGCGTGCGGGACGGTCTGCGCGAGCGGCCAGGTCTGCGTCGCGGGCGCCTGCGTCGTGAGCTGCATCGCAGGGCAGACCGACTGCTCGGGCGCGTGCCGCGACCTCACCACCGACAACAACCACTGCGGCGCCTGCGGAACCTCTTGCCCCGCGGGTGAGGTCTGCTCGGGCAGCGTGTGTGCGGTCTCGTGCGGCGCGGGCCTCACCAACTGCACCGGGATGTGCCGCGACCTCTCGACGGACAACGGCAACTGCGGACGCTGCGGGACGGCGTGTCCTGCGGGTCAGGTGTGCTCGGGCGGCGTGTGCAACCTCTCGTGCGCCGAGGGCTTCACCAACTGCTCGGGCTCGTGCCGCGACGTCACCACCGACCTCGCCAACTGCGGCGCCTGCGGAACCTCTTGCCCCGCGGGTCAGGTGTGCTCCGCGGGCGCGTGCTCGACGACCTGCGCGGCGGGCTTCTCCGACTGCTCGGGCGCGTGCCGCGACCTCACCGACGACCGCCTCAACTGCGGCGCGTGCGGGATGCGCTGCGCCGCTGGGCAGATCTGCACGGGCGGCGCCTGCGTGGTGAGCTGCCCGAGCGGTCAGACCGAGTGCTCGGGGACGTGCCGCGACCTCACGAGCGACAACGGCAACTGCGGCGCGTGCGGG
>JBPOHC010000788.1:0-29168 GCA_052035985.1 Myxococcota bacterium | reverse complement strand
GGTCGGCGGTGTGCCTCGCGGCGCCGGGCGCGGCGCGGGTCGCGTGGTCGCAGGCGTGGTTCCTCCAGCACCCCGAGCGGCGGTACTCCGTCGCGGTCGCGTACGTCAACGACCAGTGAGCGCCGCGGCGGCGAACGCGAGCGTCGCGGCACTGAAAATCCGTTCAGCTTTTTCTTGGTGCGATCGTTGAGCTCGGGTTACAAGCCACGGCCTGTCGAGCGACCGCGTAACGCTTCGCGGCGCTCAGGGAGGCGGAAGAGACATGAGCGAAACGAGCAAGGGGCGCTTCGTCTGGTACGAGCTGCTCACGACCGACACGGCCGCGGCGAAGGTCTTCTACGGCGAGGTCATCGGGTGGAAGACGCAGCCCTTCGGCGGCGATGACTACGCGATGTGGGTGGGCTCTCAGGGCCCCCTCGGCGGCGTGATGACGCTGCCCGAAGAGGCGAAGCAGATGGGCGCCCCGTCGCACTGGGAGTCGCACGTCACCGTGGCGAACGTGCACGAGAGCGTCGCGAAGGCGCGGGAGCTCGGCGCGCGGGTCTTCGTGGGGCCCAAGGAGGTTCCCACGGTGGGCACCTTCGCGATCATCGGCGACCCGCAGGGCGCGATCATCTCGCTGTTCCAGAGCGCGCAGGAGATGGCCCCCCACGACGCTTCGAAGCACGGCGAGTTCTGCTGGAGCGAGCTCGCGACCACCGACCTCGCCGCGTCGACGGCCTTCTACGCCGCGCTCTTCGGCTGGGAGACCGTGATGGATCACGACATGGGCCCCATGGGCACCTACCGCCTCTTCGGCCGCGGAGAGAAGCAGTACGGGGGCATGTTCACCCCGCCCGCCGAGATGAAGATGCCCTCGGCGTGGCTCTACTACACCATGGTCGACGACCTCGAGTCGGCCGTCGCGCGCGCCACCCGCGGCGGCGCGAAGCTCCTCAACGGCCCGATGGACATCCCCGGCGGCGCGCGCATCGCGCAGCTCCTCGATCCGCAAGGCGCGGCCTTCGCGCTCCACACGCTCAACCCCGCGAAGTGAGGCGCCCACACCCCCGCGGAGCGCGCGCGTAGGGTTCCGCGGAATTTCTCACTCCCGCGGTGAGCGCATCGGGTCGTAACGTCTCCGTCGATGCGCCTGAAGTCCGCTGGTCTCCTCTCCTTCTCGCTCTTTGTCACGGGTTGCGTCGGCTCTTCGATCATCGGGCCGCGTGAAGACGCTTCGCTCGACGTCGCCGCCGATCGCCCCGGAGACATCGCCACCGACCGCGCCCCCGACGCGCCCTCCGACGTCGCCGTCGATCGCCCCGACGTGACCGACGCCGCGCGCGACGCGACCGACGCGAGCGACGTGACCGATGCGGCCGACGTGACCGATGCGAGCGACGTGGTCGACGTGCCTGATGCGAGCGACGTCTCCGCTGTCGATGTGCCCGCGAGCGACGTCGCTCCGAGCGACGTGAGCGACGCGCCGCCTGTCGACGTTCCGCTCGTCGATGTGCCGCTCACGGACCCGGTGCTCCTGCGGCCGGGGCGCAGCGGCGCCATCGCCCTCACGCGCGACGACCGCATCGCCGTGACGGCCAACCGCGCCGCGGACACGGTCTCGGTCCTCGCGATCTCGACGGGCCTCTCGCCCGCGGCGCTGCGCATCGTGGAGGTGCCCACGGGCCCCAACACCGAACCCTGGCAGGTCACCATGGGGCCCGACGGAGACAGCGCGTACGTGCTCCTCCGCAGGGGGCAGCGCGTGGCGAAGCTCTCGCGGCTGCGGTCGGCGCTCCCGGTCTTCGGCGCGACGCGCGCGGTCACGGGCTCGGAGCCCACGTCGATGGCGCTCTCGCCCACGGGCCGCACGCTCTACGTCTCGAACTGGGGCGACGGTACGCTCACCGTGATCGACACCGCCACGATGAGCGCCACGGGGACCATCGACCTCAACGCCCCGCTCGCGAGCTCGGGGATGCTCGGCGACGGCCTCAACGCGCGCCGCGCCCTCGCGCACCCCCGCGCCATCGTGATGACCAACAACGGCGACGCGAGCGACGCCGACGAGACCCTCTTCGTCACGGAGTTCTTCGCGATGCGCCGCGCGACGGGCGTCCCGACGGGCCTCGAGCGCTTCGATCAGAGCCACCAGGGCGTCGTGTATCGCGTCCCCGTGGCGTCGCGCGTGGTCGCGCTCAGCACCATCGCGCCGGTCACCGACGTGGGGTTCCGCGCGGGCGACGGGACCGTCGCGGGCTGCATCCCGAACCAGCTCTACGCCGCCGCCATCGCGCAGAACAAGGTGTTCGTCACGGCCGTGTGCGAGTCGCCCCGCGGCCCCGTCGGCGCCATCGCCCCGGCGGTCACCGACGGCGGCGTCGACGCCTCGACCGACGCCTCCGCAGATGCGAGCGCAGACGCGGCCGACGTGCCGCCGGTGCCTCCGCTCGACCCGACGGGCGCGAACTTTCGCACGGAGCTCACGGGCGCGATCTTCGCGATCGACGCGACGACGGGCGTGGAGCTCACCACCGCGCGCGTGCTCTTCACGCAGCGCTTCAACGCGCTCTACGACGCGCGCCGCGACCCCGACAACGCCACGCGGCGATACCCGCTCATCCCCATCGACATCGACTTCGTGCCGAACGCCTCGGGGAGCACCGCGACGAGCAACGTGGCCTACGTCGCCGCGTACGGCTCCGACGCGCTCTTTCGCGTGACCTTCTCGGCCACGACGGCGGCCTTCTCGAGCGTCGGCGCGACGACGGGCAACGCCTTCACCGACCTCACGGCGGTGACCACGCCGAGCACGGCGGGGAGCGGTCCCACGGGCGTCGCGACGGCGAACCTCACGAACACCAACGCGTTCACCGTCAACGAGTTCACGCGCAACGCCTCCGCGGTCGACCTCACGGCGCAGCGGGTCACGGGCACGGCCGAGACGGTCACGCTCCCGCCGACGGCGAATCAGGCCGCGCTGCGCGGTCGACGGTTCTTCGTCACGGGCCTCGGGCGCTGGTCTCTCAAGGGCCAGGGGTGGAACTCCTGCGAGTCGTGTCACCCCGACGGGCTCACCGACAACGTGACCTGGTTCTTCGCGCGCGGGCCGCGGCAGACGCTCTCCCTCGACGCCACGCACGACGCGATGGGCAACCCCCGCGTGATGAACTGGACGGCCGTCTTCGACGAGGTGGCCGACTTCGAACTCAACGTCCGCGGCAACTCCGGCGGCGTCGGCGCGATCGTTCATCGTCGCAACGACGGCGCCGCCACGCCGAGCGTCACCAACGCCGACCGCATCATCTTCGACGGCACCACCGCCGCTGCGCCGCAGGTCGCGACGACGACGCCCGCCGACGGCCTCAGCGGCTCGATCGACGCCATCGCGTCGACGACGGGCACCGCCACGCCTCGGAGCGTGCTCGACGACTGGGCCGACCTGCGCGCGTACGTCACCACGATCCGCACGCCGCGAGGACCCACGGGGATCGCGATGGCCGACGTGAGCGCGGGCCGCGCGCTCTTCGCGTCACACAACTGCGCCGGGTGCCACGGCGGCGCCGACTGGACGGGCCTCGGTCGACGCTTCTACGCCCCGACGGCGACCACGAGCGACCGCACCACGGGCTCGCTCGTGCGCACCTCGTGGACGCGGCCGACGAACTTCCCCGCGACGGTGATCCCGGCGATGGCGACCTTCAGGCTGTCGCCCTTCGACGCGGCCAACGACCAGATCACCTGCGTGCTCCGCAGCGTGGGGACGTGGTCGACGGCGGGCGTCGCGCCCGCGGGCGTGGGCGTGCTCGAGGCGCGCGCGAACATGACCACGGCGTCGCAGGGCGCGACGGGCTTCAACCCCCCGTCGCTGCTCGGCGTGGCCCACAACGCGCCGTACTTTCACGCGGGCAACGCGCGCTCGCTCGAGGAGCTCTTCGGCGACGTGTTCGTGGGGCACCACCGCGCGTACAGCCCGGCCTTTCTCACGGGCGCGGCGCAGGTCACGGAGCTGCGGCAGATCGTGGCCTTCCTCCTCTCGATCGACGGAGACACCGCGGACTTCCCCGTGCCGCCGCGGGTGACGCCGGGCACGGGGATGCCTTTCGAACCCGACCCCTGCGCCCAGTTCCGTTGAGCCGTACTCCAACGGTCACCCTCGGATCGTTGACAGGATGATCCGCGGAGGGGATCGTTCGCCCCCCGCGACCCGCGGGACCATCGCGCATCAAACTCCCCGACGGAGGCTCTGACATGGCGTCTGAATTCGTGAAGACCGTGAACGACAGGAACTTTCAGACCGAGGTGCTCGAGGCTCAGGAGCCCGTGCTCATCGACTTCACGGCCACGTGGTGCGGCCCCTGCAAAGCCCTCGCGCCCATCGTCGACGACCTCGCCAAGCAGTACAACGGCAAGGTCAAGGTCGCGAAGCTCGACATCGACGACAGCCCCGAGACCCCCTCTCGCCTGGGCATCCGCGGCGTCCCCACCGTGATCGTGTTCAAGGGCGGCCGCGAGGTCGGTCGTCAGGTGGGCCTCGCCTCGAAGGCCAAGATCGAAGCCCTCTTCGCACCGCACATCAACCCCGCCTGAACGCTCGCACCCGCCGCGCACCTCTCACCGAAACACCTTTCAAATAGCCCTCGCGCAGCGGTCGTACACGCGGCCCTTGACGTTCTCGAAGGCTCGGTGATAGAAGCCGCGTCCGTCCTCGGGGTTTCTCCTCGCAGATTCTCCTCCTGTTCCCTCAACAGGGCCCCCTCGAAGACCCCTTCTCTCCACGTTCTCGCAACGGGTTGAAGGTGTCCGCTCTCGCCGGTCTCGCTGGCGTCGCGAAGGCTTCTCACGGAGCCCCACCGCAGCGCCCCACGCGAAGGTCGTCGATGACGCGGAGCGGTCACATCCATGACCTCGCGGCCCGACGAAGGGGACGCACGTCAGGTGATCGCGTTGAAAGTCGACACACAACACATCAAGACCGAGATCGAGCCTCTCGCCGCCGTGCATGGCGTCGAGCTCGTGGCCCTGGAGTGGCTCCAGGGACCCGGTCGCGGCGTGTTGCGGCTCTACATCGACCGCCCTGGCGCCGACCCCCGAACGCCGCCCGATGAGCGCGGCCCCGGCGCGACCGCGGATGTGTGCGCGCGCCTCAGCCGCGACGTGAGCGCCGTCCTCGACAAGATCGAGGAGGAGCTCATCCCCATGGCGTACGACCTCGAGGTGAGCTCGCCGGGCTTCGAACGCCCGGTGCAGAAGCGCGAGGACTTCGAGCGCTTCAAGGGCCTCACGCTGATCCTCAAAGCCCGCCACGCCATCGAGGGCCGCGGGTCATTCGAAGGCCCCATCACGGGGACGAAAGACCTTCCCGACGGCGACTACGCCGTGTGCATCACCGTCGAGAACGACCGCGCCGTCGAGGTGCCCACGCGCAACATCGCGCGGGCCCGCCTCGCGGAGATCAAGGCCCCGAAGCCCGCGAAGCCTCCGAAGGCTCCGCGCAAGAACCGGCCGCCCACGGGCGCCGCACAGAGCACAGCAGACCACGACGTGCGGAGCGACGCGACTGAGAGCGCCGCCCGTGACGAGAGGTAGAGACTCGCAATGGCAAAGACGACGCAACCGCCGGCTCCTGCGGGGCCGAACCTCAGCCAGACGCTCGACATCGTCGCGAAGGACAAGGGCATCGACCGCACGCGGCTGGTGAAGACCCTCGAAGCCGCGATCCTGTCGGCCGCGCGCAAGCACCTCGGCGGAACGCGCGAACTCGACGCGCGCTTCAACGAGCGAGAGGGCGGCGTCGACCTGTTCCAGATCATGCGCGTCGTCGACGTGGTGACGCAGCCCGAGCAGGAGATCCCGCTCGACCTGGCGCAGAAGTTCGGTCTGGCCGATGAAGCGGGCGAGCAGCTCGCGTTTCAGGTGTTCTACCGCCCCGAGGACTCCCCCAAGGGCGACGCGCAGGAGCAGAAGTTCGGCGACATGCTCCAGCTCCGGAGCGTGCGCAAGGGCTTCGGCCGCATCGCCGCGCAGGCCGCCAAGCAGGTGATCATCCAGCAGGTGCGCGACGCCGAGCGCGAGAACATCTTCAACGAGTACAAAGACCGCAAGGGCGAGATCATCACGGGCATCGTGCGCCGCTTCGAGCGCAACGACCTCATCGTCGATCTCGGTCGCACCGAGGCGATCCTGCGGTCGCGCGATCAGGTGCCGCGCGAGAGCTACCGCCCCGGCGAGCGCATCGTCGCGTACGTGAAGGACATCGAGCGCGAGGCCAAGGGCCCGCAGATCATCCTGTCGCGCGCCGACGTGGGCCTGCTCATCAAGCTCTTCGAGAGCGAGGTGCCCGAGATCTACGAGGCCATCGTGAAGATCGTCGCGGCGTCGCGCGAGCCCGGCGTGCGCAGCAAGATCGCCGTGCAGTCGAAGGACCTCGACGTCGACCCCGTGGGCGCCTGCGTGGGCGTCAAGGGATCGCGCGTGCAGGCCGTGGTGCAGGAGCTCCGCGGCGAGCGCATCGACATCGTGCCGTACGACCGCGACCCCGCGCGCTTCGTGTGCAACGCCATCGCGCCCGCCGAGATCTCGCGCGTGATCATCAACGAGGCCGACCACGCGATGGAGCTCGTCGTCCCCGACGAGAAGCTCTCGCTCGCGATCGGGCGCAAGGGCCAGAACGTGCGCCTCGCCTCGCAGCTCACGGGCTGGAAGCTCGACATCATCTCGGACACGAAATTCAAGCAGATGGAGGAGGAGTCGATCAACGCGCTCTCCCTCATCGCGGGCGTCACGCCGGCCATCGCGCAGACGATGTACAAGCTCGGGTTCCGCTCGCTCGAAGAGGTCGCCGAAGCGGGCGCCGACGAGCTCGCGGGCATCCCCGGCCTCGGCGGCGCGGAGAACGCCGACCGCATCAAGAACGCCGCGGAGAACGCCATGGAAGAGGTGCGTCAGCGCCGCATCCGTGACGCTTCGAAGCGCACCGAGCCCCTCTCGGAGCGCGAGAGGCTCCTCTTCGTGCAGGGCGTCGGAGAGCACACGATCAACCTGCTCGGGCAGGCGGGCATCTCGACGGTCGAGCAGCTCCACGGGGCCTCCGAGGAGTCGCTCTTGCGAGAGACCGGCCTGGGGCTGCGCAAGGTGAGGCAGATCAAGCAGGGCGCGGCGACCTTTCTGAGCTCGGAGCAGAAGGTCATCGACGAGGCGCAGCGCGCGGCGCGAGCCGCCGCGAAGGAGATCGCCGAGGCCCAAGAAGAGACCCAACCCGCGGAGGGCGAGAGCCCCGCCACGGAAACGGCGAGCTGAGCGGCGCGCGACGCCGACGGAGACGAAGAACCCTGAGATGTACATGGCCACCCCGAACACCCCACGACCCCGACGGAGCGACGAGGCGAGCGCGCAGCGCGGACCCGAGCGCACCTGCGTGGGCTGTCGACGCGCGGCGCGACCGAGAGAGCTCGTGCGCCTCGTGGCCGACGCCCAGGGCGGCGTGGCCCTCGACCCGAAGTCTTCACGCGGAGGGCGCGGCGCGTGGGTGCACCCCACCCGCACGTGCGTCGAGGCCATGGTGAAGCGTCACGCGGCCGAGCGGACGCTCAAGGTGGACGTGAAGCGAGACCTCGACGCGGGCGCCATCCTCGCGTCGCTGCGAGAGAGCCTCGCGAAGAAGGCAGCCTCGCTGCTCGTGGTGGCGTCTCGCACCAAGACGCTGGCGATCGGGGCCGAGGCCGTGGCGGCCTCGCTCGAGCGAGTGCGGGTGCCTGCGGTGGTGGTGGCGCGCGACGCGGGATCGGTCGCGAAGTCCATGGCTGATGAGGGTTCCGGTGGCGGCACGCGCGTGCTTCGCCACTCGACGAAGGCGGAGCTGGGTAGTCTGTTCCACCGCGGTGAGGTCGCGCTCCTGGCGCTCCTCGACACGCGCATCGCGGCGGAACTCGCAGTGACGATCGATCGCCTCGCGGCGCTGGAGGACTGATGACGGGTACGGTGAAAGTCTATGAGATCGCCGAGGATCTCAAGCTGGATACGGAGACCGTACTCCAGAAGATCCAGGCCCTTGGCATCCCTGCGAAGAACAAGATGTCGAAGATCGACGCGGCCTACGTCGACCACATCAAGTCTTCGCTCGCGAAGGATCGCCAGGCGAGCTTCGTCGAGGTCGAGGTCGCTCCCGGTGTGCGCAAGCTCAAGCGGGTCGATCCTCCGCCTGCGCCTCCGAAGCCCCCCGCGCGCCCGCCCGTCGTCGAGGCCCCGCGCGTCGTCGCGAAGCCTGTCGAGCCCGTCGCGGAGGCCCCCGTGGCGCCCGGGCCCAAGCCCGTCGAGCCCGTGGCCGTAAAGGCCCCCGAGCCCGTCGCTGTGAAGGAGCCCGAGAAGGCCCCCGAGCCCGTCGCGGTGAAGGAGCCCGAGAAGGCTCCCGAGCCCGTGAAGACTCCCGAGCCCGTCGCTGTGAAGGCTCCCGAGCCCGTGAAGACCCCCGAGCCCGTCGCTGTGAAGGCTCCCGAGCCCGTCAAGGCGCCCGAACCTGTCGCGGCGAAGGCTCCCGAGCCCGTCAAGGCGCCCGAACCCGTCGCGGCGAAGACGCCCGAGCCCGTCAAGGCGCCCGAACCCGTCGCGGTGAAGACGCCCGAGCCTGAGAAGGCTCCCGAAGCTGTGGTGGCGAAGGCTCCCGAGAAGGCGCCCGAAGCTGTGGTGGCGAAGACGCCCGAGAAGGCGCCCGCCGTGAAGGCCCCCGAGCCCGTCGCTGTGAAGCCTGTGGAAGAAACCCGTCAATCCGCGTCGACGCAACCCGAGGTCGCCGCGCTGGCGGCGCAGCCTCCGCGACCCTCGCAGCCCCCGCCCGGACCCGCGGTGGCCAAGCGCGGCATCGAGGTGTGGGACCCCATCACCCGCACGGTCAAGCACGTGGTGAGCGATCAGCCCTCGGGCCCGCGCACCACCATGTCGGCCCCGTCGACCGCGCCCAAGGTGGGCCTCGGCAGGCCGTCGCGCGTCACGACCGTGTTCCCCGCGCCGCAGGCGACGGGGCGCAGGCCCGGCCCGAGCCGCCCTGGCATGGGCGGGCCGATGGGCGTCAAGCCCGGGATGAAGACGGGCCCCTTCGGCGTACGCAGCAATCAGCCCTCGACGGCGCCGAGCACGCAGGATCCGAAGCGCAAGCCGGTCATCAAGATCGAGCAGCAGATCTCGCTTCAGGAGCTCGCGCGGCGCATGAACCTCAAGTCCACCGAGGTGCTGATGAAGCTCCTCCAGCTCGGTGGCGTGGGGAAGAACATCAACTCGACGCTCGACGCCGACACCGCGACGCTCCTCGCGGGCGAGTTCGGCTTCACCGTCGAAGACGTCGCGCTCGACACCGACGCGATCATCAAGAAGGCGCTCCCGCCCGACACCATCCAGGACCTCACCACGCGACCCCCGGTGGTGACCGTGATGGGTCACGTCGACCACGGCAAGACCACCCTCCTCGACGCCGTGCTCGGCATGCGCGTGGCGGAAGGCGAGGCCGGCGGCATCACCCAGGAGGTCCGCGCGTATCGCGTGCAGACCCCGAAGGGCCCCGTGGTCTTCTTCGATACGCCCGGTCACGAGGCCTTCACCGCGCTTCGTATGCGCGGCGCGCAGGCCACCGACGTGGCCGTGCTCGTCGTCGCAGCGGATGACGGCGTGATGCCCACCACCGTCGAGGCCATCAACCACGCGAAGGCCGCGAAGGTCCCGATCGTGGTGGCGCTCAACAAGATGGACAAGCCCGACGCCAACCCGTCGCGCGTGCTGCAGCAGCTCATGCAGTACGACGTGATCACCGAGGAGTTCGGCGGCACCACGCTGGCCGTGAAGGTCAGCGCCAAGACCCGCACGGGCATCGAAGAGCTCCTCGAGAGCCTCGCGCTCCAGAGCGAGATCCTCGACCTCAAGGCCAACGCGAAGAAGGCCGGCGTGGGCACGGTCTTCGAGTCGAAGCTCGACAAGGGCCGCGGCGCGGTGGCGCGCGTCCTCGTGCAGGAGGGCATCATCCGTAACGGTGACATCCTCCTCGCGACGAGCGGCGCGTACGGACGCATCCGCGCGATGTTCGACGACCGCGGCAAGGCGATCGACAAGGCGGGGCCGAGCACGCCGGTCGAGATCCTGGGTCTCAGCGAGCCGCCGACGGCGGGCGACAAGATCTACGTCTGCGCCGACGCTCGCAAGGCCCAGGAGGCCGCCGAGCAGCTCAAGCAGGCGTCGAAGAAGCCCACTGCCACGGGGCACGATGCCTTCGACCTGTCGAAGTTCATCAACGCGAGCGAGACGATCACGGTCAACGTGGTGGTCAAGGCCGACGCGCAGGGCGCCGTCGAGGGTCTCTCCAAGGCCCTCAAGGAGCTCAGCACGGAGAAGGTCAAGGTCGCGGTGCTCCACGCCGCCGTGGGCGCGATCACCGAGACGGACGTGCAGCTCGCGGTGCCGTCGCGCGCCGTGATCATCGGGTTCAACGTCAGGCCGGCGGGCAAGGCCGCGGCCATGGCGGAGGACCAGAAGGTCACGATGCGCTTCTACAACGTGATCTACGAGGCCGTCGACGACATCAGGGCGCTGATGGTCGGGCAGCTCAAGCCCACGCTGGTCGAGAAGGCCCAGGGCAAGGCCGAGGTCCGTCAGGTGTTCAACATCACCAAGGTGGGCACCATCGCGGGCTGCATGGTCACCGAGGGGACGATCAAGCGCGGGGCGCAGGTCAGGCTCGTGCGCGACAACGCGGTGAAGTGGACGGGCAAGATCGGCTCGGTGCGGCGCATCAAGGACGACGTGAAGGAAGTCACGCAGGGCTTTGAGTGCGGCATCGGGCTCGAGAACACGCCGGACCTCAAGCCCGGTGACGTGCTCGAGGCCTTCGAACACGAGGAGGTCGCCGCGCAGCTCTGAGCGCGGTGACGGCGCAGGCAAATACCCACACGGGAACGGCGGCAGAGGGGGCGTAGCGAGCCTCTGCCGCCGCAGATCCCCAAAGAAGCCCCCACGGGACACGGTCGCTCATGCAGCTCACGGGGAAGACCCGCTTTCAACTGATCGACGAGGACGGCGACGACCTGCCGGGCTCCTGGGAGTTCGACTGGGCGGGGCGCGATCCCTTCGAGGTCGTGGTGGCCGCGGTCACCGAGGTCTCGGCGCGACCGTGGAAGTGGTCCACGCGCAAGATCAACTCGGGCAAGCTCTCGCCGCAGCGCTGCCGCGCCCTCTCCGCGCGCGTCGCGGGCGTTCTTCGCAAGGAGAACCGCCCTCGCGCCGCCGAGTGCATCGCGCGGGTCATCGCCGAGGAGTTCACCCCTCGACGCAAGATCGACGTGAAGGCCGTGCGGGCCGTGCTGGCGAAGCTCGACCCCGACGTGCCCCAAGACGCCGACGAGCGCCCCGAGCTCCTCGCCGCGGTGATGCTCCGCAAGTTCCGCCGCGCGCTCAAGGCCGCCGTCGAGTGCGACGGGGGCCTCCGGGTCTCATGGCAGGTGGAGTGACCCGCTCCCAGCGCCCCTCATGATCGTCGCGTTCGTTCGAATCCGCATGCACATCCCCGCGGCGCGCTCCCTCAAAGACCGCCGCGCCGTGGTGCGCAAGGCGCTCGACCGCGTGCGCGCGCGCTTCAACGTCTCGGCCGCCGAGGTCGGCGACGTCGAGCGCTGGCAGATCGCGACGCTCGCGGCGGCGCTGGTCACCAACGACCACGCCTTCGCCAACGAGGTGCTCGACAAGGTCACCGCGACGATCGCCTCGGCGGTCGCGGGCGAGGCGATGATCACCGACCGCGAGATCCTCTTCGAGCGCTACAACGACGACGAGCCCGTCGGCGAATCCGACGGGCTACGCCAAGGAGTTTTGCCCCATGACGACGGCGAAGCGTGACAACCACCGCGTCGACCGCGTGTCGGCGCGCGTCCAGCAGGAGCTCGCGACGATGCTCCAGCGAGAGTTCACCGACCCCAGGCTCATCGGCGTGGTGCTCTCGCACGTCGCGATGACCGACGACCTCGGCGAGGCCACGGTGTCGTTCGTGGTCATGGGCGACGGCGCCGACCGACCGCGCGCGAAGGAGGCCGTCAAGGTGCTCCGGCGCATCACCCCGACGCTGCGCGCGAAGCTCGCGGGCGCGCTCGGCATCCGCCGCGCCCCGGAGGTGACCTTCGTGATCGACGAGGGACGCGAGGCCGTCGAGCGCCTCGACGCGATCCTCGCGGAGGTCTCGACGGAGCTGAAGAAGAGCGACGGCGACAAGCGCTGAGGCGGCGCCTCCCTCAACGGAGAGGCGCCCCGGCGCTTCGTCAGCGGGAGGTCAGAGCGAGCAGACGCGCGAGCGGCAGGTCTGACCCGTGGGACAGGCCATGCCGCAGGCGCCGCAGTTGGCGTTGTCGGTCTCGATGTTCCTGCACACGCCGCCGCAGTCGACGGTGGGCGAGATGCACGAGACGGTGCCCATGGTGCAGGCGCCCGCCGAGCAGATCATGCCCGAGGGGCACGCGCTGCCGCAGCGTCCGCAGTTGAGGGCGTCGCGCTGCGTGTCGGTGCAGGTGGTGCCGCAGAGGGTCTGACCCGGGGCGCACTGGCAGCTTGAGTCACGGCACACGAAGCCCGCGCCGCAGACGTTCCCGCAGCGGCCGCAGTTGTTGGCGTCGATGGCGCCGTTGACGCAGGTCGTTCCGCACATGAGCCGCGGGGCCGAGCAGGTGCCGTCGTCGCAGAAGCCCGTGCGGCACACGATGGCGCCGGTGCATGCGTTGCCGCACGCGCCGCAGTTGAAGCGGTCGACGAGGAGGTTGGTGCAGAAGCCGCCGCAGCGCGTCGTCCCCGCGGTGCACGAGGGGACGCAGCTCCCCGTGTCGCACTCCTGGCCCACGGGGCACGCGCGCCCGCAGCCGCCGCAGTGGGCCGCGTTGCTGAAGGGGTTCACGCACGTCGCGCCGCAGCGGATCTGCGGCATCGGGCACGAGGCCGTGACGCAGCGCGAGCCGAGGCAGTCCTGCGCGTCGGGGCACACGTTTCCGCAGGTGCCGCAGTTGGTCCGATCGGTGCCGACGATGACGCAGCGGCCGGCGCAGTTGGTCTCTCCGACGCCGCAGGCGACGTCGGGGATCGCCGTGTCGACGACAGGAACGTCCGTGACGCTCACGTCGCTCACGGGCACGTCGATGGCGGTGCTCACGTCGACGGCGGTGCTCACATCGACGGCCGTGCTCACATCGACCGCGGTGCTCACGTCGACAGGCACATCGACGACGGGCACATCCACGACGGGCGCATCCACGACGGGCACATCGACGACGGGCACATCCACGCCGGGAACGTCCGTGGGCGTGGTGTCTGCGACGGGTGCGTCAGCGGGGGCGTCGGTGACGGGCGCGTCCATCGGAGGGGGCGCGTCGGTGGCGTCCGCGACGTCGGTGACATCCGCGGGCTGCGAGGAGTCCGCCGCGGTGTCGCTGGCGGTGTCGTTGGAGGCGTCGATGGGGGTCGTGTCGACGGTGGCGTCGCTGGCTGCGGTCGGCGGCTTCGCGTCAGTGCCACAGCCCGCGATGGCCGCGGCGAGCACGAGCGAGAGGAGCGAGGGACCGACGACGGGGAGGCGCGTCGCGCACGCCCCCGAGGCGAAAGCATCTCGAAGGTTCATCGGCTCGCGATGCTAACACACAGGAACTTTCCGTCGGAAAGCTCTCTGGTCAGGCGACGACGGGGGCGATGACCATGCGGGCGATGGGGTGATACGAGGGCGCGTAGCGCTGGAACGCGCGGCGCGCGATGGCGACCGTCTCGGTGTGATCCATCAGGGCGCGGTAGAGGGGCTTGAGGAACTTCATCCGCCCCACCTCGCCGAGCAGAGATTCTGCGCGCGGCCACGCGGGCGCGTACCCGGCCCTGATCGCCACGAGGAGCCACGCGCAGAGCACCTCGTACGAGGTCTTTCGCGTGAGGTCGAAGCGCGCGTCGAGCTTCTCCGCGGTGCTGCGCGAGACCTCGTGCGGGATCGATTCGAGGTAGAGGAGCCACTCGGTGGGGCTCCACTTCGCGGCCACGTCGACCTCGGGCACCGCGCCGCCGAGCGACTCGATCGCGTCGAGGAGCGCAGAGCGCGAGACGGGCGCGTTGGCGGGGATGCCGTGACCGTCGATCCACGCGGGCGCGTCGATGGCCGCGAGGGCGCCGGGGAGCGCGCGCTCGGTGAACGCGAGAAAGTCCTCGGTGGTGATCGCGCCGAAGCGGAAGGTCGCGATGTACTCGCGGATGTACGCTTCGAAGCGGGCTCTCCCCACATGCTCCTCGATGGCGAGGAGGAACAAGCAGCCCTTGTCGTACGGCACTTCGGAGAAGGCGTCGTCGGGGTCGATGCCCGTGAGGTGCGTGCGGAGGCGCGTGAGCTCGGGGCGTCCCTCTTTGAAGAAGCGCGCGACGGCGCGGTCGAGCCCGCGACGGCCGAGGGCGTTGTGGAGCGCGGCGGCTTCGGTCCCCTCGGTGGCCTCGACGATGCGGAGCTCGGCGTAGCGGGTCCAGCCCTCGTTGAGCCAGAAGTGCTCGGCGTTGGCGTTCGTGATGAGGTTGCCCGTCCACGAGTGGGCGAGCTCGTGGGCCACCACGCGCACCTGCGAGCGATCGCCCGCGAGCAGCGTCGGCGTGAGAAAGGTCAGCCTCGGGTTCTCCATTCCGCCGTACGGAAACGACGGAGGCATCACGAGCACGTCGAAGCGGTCCCAGTCGTAGGGGCCGAAGAGCGTCTCGCCCGCCGTGAGGTGGCGATCGATCTCGGCGAACTCCCACGCGGCGGCGTCGACCACCGAGGGCTCGGCCCACACGCGGCTGCGCGCGCCCACGTCTTTCGAAGTGAGATCACCGACCGCGAAGGCGAAGAGGTACGGCGGCACGGGCTGCGGCATCGCCCACGACTCGACGGCGGTGTCACCGCGAACGTCTCTCCGCACGAAGGCCGCGGCCATGAGCGCGCGCAGCGCCGCGGGGACGGTCACCTCGGCTTCGAAGGTCACCCGCAGCCGCGGCGTGTCTTGCAGCGGAACCACCGAGCGCGCGTGGATCGCCTGGCACTGCGAGAACAGAAATGGGTGCCTCTTGCCCGCCGTCTGCGCAGGGTCGAGCCACTGGAGCGCCGTCGCTTCGGGCGAGGTTCGATAGCGAACCGTCACCGACGCCGTGCGCGACGCCAGCGCCACGCGGAGCCGCGCGCCGAGGATCGGATCGGCGGCGCCGAGTTCGAACGCGAGCGGACGGCCCTGGTCGTCAGAGACCGACGCGATGGCGAGGCCCCGCGTGTCGAGGTCGAGGTCGCCTTCGCCGGGCTCGTGAAAGATCAGCGTCGCTTCGGCCTCGATGACGCGGCGTTCGAAGTCGACGCGGGCCTTCCAGCGAAGGGCGCGCGTGCGTGGATGAGAAGAATCAGCGTAGGAGTGTGGGTCGAGACGGGGCATCGATCGGGGGCGCGATCCTGCCACGGTCGCTACCGATTTCGTCTGCGAAATCTCGTCGCTCTTCGGTGCGCCGCCGCGCACATCACGGAGCGCTCACGCGGAAGGGCACGGTGATCCCGGCTTCGACGAGGGCCCCGTTGGCCTGGTCTCGCTCGTCGAAATAGCAGGTCCAGCCCAGGGCGGCGTTGAGGTCGACGGGGCCGAGCTTGAACTGCACCCCGGCGAGCGCGGTGCCCCAGAGCGTCGTCGGGACGTGCGTCGCGCGCGAGAGCTGGAGCCTCCCGCGGAGGTAGACCTCGACCCACGACCAGGGCCGCGCGCCGAAGCCGAAGCCCGCGTAGCCTCCGAAAGCCACGCGCTCCCACGCTTCGAGTCCGTCGGGGTAGAGCAGCGGTGTCGCCGCGGCGCCCGTCGCCGAAGCGCGCTGCCCGGCCTCACAGGGACGCGTGGTGTCGGGGTTGTTGCCGCAGAGCGCGCCGCCCGCGCCCGCGCCGAGGCCGAACTCCGCGTCCATCCCCAGGCGTCCCGCGAGGTGTGTGTAACGGATCCCCGCGCTGCCCGTGGCCGAGTACTCCGTCGCGTCGCCGCTCGCCTCGACGCGCAGACCGCCGCGCAGGGGCACGCTCACGCCGAGGGAGCCGTAGCGCGCGGCCGAGGTCCCCACGGCCGCGAAGACCGCGCCGAGTCCGCGCGTGAGCCTCGCGGGCGCGCCGAACTGCGCGGTTCTGATGGGCGGCGAGAAGGTCGGAGGCGCGCACCCCGACATCACCACGAGCGCGACGAGGGCCGCGTACGAGCGCCCTCTCTCGACCGTCGCAGCGGTGGCTTCAACTCTCATCGGGTCACAGTGCGACGGGCTGCGCGCCTCGCGTGATGCGGAGCGCGCGGTCGACGCTGGGGAGGTCGTACTCCGTGGTCATCCCGTCGGGCCAGCGGACGGTGACGTGCGCGGCGCCGTCGGCGCGACCGAGTCCGAAGTGCTGCGTGACAGGCATTTGCGAGCCCCAGGTGGCGCCGCCTCCCTCGACCTCGCGGATGCGCGTGACGCCCATCGAGTCGCGCACGGTGACCCTCGCGCCGAGCGCCGCGGTGTTGCCCGTGGGCTGCGCGAGCCGCAGCTCGACCCAGTGGTTTCCGTTGCGGAGGTCGTTGCGGTAGAGCGTCCAGTTGCCGCTCGGGCCCGTGACGAGGTCGAGGTCTCCGTCGCGGTCGACGTCGATCCAGGCGACGCGTCCGTTCGACTCCGTCGACACGCCGCCGAGGTAGGTGACCTCTGAGAAGTGGTGCCCCGCGTCCTGGCGGTAGAGCCGCGAATACTCGTACGGATAGGTGCTCGCGACGTAGAGGTCGAGGTCGCCGTCGTTGTCGAAATCACCCCACGCGCTCGAGATTTCGCCCTCGGTGAAGAGGATGCCCGCCTCGGCCGAGACGGTTTCGAAGTGATAGTCGGGCGCGCCGGTGTTGCGCAGGAGCCGCGAGTGATCGGTGAGCACGCCGATCTCGTCGTAGCGGGGGTGCGCGATGTTGGTCTCGTACGCGTCGAGGTCGCCGTCGTTGTCGTAGTCGCCGAACGCGTAGCCGAAGGACGTGCCCGGTGAGCCCTCGTCGTCGCCCGCGCTGCCGAGGTCGCCCGCGACGTTGGTGAAGTGGCAGCGTCCGTCGTTGCGCCACGCGTCGTTGGTGTTGCCGCCGTAGTTGGCGACGAAGACGTCGCGGTCGCCGTCGTTGTCCCAGTCGACGAAGGTCACGCCGTAGGTGGGCTTGTTGTCGCCGCGCGCAGGGAGCCCTGCCATCGTCGTGAAGTTCTCGAAGCGACCCATTCCGAGGCCGCGGAACACGAAGTCGGGCGCGGGGTTGCGGGGGTACTCGCGGAGCCACTGGCCCACGACCAGGTCGAGCGTCCCGTCGTTGTCGCAGTCGCCCACGGAGCCCGCCGCCGTGGGGCCCACGGGCTCCATGTCGTCGGTGCGAACGGTGAAGCGCCCGTCGGAGCCCTGCATCCAGACCTTCGACTGCGAAGGGGGATCGAAGGGCCCGCGCCCGTCGCGGTAGACGCCCGCGTACACGTCGGCGTCGCCGTCGCCGTCGAAGTCGCCCCAGAGCGCCATGCGACCGACGGCCATGTCGAGCCCGGTGCGCGCGGAGATGTCTTCGAAGGTCCCGTCGTGCCGCGCGCGCCACACCTGGAGCGAGTCCGTCGAGACCATCGCGGCGGTGGTGGTGCGCGTGCCGACGAAGTCGTCCCAGCCGTCGTTGTCGACGTCGATGAAGCTCGTCTGGTTCGAGGTGCCCGTGAGGCCCGAGGCGCGGGTGTTGTCGGTGAACCACGCGGGGCCCTGCCGGTCGCAGATGTTCTGTCCGCGCGCTTCGAGGGCGTACTCGTAGACCGCGCTCATCGCGCCCGTGAGCGGAATCCAACGGAACGTGGCCGAGTCGCCGCCCATCGCGACGAGCCGCTGGATGAGCGCGTCGCTGTGCACGTACGAGCGGGGGCTTCCTCCGCGCGAGGCCGCGAAGGCGAGGCCCATGGGCTCGGTCACGTGCTCGACGACGACCCACGCGTGCCGCGACGGAAACAGATCGAGCGGCTGCGGCAGCGTGAGCTCGACGGGATCGGTCGACGTGAAATCGAGCTCGATGGGGGCGATGAGGTCGCGCTCGACGTCGGGCTGCGAGCGGCCGTAGTCCTCGGTGATGCGCACGCGCACGTGACCGCCCGCCATGCCGCGGAACATCATCCAGAGGCGCTCGACGCGCGTGGGTCGCTCGACGACGAGGTGCGTCGCTTCGAAGTCTCCCGCGGCCATGTCGCGCACGGCGCCGACGATCATCTCGGGGGCCCTGGAGTACGCGTAGGCCATCGCGTCGCCGCGTCGCGGACGTCCCGCGCAGACCTCCTGAAGCAGCGCCTCGGTGGAGCCCGGCGTCGGCGGCGGCGCGTCGCTCACGTCGCTCACATCGGTGACGTCGGACGCGTCGAGGGTGACGTCGGAGGCGTCGGTGACGTCGCTGACGGCGGTGACGTCGGGCGTGGCGGCGGGCGTGTTCGAAGAGCACGCCGCGAGCGCGGCGAGGAGCGGTGCGACGCGGCGGAACATGCGAGAGACCTCCGTGGAGGACGTGACGGAGCGCTAGAGGTCGAAGACCTCGCCCTCGAAGCCCGCGGTGATGGGCATCGAGGCGCGAGAGGTCTTCACGAGCGACGACACGAGGCTCGCGAGCGTGGCGTCGTCGTGGTCGGGGTCGTGGTGAAAGAGCACGAGGCGCTCGGCGCGCGAGAGCTCGGCGAACTCGACGGCGCGTTCGAAGGTCGTGTGGCCCCAGCCCACGCGGGCGTCGTACTGCGCGTTGGTGTACTGCGCGTCGTGGATGAGCAGGTCGACGTCGTGGGCGAGGTCTTGACCCGAGGTCCAGCCGTTGCCGAGGAGCGCGCCGCGGACGCCGAGCGCGGGCTCGTGGTCGGGCAGGTACGCGAGCGAGCGCGCGCCTTCGGAGATGCGGTAGCCCACCGTGGGGCCGGGGTGACACACGAGCGAGGCTTCGACGGTGAAGGGTCCGATGCGCATCGCGCCGCTCGGGACCTCGTGCACCGTGAGGTTGCAGGGCAGGTCGCGGAGGCGCACGGGGAAGAGCGGCGGTGACATATACCGTCCGAGCCGCGCGCGCAGGGTCTCGAGGGGAGACGCGGGGCCCCAGATGTGGACCTCGAGGCCAGGGACGTAGAAGGGCGCGAAGAAGCCCATGCCCTGGATGTGATCCATGTGGAGGTGCGAGATGAGCACGTCGACGCGGCTGCACGTGCCGGGGATCGTGCGGCCGAGGTTGCGGATGCCCGTCCCCGCGTCGAGGACGAGGACGCTGTTGTCGTCGGCGCGGACCTCGACGCACGAGGTGTTTCCGCCGAAGCGAGAGGTGTCGGGTCCGGGCGTGGGGAGCGAGCCCCGCGTGCCCCAGAGCTTCACCCTCATCGCGCCTCGCCCTCCCAGAAGAGCGCGACGGCGCCGAGAAAGCGCCCGGCCTGCCCCACGAGCGGAAAGGCCGTGACCTTGAGGTGCCTGCGCTTGCCGTCGAGGCCGATGATCCAGAAGTCGCGGTGCACCGGGTGACGCGTGCGCAGCGCGGCCACGAGGGGCAGATCGTCGGCGGCGAGGGGCTCGCCCGCGGGGTCCGTGGGCTTGAAGAGGTTCGCCCAGTGCGCCGCGGGGAGCTCTCCGGTCTCTTCGAAGCGACACCCGAGGAGGGCCTCCGCGGGCTCGTTGTAGAAGAGCAGGTTGCCCGCGGGGTCCGCGATGAAGATGGGCATGGCGAGGTAGCTCGCCAGCTGCCTCATCAGGATGATCTCAACCTCCCTCTGCATCGTCGTCGCCCTCCAGCGTGCGGCGGAGGATATGTGCATTCGGGCGTCGCCGTCGACAGCCCATCTCACGGTCTCCGTCGCTTCGAAGCGCGCTCCTCGCGCCGCGCGAACCGTGATACCTCAACGTCTGATGCGAAATAGCTTGTCTGTGAGAGCGTTCGTGGCCTCCCTCTCGCTCCTCGCGGCGGGCTGCGGCGACGAGGCTCCGCCGAAGCTCGTCGACCCGCGGGCCGACGCCAGCGCAGACGCCTCCGACGCGAGCGGCGACGGAGCTGCCGACGCGGGTGACGGATCGACGGTGCCGCGCTACGAGGTGCTGCGCCTCGACGCGGCGCGGTCGGAGTTCCCCGACGCGGTGACCACCCGAGAGGGGCGCGGCTACGTCGCGCTGCGCTCGCTCCGACGCGTGATCGAGGTCTCGCCCGACGGGAACTATCGCGCCTACGCCGAGGGCCCTCCCAACGCGTCGATCCGCGGCATCGCCTTCGACCTCGCGGGTCGCATGCTCCTCACGGTGGTCTCGACCACGGCCTCGCAGTCGGGCCTCTGGCGCGTCGACGCGGGCGGCGGCGTCGCGACGCTCTTCTTTCACGACGACGCGCTGGTGAACCCCGCGGGCGTCGCGGTCGACAGCACCGGCGCGCTCTGGGTGACCGACAGCGACCCGGGGGCCGTGTGGCGCGCGCCTCCCGGGGGTGGTCCTCCCGCGCGCTGGTCGAACGCGCCCGAGCTCGCGGGCGGCGCCGTGGTCTGCGGCGCGACGGGCGCGGTGCGTACGGGCGCGAACGCCATCGCCGTCGATCTCTCGGGCGGCGCGGTCTACGTGACCAACCCCGATCGGTCCACGGTGGTGCGGCTCCCCATCGCTTCGAACGACGCCGTGGGCACGGTCACGGTGCACACGAGCCGCGACTGTCCTCGCCTCGCGGGCGCGTGGGGAATCACCGTGGCGCCGGGCAACACCTTCCTCGTCACGGCGAACACGGTGAACGCCATCACCCGCGTCGCGCGCGACGGGACCCTCACCACCATCGACGTGCCCGTGGGGCTCCTCCGCTCGCCCGCGGGGCTCGCGTGGGACGCCGACAACGCCGTGCTCTGGCTCGCCAACTCGGCCAACGCCGACGCGACTCGCCCGGGAGGGAATCCCCTCCCAGGCGTCGTTCGTCTCCCCATTCGCTAAGG
This sequence comes from Myxococcota bacterium, assembly GCA_052035985.1. GTDB lineage: Bacteria > Myxococcota_A > Polyangia > Polyangiales > CAISKJ01. The sequence continues at coordinate 8,213 of JBPOHC010000788.1, read as the reverse complement.
GACTTCAGGGAGGCAGCGGCACGCAGGTGGTGCCCACGCAGCTCTCGCCCGAGTTGCAGCACTGGCTGCAACCGCAGAGCGTCTGCGTGCGATTGCAGAGCGCGGCGCACGAGCCCGACACGCAGATCTGTCCGCACGAGCACCCGCCCGGACACGACGAGGGCGCGCACTGATACTGCGTCGGCGTCGCGGGGTTCGAACTCCGGCTGCACGTGCTGCCCGAGGGACACGTCCCGGCGCAGTAGCCGCCGCATCCGTCGGTCTGGTTGCACGTCGCCGACGAGGGGCACGACGACACGCAGCGGCAGCTGTTGGTCGTCGCGTCGCACGCCTGACCCGTGGGGCAGCGCCGCCCCGTTCCGCACGAAGCGCCCGAGCCGCAGGGGTTGGGGATCATCGTCCCGCAGGTCACGGCCTCGGGCGAGGGCGCGCTCGCGCAGGTGAGCGAGCACGCGCAGGTCCCCGCGACGCAGCTCTGCGCCGAGGAGCACGCCGTCCCGCAGCCGCCGCAGTTGCCGCGGTCGGTGGCGGTGTTGACGCACGCGCCGCTGCACAGGGTGAGTCCGCTCGAGCACACGCAGCGCCCGCTCGAACACGAGGTGCTCGACGGGCAGCGGTTGCCGCACGCGCCGCAGTTGGCGTTGTCGTTGGCCGTGTCGACGCACGCGCCGCTGCACGACGTGGTGCCCGAGGGGCACACGCAGCGACCGCCGCTGCATCCGGTGCCCGTGGGGCAGCGCGTTCCGCATGCGCCGCAGTTGTTCGAATCGGTCGAGGTGTTGACGCATGCGGCGCCGCACGCGGTGGTCCCCGTGGGGCACGCGCATCGACCCGAGACGCACGCCTGACCGCTCGGGCAGACCGTTCCGCACGAGCCGCAGTTCGTGGCGTCGGTGGTGGTGTTCACGCACGCGGAGCCGCCGCAGTAGGTGGTGCCCGTGGGGCACGCGCAGACGCCCGCGAGGCACGACTGGCCCGTGGGGCATCGCACGCCGCACGCGCCGCAGTTGGTCGCGTCGGTGTTGAGGTTCGCGCAGGCCGCGCCGCAGAAGGTGGTGCCGCCGGGGCAGCTGCACACGCCGCCCACGCAAGACTGCGCGCCGGGGCAGACGTTGCCGCAGCGACCGCAGTTGTTGCGATCGGCGCTGGTGTTCACACACGCGGTGCCGCAGTAGGTCGCGCCCGTCGCGCAGCCGCAGACGCCCGCGAGGCACGACTGGCCCGTGGGACACGCGTTGCCGCAGCGACCGCAGTTGGCGGTGTCCGTCGCGGTGGCGGCGCAGCGACCGCCGCAGACGGTCTGACCCGCGGGGCACTGGCACACGCCAGAGACGCACGATTGCCCTGTGGCGCAGGCGTTTCCGCACATGCCGCAGTGCGCGGTCGAGGTCGCCGCGTTGACGCAGGTGACGCCGCAGAGGATGGTCCCCGCGGCGCAGCCGCAGCGGCCCGAGGCGCAGGTCTGCGTCGCGGGGCAGCGCGTTCCGGTGCCGCAGATGGGACCGCCCGGACACACGTTCGGAATGGGGATCCCGCACTCGACGGTGGTGGGCGACGTGGTCGGGCAGCGCGGGGCGCACTCGCACACGAAGGTCACGGGGTTGCACGCCTGGCCCGTGGGACAGAGCGTTCCGCGGCCCGTGCAGGTCATGCCCGGGCACGAGTTGGGGATCATCGCGCCGCACGTCACCGCCGACGCGGCCGGGCACGTGGGCACGCACTCGCACATGCTCGTGGCCGTGTTGCAGCGCTGGCCCGCGGGGCAGAGCGTGCCCGTCCCCGTGCACGACATCCCGCCGCAGGTGTCGCGGATGGGCGCGCCGCACATCACCGCCGACGCGGTCGGACACGACGGCGCGCACTCGCAGCGACCCGTCGTGGCGTTGCAGCGCTGACCCGAGGCGCAGAGCGTCCCCGTTCCGCACGAGGGACCGCCGGGGCAGACGTTGGGGATGTCCATTCCGCACGCGACGGCCGCGGGCAGGGTGGTCGGGCAGCGGGGGTAGCACTGGCAGCGCCCGCTGACGCAGGTCTCGCCCGAGGGGCACTGCGTTCCGGTGCCGGGGCACGCGTTGCCGAGGCAGTCGTTGGGGATGCGAACCCCGCACGCGACGGTGCTCGGCGGCGCGCACGAGAAGATGCACTCGCACGCCCGCGCGGCGCTGTTGCAGCGCTGACCCGCGGCGCACTGCGTACCCGTCCCGCAGGAGGGGCCGCCGGGGCAGTTGTTGGGGATGTCACGCCCGCACGCGACGATGCCCGGCGTGGTGGGCGGGCACGACGGGACGCACGCGCAGTGACCCGACGAGTTGCAGACCTCGCCGGGGTTGCAGCGCGTTCCGACGCCGGGGCAGCTCGCGCCCGAGCACGCGTTGGTGATGGGCTGACCGCAGTCGACGGTGGTCGCGGGCGGGCACATCGGGATGCACTCGCAGCGACCCGCCGTGCAGACGTTGCCCGAGGGGCAGCGCGTTCCCGTTCCGCACGAGGGACCGCCCGTGCAGATGTTGGGCACGGGCGCGCCGCAGTCGACGCCGTCGGCCGCGGAGGCCGCGGGGCACCGCGGGGCGCACTCGCAGAGCCGCGTCTCGGTGTTGCAGCGCTCGCCCACGGCGCAGCCGCCGTCGCAGCGTCCGCCGCAGCCGTCGTCGGCGCCGCACATGGCGTCGGGGGGGCAGCGCGGCGTGCACGCGCAGGTGCCGGTCATCGGGTCGCAGACCTGACGGGGGTCGGGACACGTCCCGGCGCAGCGTCCGCCGCAGCCGTCTTCGGCGCCGCAGGGCGCGTCGGCGGGGCACACGGGGGTGCACACGCAGCGGCCGAAGACGCAGCGGTCGTTCGCGCCGCGGTTGCAGGGCATCGGGCACGCGCAGGTCTCGATGCACGTGCCGTTGGTGCAGACCTGACCGTTGGAGCAGCTCACGCCGGTGCAGGTGTTCCGCGTGCAGGTGCCGCCGACGCAGACCTCGCCCGTGGCGCACGACACGTTGTCGCAGGGAGAGGGAGGCACGCAGTCGACGTTGCACGCGAAGCCCTCGGGACACTGCGCGTCGCAGCGCGCGAGGGGCTCGCACATGCCCGTGGAGCGCGAGCAGAACTGCCCGTCGGGGCACGTCACGCCCGAGCACGGGGCGGGGTAGCAGCCCGCGACGCAGCGGCCTTCGAGGCAGGTCTCGTTGACGCCGCAGCGCACGCCCGCGCAGGGGTCGCGCACGGGCACGCAGCGGGCGAGGCAGCGGTCGGCGCCGCACACGTTCGCGGCGGTGCTGCAAGGGTCGACGGCGCAGTAGCCCCCGAGGCAGATCTGACCCATGGGGCAGAACGCGTTGCTGTCGTAGCAGGGGATGCGCACGTCGGGCGGAGGGCCGTCGTCCGCGGCGACATCGAAGCGGTCGAGCGTCGCGTCGATGCCGCGGTCGGTCACCGCGTCGCCGAGCGAGGCGTCGCCCGTGTCTTCGATCACGTCGAAGCGTCCGCCGGAGTCGGTGTTGGCGCAGGCCACGACGAACGCGGCCGCCATCGCCAGGAGCAGCGGTCTCAAGGTCTTCATTGCGGGGGTGTGTCTCCCGTGCGCTCGGAGGGCAGAGAGGCCAAAGGAGGGAATGCAGAGCGCGCGACGTCGACACTATCGGAGCCTCGCGTCGGGCGAAACAGCCACGCTCCGAGAATCATGGGATGGGCGCCGCCGCGGTGAGGCATCGGTGACGCGCGCGGGGGCGACGGCATCGCGTGTAGACTCGGGGCCGTGCTCAACAGACCCACGGCCGTGATGGCCGCGCTGGGCCTCGCCGCGTGCGACGCGCCGGGAGCCACCTACCGACCGCTCACCGACGCGCAGGTCGACAACACCATCATCGTCGACGCGCCGCCGGTGTTCCGCGCGCTGCCGACGGTGCCCGTGGGACTCGACGGGTATCGCCAGTGGGATCGCCTCCCGTACGTTCGCATCGGCGTGCGCGCGGGGATGCGCAGCACCTACGACCGCACGGGCGGCAACGAGGCCGCCGACGCCAGCCATTTTCTCCGCGCAGAGAGGGACGACTTCTACGTCCCGCTCGACCTCGAAGGGCCCGGGGTGCTCTATTTCGCGCGGGCGAATCACTGGCACGGGAGCCCCTGGCACTACGTCGTCGACGGCTACGACCGCGTCGTGCAGGAGAGCTCGACGGCGACCCCCGACCGCCCCGTCACGCCGTCGGTGATGCTCCCCACGTCGGCGCTCCCTTCGCCCATGGCGTTCACGTGGACGACCACGCGCGGCGCGGACCTCAACTGGGTCCCCGCGCCCTTTCTCCACACGTTCACCATGGGCTACGGGCGCACCCACTACGGCACGGGGTACTTCATCTTTCACCGCTTCGCCGAGGGGGCCGACAACCTCTCGCAGCGCCTCCGCCCGTGGGACGGGACATCTCCCCCCGACGCCGACGTCGTCGACCTCTTGAGCCGCGCAGGCACCGACATCGCCCCTCGCGGAGAGGAGCTCCGCACGCGCGTTGGCACCTCGGACGTTCCCGCGACGGGCTCCGTGGTGCTCGACGCGACGGGCCCTGGTCCCTCGATGATCCGCGCGATGCGCTTCAACGTGACGCGCGAGCAGGCCCTCGCCTTCGGACGCGCGCGCATTCGAATCACCTGGGACGGCCGCGCGACCCCTTCGGTGGATGCGCCCGTGGACCTCTTCTTCGGCGCGGGTGTGATCTACAACCGCGACGTGCGGGAGTACCTCGTGAAGGGGCTCCTCACGAACGTGCGTTACAACGGCGCGGTGGTGGTGCTCTCGGCGTTCTTTCCGATGCCCTATTTCCGCAGCGCGCGCGTCGAGCTCGTGGGCGCGGGGACGCCCATCACGGGCGTGAACTGGGAGGTGCGCGGCGAGGCCCTCGACGCGCCCGAGCCGTGGGTCGGGTACTTCCACGCGACGTACCGCGATCACGGCGTGCCGACGCCTGGTGTCGATCTCAACTTCCTCGACACGCGCGAGACCGAAGGGGGCGGCGACTGGTGCGGGCTCTTCACCGGGACGTCGTTCACCTTCAGCGACCGCGCCGAGCTCTCGACCCTCGAAGGCGACCCCCGCTTCTTCTTCGACGACGCGCGCTCGCCGCAAGCCTACGGAACCGGCACCGAGGAGTGGGCCGGCGGCGGCGATTACTGGGGCGGTCAGACAATGACACTCCCCCTCGCGGGACACCCCGCGGGCGTCGACGTCCCGAGCCGCGCGCAGGCGCCCGAGGACCTCATCCAGTCGGCCTATCGTCACCTCGTCGCCGACGCGATGCCCTTCGGCCGCAACGCGCGCATCCAGTTCGAACACGGCGCCACCGACGAGTCGACGGAGCACTACCGCTCGGTGACGTACTGGTACGGCCGTCCCGGCGCGTGCCTCGTGCCCACGGACGCGCTCGACGTGGGCGACACGGCCGACGAGAGCGCGCATCGGTACGCGTCTCCGATGGCGTCGGCGCCGGAGTCGCTGACGTCGCGCTACGAGCTCGGCGTCGACGCGGTGGCGGGGCGCGAGGTGATCCCCGCGGTGACCGACACGGGGCGCCACACGACGACCGCGTCGGAGTTCTCCGTGGCGATCTCGCCCGACAACGTGGGCGTGATGCTGCGCCGCACCTTCGACTACGCGCTCCCCGATCAGCGCGCCGAGGTCTTCGTCGCAGAGGACCGCGTCGGCGCGGGCTTCGAGTCGGCGGGCGTCTGGTACACGGCGGGGTCGAACCAGTGCGTGTATTCGAACCCCGCGACGGAGACGGGTCAGCCGCAGCGCGTGATCCAGACGTCGCAGCGTCGGTGGCGCGAGGACGAGTTCCTCCTGCCGCGGAGGCTCACCGAGGGGCGCCGCTCGATTCGCATCCGCGTGCGTCACGCGCCGATCGCGAGGCCGCTCGTGCCCGACGGCCCCGCGCGCCAGTACGCGTGGAGCGAGTTCAAATACCAGGTGTACTCGTACGTGCTCCCCGAGCGCTGAGCGCCGCGCGAACTACAACACGATCGCGCGGAGGCAAACGCCGCGGAGGTCGTCCGCGCTGAACCTCAACGGCTGTGCGGTGCGCGGTAGAAGAGGGTCGAGGCACAGAAACTCGTCCTCGGGCATCAGGCGACCGGCCGACTCTTCCAGATCGTAGAGGACGATCGCGTGGAGGAACTCTCCGTCATCATCCCAGTGGGTTCCCGTTGCGCGGCGTGCTCGCACGACGGGGTCGAGATACATCCATCGTCGGCCGTTGACTTCGACGGCGACAGAGCGGCCCGACGCGAGCTCCACGAGGATGCGCGGTACGAGGTCTGGAGGCGTTTCCGTGAGGCGCGTGGACTCTGGGACGAGTTGACGGAGGTCGTCGAAGGGGCGTCCGCTGAGCGACCTCTCGACGTGCAGCGATCGCTGATCGGGGGCGCCTCCGCGGGCACGAAGCGCGATGCACGCGCACGCCGTCACGCACGCGACACGAGAGACCTGTGCTTCGAAGTGCTCCAGGCGCACCCGAGCGCTCACAAGGTGCCCTCTAGAATCGCTTTGATGCCGAGCTGCGATTTGAACTCATCGCGGAGTTCGTCGTCGAGCACGCGTCCCGTCTCCGAGAGCGTGACGAGCGCCTCCTGGTCACCGGGAGCGCCCGCGCAGGGGATGAACCGCACCTGCCAGCGCCCCGCGCCGAGCTCCGTCGCGGTCACGGGCCTCCACCAGAAGGCGTGATCGGGGAATCCTTCGACGTCGAACGCGCGCGCCGCGACGCTCAGGATCATCTGCTCGCGGGAGATCAGCGGCGCGCGCAGCGCCTCCGTCGGCGCTTCATCCAACGGCTCCGTCGGGCTCAGGGCGAGGAGCGACCACGCACGCTCTCTGGAGATCAGTCGCTGCGAGAGGGCCTCGACGACACGCTGGCGAAAGACCCCGCGTCTCAGTCCGATTTCGGCCTCGCGCGGCACGTCATCGCGCCCCACGGACGTGAACCTCCGAGGAGGCCGTCGCAGCATCGTCTCTCGCGTCTCGTCGGAGAGGCCGAACACATCGTGGATGCGGTTGATGGCGACCGTGCGGCCCACGCCGAAATGACCCGCGACTGCGATCACGGCATCTTCCGAGTCTGGCGCGAGCTCGCCCACGCGTTGGCGCACGAGGTGAGCAGGAGCCAGGAAGCACGCCGCGAAGGCGTTGGCGCCGCGCTCGATGTCTTCGAAGCCTTCGAGAGGCGACAGCGCGCGGAGCACCGACGGAGAGTGAATGACTGCAACGCCGCGGCGGAGGTGGTCGAACAGGAGGTGCGCGAGCTCGTGCGCGAGCGTCATGCGGGTGTGCGTGTGCCGCTCGCGTCCGTGTCGAAGGTTCACGAGCACCGTGGGGATCGGCTTCAGAAGCGAGACCCCGTCGATCGTGTCGGGGACCTCATCCTCCGTCCAGATGATGAGTACGCCGTGACGCTCCAGCAGCGCGCGCATCGAGGGGATGGGTGCGTCTCCGACGCCAAGTGCGAGGCGCGCGCGACGGGCCTCTTCTTCTGACGGATGTTCGTGAGGCGTCTCGGGGGCGCGCGCGACGACGGGGAGGTGCGATCGCTCGCTCGCGCTTCGCCTCTCGACCAGATCGACCAGACGCGCCCGATGCACGAGCTCGCCGCAGAGCAGCGGGGCCTTGTCACTGCGGAGGAGTTGCAGCGCGTCGGCGCTCGCGTCGGCGGCCATGCGCAGCAACGCGATCGGAGGCGCGTGTACATCAGCGCCTCGAACAAATTCATCGGGCTCGAGACCGGCGAGCAGGGCGCATCGGCCGAGCACGGAGACGGGAGGCGTGCGGGCCCCCGCTTCGGCATCTCGGAGCGATGACGCCTCCGCCCCGATCTGATCCGCGAGCTGCTCAATCGACAGCCCCGCAGCCTCGCGCAGCTTCTTGAGTTGTGATGCGACCTTGTTCACGCGACAACCGTCTGGCGCGAGTCTCGCGACGTTCCCTCTCAATTGCAACGTGCAAGAGACGGCGCGACGTTCACCGCCCCGCGGCCGCGGCGAGCTCCAACAGATAGTCTCGCGGCGTCGCGAAGCGCAGCTCCTCGCTGCACGTCGCGGGGAGCGTCACCGCGCGCTCTCCGCGACGGAGCGTGACGCTCGCGCCGTCGAGCGAGAGCTGGTCGAGCTCCATGCGCGCGGCCGTCGTCGCGTCGAAGCGCAGCGTGCGCGTCGAGCCGCTGTGCGCGATCGCGTAGCCC
>JBPOHC010000862.1:0-5716 GCA_052035985.1 Myxococcota bacterium | reverse complement strand
GCCTCGACGCGCTCACGCGGGATGCGTCGCACCTCGATCCCCTTCGCGATCTTGATCACGTCGGGCTCGCGCGATCCGTCTTCGACGAAGAGCGGCACGTACACGAGGTCCATCGACTGGAGCACGCGCGCGCTCGTCTGGAGCCCGCGGATCTCGATCGATCCGTGGAGCCTCGCCACCTCGCGGCGGTAGTCGCGCTCGATCGCGACGAGGCCCGTTTCAGACGCCTTGTCGCGGTCGTGGCTCTCGTTCGCGCAGCGGATCGCGAACTCGTCGACCTCGCGGAATCCGTCGTCGAAGGTCGCGGCGGCCCAACGCCCGATCAGCGCCTCGACCTCACGGCGGAGCTTCGCGTTGACCTTGTCCTTGCCGCGCCAGGCGAGGGCTTCGGCGATGCGTCCCTTTGCGCGCTCGCGGCGGCTGCGGAGGAGCACGGCGGGCAAGGTCGCCGCCGTCGGCGACGCGACAGATTCGAACGCGGGCTCGACCACCTCACGGCGGAGCTTCTCTGTGAGCAGGGCGATGGGGTCCCCCGGCTGGGGAAGGGCGCTCATCGGCGGGGAGTCTAACGCGCCACACGGCTCTGATGCCCGGTTTCGCGTCATCGAGCGCCTCCGCCACGCTGGCGGAACCACTCACCGCGTCGCCGACCGCCTCCGCCACGCGGGCGGAACCGCTCGCCGCGACGCAGACCCCGTCCGCCACGCTGGCGGAACCGCTCGCCACGCCGCCGACCCGCTCCGCCACGCGGGCGGAACCACTCCTCGTCGCGGCGACCCCTTCCGCGAGCGTCGCGGCTCAAGTTCCGGGGGCGCCAACCCGTTACTCAAGAGCGAGGGGAATGGTCCTCTCTGTGAAGGAGGCGATGCCCATGGCTCCGAGACTCATCAACTACGACGACTCGATCGACTACATCTGGGAGGAGGCCGTGTACACCGAGGCCCGGCTCCTCGCCGACACCCGCGCGGCAGACCTCGCGCCGCGTATGGAGCCCATCCTCACGACGATCGGCACTGTGCGCGCGGGGCAGTACGGCGTGTGGCGCGCGGAGATCGTCGCGCAGGCGGGCGTCGACGCTGCGAACGAGCACCTCGATGAGACCGTCGAGGCCACCGGCAAGGCCCTCGCCCGCGCCGTCGACGACGACGAGGAAGACCCGCGCTGGAAGCGCTACGTCGGCACGTCGACGATCAAGAAGATCAAGGCGCAGGGCCTCGAGACCGAGGTCAAGACAGTGGGCACCTGGGCCGCATCGCTCGCGAGCGAGCCCGAGAAGGCGCTCCAGAAGCAGGCGCCGCTCATGAGCGACGCGCTCACCCGCGGAGACGCCGCGATCAAAGAGCGCGCGAGCGCCGCGGGGCGCCGCCGTGACTTCATGGCGCGCGACAAGGCGAAGCTCGTCGACACGCTCAACAACGTGCGCCTCGACCTGCACGCCGACCTCACCAAGCGCGTCGCGGCCAACGGGCTCGAGCGCGCGTGGGCCGACGGGTTCTTCCGCAAGGGCAGCGCGAAGCCCGCTGCGGCGACGCCCGACACGCCTCCGCAGCCCGCCTGAACTCACGCGCGCAGTCACAACACACACCGCACTCGATACTCCGCGGTCTCCCCTTCGGGTCGCGCTTCGCGAGCTTCGCCTTCGCGTTCCGCGAGGGCGCGTCGCCACGTCGGCGCTTGACGCGATCACAGGCGTGGTGTGAGGTCCCTGGCTCGTATGGGAGCGCCTCGGCTTCACGACGAGTTTGGCCTGGAGGGCGCCACGATCCTCGATCGGTACGTCATCACGGCCGTCGTCGCGGCGGGCGGTTTTGGCGTGGTGTACCGCAGCCGACACGCGCGCCTCGGGAGCGACGTGGCGATCAAGGTGCTCAAGGTGCCCGCGCACTTCAGCGATGACGCGCGCGCCGAGTTCATCCGCATGTTTCTTCAAGAGGCGCAGATCATCGCGAGCCTGAGGCACCCCGCGGTGGTCCGCGTGCTCGACTTCGGCGCAGTGCGAACCGCGTCGGGCGACGAGGCGCCGTGGATGGCGCTCGAATGGGTCGACGGCGTGCCGCTCTCCGTCGACCTCGCCTGGCGCCGCGGCGCGGGCGGACGCACCCCTCCCGAAGCGATCGCGCTGCTCGCTCCGATCGCAGAGGCGCTCGCCGAAGCGCACGCGCGCGGCATCGTCCACCGCGACGTGAAGCCCTCCAACATGATGATCCCCGCGAGCGACGCGCCCCTCGGCCTGCGCGGCGCGCCTGCCATGCGCCTGTTCGACTTCGGCATCGCGAAGGTCATGGCGCAGGGCGAGGGCCCCGCGAGCGGAAACACGGCCACGCAGTCGGCGTTGACCGCCTTCTCGGCGCAATACGCCTCGCCGGAGCAGGTCAGCGGGATGCGCACAGGACCCTGGACCGACGTGCACGCCCTCGGGCTGATCTTCACCGAGGTGCTCACCGATCAGGCGCCGTACAGCGACGCCAACAAGCTCGCGTTGACCATGCAGGTGGTGTCGCCGACGCGACCGACGCCGGCCCGCTTCGGCGTCGATGTCGGAGCCTGGGAGCCCGTCCTCGCAAGAGCCCTCGCGCTGCAACCGGCCGAGCGCTTCAGCTCCGCAGGGGAGTTCCTCGCGGCGCTCGAGTCATCGCTGACGGCGGCGGAGCGCCCCGCGCCTCTCGTGGCCGCGTCGCCTGCGCTGGAGCCTTCCCCTGCGCCCGAGCCTTCCCCTGCGCCCGAGCCGTCGCTCGTGCGGGTGCCCTCGCTCGCTCCGACCGAGACCGAGGCCCCCGCCCCCGCATCGCGCTCGCGGCTCCAGCGCTGGGCGCTCGCGGCCACGCTCGTCGCGGTGGCCTTCGCCACGGTCGTCGCGACCTACAACCTCGGCCCGAAGCCCCCATCGCGCCACACCGTCGACCTCCCGTCGCCGCCGACGCCCGCCGCGGCCCCGTCGACACCTCCTCCTCCTTCGCCGCGGGCTCCGCCCGCGCCGACAGCGCCTGTCACGCAGCGCCTCGCGATCGTTCCCGCGACGACCGGAGCGGCGGCGCACGAGCCGCAAAGCGCTCGGAGCAACACGCGACCTCCGACGTCCAGCGCGACGCCTCCGACGCGACCGCCTCACCGGGTGCCCGTGGCCGCGCGCGGAGCCTCGCTCCACGACCGCCCCGACCTGGAGTGATTCATCGTGAGACCCTCCGTCTTCGCCGCTGCGTGTTGTGCCCTGGTGACCTCTGGCGTCGTCGCGGCGCAGCCCTCGCGCGACGCGGCCGCGCGGCGACGCGAGCTGCTCGAGCGCGCGTCGGAGTCGAGCCTCCGCGGAGACCATGAGGGCGCGCTGCGCCTCGGCGAAGAGGCCGCGCGCATCCAGGTCACGCCGTCGTTGCAGATGTTCCTCGCGGAGGAGCACGAGTTCCTGATCGACGGCGGCGGCGCCCACCTCCTCGACGCGGTGCGCGTCGCCGCGACGTGCGTCCGCGACGCGACGGCGCAGACCGCGCTCAACAACCGCGAGCGGATCCTCCAGCGCTGCGCGGAGGTCGTCGGACGCCTCAACCCGCGCGTCGCGCATGTGCACCTGCGCGTCGACGACCCCGTCCCCGAGGGCATGAGCGTTCGTGTCGACGAGCACGACCTGCCGCGCGGGCTCTGGGCAGAGCCGATCGCCGTGCTCCCCGGCGCGGTGGTCGTCGACGCGAGCGCGCCAGGCCGCGGCCCGTTTCACCGCGCGCTGAGGCTCCCCGCGGGGGCGACGGAGGTGGTTCCCGTCGCGTTGCCCGCGGGCGCAACGGCGACGCCTCACCCCGAGCCCGCCGTGCCCACGCGCGAGCCGCCGCGCGAGGCGCCGTCGTCGAGTCCGTTGCCGATCGTCGGTTGGTCGCTCCTGGGTCTCGGCGTGGCCGCGGGCGCGGTCGGCGTCTGGCAGTGGACCGTGACGATGGGGTTGGCGGACGACTCAGCCAACGGCACCGGCGAGTACGGGCTCTTCTGGGTGCGCTACAACTTGCGGATCAATCCGCCGGTGCGCGGGGAGTACGCGCTCTCGGTCGACGACGTGTGCGCGCGCGCAGCGGTCGATGCGGCGACCGACCCCGACGCCGCGGGAGCCAACCTGATGTGCGAGGCCACCTCGCAGGCGAAGGCGCTCGCGTGGGGCTTCGGTCTGGGCGCCGTCGCGCTCGCCGCGGCAGGCGCGACGCTCGTGCTCGTGGGTGGTCAACGCGAAGCCCCTCGGGTCACGACCTCCGCGATCCTCGCGCCGGGTGTCGGCGGAGTCTCTGTGCGGGTGTCGTTCTAACGGTCGCGAGGCGATTATGACATTGAACACACGGCCACAGATCGTAGGGGGGCGCTTCGCGGCGTTGTGCTGCGCGGTGTTGGTGTGCGGGTGTTCGCTGGTGCATCCCGGCGCGACGCGGCCGTCCACGGACGATGTCGGCACGGACGCGCGATACGACGTCGCAGAGGCGCCAGACGCGGCGGACGCACGCAGCAGAGACGATGCGATCGAACTCGCAGACGCGACGGACGCAATCGACGCGACGGATGCAGCAGACGCGGCGGACGCGGCGGACGCGCCAACCGGATGCACCACGGGGCAGTGGCGGTGCAGAACGGCGTTCGTCCAGGAGGAGTGTGTCGGCGGGGTCTACGTGCCGCGGGGAATTTGTGATGATGGCTGCGATCCGCGCTTCGGGCGATGCTTCGAACGCTGTGGAACGTCTGGGAGGCGGGTGATGTGCTTCTCGGGTTGCGTAGATCTGTTGGTCGATGATGGCAATTGTGGCGCGTGCGGCATTGAGTGCGGCTCCTATTGCCGCGACGGCTTGTGCAACTCGACCGCGCGGCACGTCGCGGTCGGCACCGGCCACACCTGCGCGGTCACACACGCGGGAAGCGTGCTGTGCTGGGGCGAGAACACCGACGGGGAGCTGGGCGACGGCGCGACACCGCCGCGGATCAACCGGGCCGCGCCCGTGTACGTCGCCGACCTGAGCGATGCGATCGACGTCTCCGCGGGGCGCTTCTCGACCTGTGCGGTGCGCGCGGGCGGCGCGGTCGTGTGTTGGGGCAGCAACGCGAACGGGCAACTGGGCACGGGCTCAACAGGCGCCTCGCAGAGCAACTTCGTGGACACGATGTTTGGCTACGCGCAGCAGGTGTCGGTCGGGTGGGACCACGCCTGCGCCGTGACCCGCACTGGAGGAGTCCAGTGTTGGGGGTTCAACCTCGACGGCAGGCTCGGCGACGACACCACGACCAATCGCCCGAGCCCGACGCCGGTCGCGAGACTCACCAACGTCGAACAGGTCGCCGCGTGTCCGATGCACACCTGCGCGCGGCGCGCGGACGGCACCGTGGCGTGCTGGGGCTCCGGCACGATGGGCCGCCTGGGAGACAGCGGGACCACCAGCCGTCTCACCCCTTCACAGATGACCAACGTCAGCAATGCCGTGATGGTCGCGTGCTCGCGCTACGCCACCTGCGTGCTCGGCGCGGATGGCGTGGTCTCGTGCACGGGAGGCAACGACAACGGCGAGCTCGGAGACGGCACCCACGCGGCTCGCATCTCCGCCGCGCCCGTGCCTGGCCTCACCGACGTGCTGAGCCTCTCGATGGGCGACGCGCACGTGTGCGTCGTCAAACGCGACGGCACGGTCTGGTGCTGGGGACGCAACAACAGCGGCCAGCTCGGCGACGGCACCACAACCGATCGCACCGTGCCCGTGCA
>JBPOHC010000226.1:0-26291 GCA_052035985.1 Myxococcota bacterium | reverse complement strand
GCGCGACGCCCCGGCGTTCTGACGGCCGCCGGTTCCTGCCCGCTTCTTCATCCACACCCATGAGGGACCGTCGCGTCATCCCCGCGAGCGCAGCGTCGCTCGTGCGCCCATCGTTCCCCGTTGACCGGCCTCGATCGAGCGTTGCACCGTCGACGACGATGACCACCAGAACGCCTCGCCCTCGCCCGAAGCCCACGACGAAGAAGCGCAGCGCCGCGAAGGCTGCGCCGAAGAAGCCCGCGCCGAAGCTCCCCGCGGCGCTACAGAAGAACGCGACGGCCATGGCCGACGCCGCGAAGCAGCGGCTCCAGCGCGCCGCGCAAGACGCCTTCGATCGCGCACGCGCCGCCATCGGTGAGGCCGATCGCCACCTCTACGACCTCGGCCTCGCGCGCGTCGACCTCGAGCGCGATGGCTACGCCGAGACGCTCGGCTTCGAGAGCTTCAACGACCTGTGCGCGAAAGGACTGGGGCTGTCACGAAGCACCGTGTCTCGCCTCACGCGCGCCGTGAAGAGCCTCCCGCGAGAGCGCTACGTCGCGCTCCGCCCTGACCGCGTCGATGCGCTGCTCGAACTGGCCGAGGCGACCGAGGCCGACGACACGCAGGAGATCCTCGACGGCGCCCGCGTCGCGCTCTGGGACGGTGGGCCCGTCCTCGACGTGGCGAAGGCTCAGAACGCAGCGCTGCGCGAGGCGGCGCGTGAGGTCCGCGCGAGGCGCGAAGAGGCAGCCGGACGCGACAAGCCCCGCCGTGGACGCACCACCACGCGCGGAGAGCGCCGCGTCGCGAGCGAGGCGTCGTCGTCGCTGTCGTCCGCGGGCAGCCGCGCGAAGCTGCGCGCGAAGGCGACGAAGCCGGGCGCGGCGGCGCGCTTCGAACTCGTCGATCTCACGGAGGCCGAGGCGCACAAGGCGCTCAAGGCGCTCGGCGTGAAGGTCGCTCCGTCGCGAGAGGACTGAGGCCGTTCATCGGGAGACGCCATGGGAAGGCCCGACCAGCTCGCGAAGCGCATCCTGACGAAGGAGACCCCCGAGGTGACGGGCCGTCGCGTCACCTTCGAAGTCCCGCCCGAGGTGCCCGTCGGCGCGTTGCAGCCCGACGGCGTCGTGCGGGTCGTGTTTGCGCCGGGGCTCAGAGAACTCCCCGCTCCCTGGTCACGGCTTCGAGGGCAGGCGACGGTCGACGTGAAGATGCCCGGCGATCACATCGACCGCGCGGCCCTCGCGCGCTGCGAGCTGCGACGCCACGCGCGTTGGGTGCAGCTCCTCGAAGCGACGCCCGCGCCTGAGCATCCCGATCCGCGCGACGTCGGTGATTGGATCGTCAGCCCCAACCTGCCAGAGCACGTGCGCGCAGACGCGGCGCGCGGCGTGTACGAGCTCGATGCGGTGGCGACGGGCTGCTGGCGCCTCGGGCTCGGCGTGCACGAGACGCTGTGGATCGCGGCCAACCACCTCCCGCTGCGCGCGGAGCTCGTGCCATTTCTCGTGGCCCGCTCTGGGAGCGCGCAGGACGAGTTCCTGCTGTGGGCCGCGGAGGTCAAGGGACTCGAATGGACGCTCGATGTGGTAAAGGAGTTGCGTATGACCTCGCAGACTGCCGACGACCTCCTGCACCTCCCTGTCGATGAGGACGAGCAGCGACGGGTGAAGACGGAGTTCACGCGGCGGCTGCTTGCGATGTACCCCGACGCGGCCAACGAGATCCTCGAGAAGGCCCGCGAAGACGGCGTCGAGAAGGCTCTGGGGGCTCTCACCCGTCAGTTCGAGCGCAAGCTCTCGCGTACGCTCGACGCGGCGGAGCACATGACGCTCGTTCGGCGCCTCGACACGCACGGCGCGGCACGCCTCGGTGACGTCGTGCTCGACCTCTCGGCGGTCGAGCTCGATGCGTGGCTCCGCGACCCCGCAGCGAAGTAGTCAGGTTCATCGGCCTCGGTGAACGCCATCATCGGCCCCGGTGAATGCGATGGACGCGAACGTCGCGGGCTGAACGCTCGTCCGTCGCGCGGCACCGAACGCTCGTCATGCCATCACGGCGCCGGTTCGAAGTCCTGCGCGCGGCCTCGTCGGCCGTCGTCGTCGCCGCCTGCGCGCTGTCGTGCGACGGCACGCCGACGGGCTCCAACGCGGGATCCGATGCGCGCGCGAGAACCGTGTGCGACGGCGGCCTCGTCGACCTGAGCGCCGACCCGCGCAACTGCGGGAGCTGCGGGTACAGATGCTCGTCGACGACGATCTGCTCCGAGGGGCGCTGCGTCGGCTGCGAAGACGGCGCCATCGTCTGCGAGAACCGATGCGTGATGTCACGCGCCGACCCCGACAACTGCGGCGTGTGCGGCCACTCCTGTTCGGCGACGGAGACCTGCGCCGGAGGGACCTGCGTCGTCTGTCCCGAGACCTTCGCCCATTGCGACGGCGACGCGTCGACGTGCGGTCATGACAGCCTCTCGTCGCGTACGCGCTGTGGCGGATGCCGGACCTGCGGCAGCGGTGCGGCGTACGTGGCCGACTGCAACGGCGGGCGCTGCGTGAGCGCGTGCAGACCCGGCGCGGCGGACTGCGACGGCCGGGCGGAGACCGTGTGCGAGACCGCGCTCGACTCCGACAGCGCGCACTGCGGATCGTGCGAGAACGTCTGCCTTGACGGCTCGTTTTGCGCGCGAGGGCGCTGCGAGCGGAGGTCCGTTCAACCGCGCGCGCCCACCTCGGCGATGATCGTCGCGAGCGCGAGGCCGTGGTTCCGATGGACGCTCCCCGTCGGCGCCGAGGGGGCGCGGCTGCAACTGTGCGACACGAGGAGCTGCGACGGCGTCACGTCGCAGCGTGACGTGACGGGCAACCGCTGGCGGCCGAGCGTTCCGCTCGCTGAAGGCGTGCATTTCTGGCGACTCTTCGCGCTGCGATCGGGGGCCGCCGACGCGACGCCGGGGCCTGTGTGGGAGCTCGTCGTGCCCGCGGGAGAGGCACCTCCGCGCTCCGACGCGAGAGGATTTCTCGACGTGAACGGCGACGGCCTCGAAGACCGCGTCGTGTCGCGACGGGCGCCCACCGACAGGCCCGGGGGACGTTGGGTGCTCGATGTGTATTTCGGCGGTCGCGCCTCGGAGGTTCCAGACCAGACGCTCCTCGGGGATGAGTCGCAGCACTGGGACGACGAGCCCGGTTGGTATGGATCGAGGGTCTTCGACGCGACGCCTGTCGCCGCCGGAGACGTGGACGGCGACGGCTACGGTGATCTCGTGGCGCGGGTGCGAGAACATAGTGATGGCGCTCAGGCTCACAGCGTCTGGGCGACGCGTGTCTCGCACCTCGTATACTTCGGTGGACCGACGGGGCTCTCGGCGATCCCTCGCAGCGATGACGCCCTCTGGTCCGGGCTCATCGACAACTCGATAGAGCACGGCGCGCTCCTCCTCGACGTCTCGATCCCCTTTCCCGTGGGCGATCTCGACGGCGACGGCTTCGGAGACTCGTACCAGCGCGTACGCAGCCTCACGAACTCTCCCGTCTGCACCGAGGTCCTTCACCTCGGCGGCGCGCGCTTCACGAAGGTCGAGCGGCGTTGCCCGGTGCCGTTTCCCATTCTCATGCCCCTCGTGGGTGACTTCGACGCCGACGGCGCCGTCGACCTCATCGAACACCAGCGCGAGGAGTACGCCATGTCCGCCCCTCCGAACGTGGGCTTCTACACGCGCGGCGGCGTCGCGTGGCGCGCGACCCCCGACCGCCGAAGGCTCGATGTCTGCCAGGGGATGCCCGCGCAGGACCCGATCGCACCCGTCGAACTCTCGGTGCGCGATCGCGATGATGACGGCTACGATGACCTCCTCGCCACGATCAGCGGCTATCCCCGACCCGTGACGCTGCTCTACCGGGGCGGCCCCGACGGGCTCATCGAGACGCGCTGCGAAGCGCTTCCTTGATGGGTGTTCCGCGCCTCCGTCACCAATCGCTCACTGAGGCGTGAAACGTACGCCCATGCCCGCGCGCACTCCGTCGCGCACGAAGGCCGACCACGTCAGCGCCGTGAGCGGCGCTCCGCCCTGAATCCCCACCACGGCCGTGGAGCCGTCGTAGTCCGTTCCGCCCACCACGTCGCAGTAGTGGAACTCCACCACGCCGTCGGCGTAGAGCCGCATCTGGTGGTGCAGGTACGGCGCGCGCGCCATCGCGTTGGGACGCAGGTCGAAGGTCATGTGCCTGCGCGGCGCGGCCACGTCGAGCCAGCGGGTCTCTCCGTAGAACAGGAGGTCGACGCGCGAGTCGATCAGCGACGCGAGCAGCGCGGCCTCGCCCGAGATCGGCAGCGTGCTCACGCCAGGCATGAGCGGCGCGTTGAGCGCCATCGGGGTCGGCGCGCTGCCGTCGAGGCGCACGCCCGAGGGCGACGCGAGGCGCCACGATCGCATCGTCGCGCCGAAGTACGGGAACTCGAAAGGCAGCGCCTCCCACGCCGACCCCGACGAGCCGAGGTACGTCGAGGTGTAGCGCGCGTCATGCGCGCCCGCGGTGGGCTCGCACTCCGCCGTGATGCGCGCCATGGTGTAGTGGGGCGTGTTGATCGTCACGCGCAGGTCGACGGCGTCGTGCTGCCGCTCGCGCGGAAGGCTCATCGCCACGATCACGTCGCGCGCCGCGCCGTCGTTGCGCCACGCGAGCTGGTTGTCGCTCCAGGTCGACGCGCCGAGGTCGAGGCAGCGCGCGCTGTCGCACCCGTCGAGCACGCGAAAGCGTCCGCGACCCGTGAGCGTGAGCGTCTGCCCCGCGCCCACGCGCGCCGCGTAGTAGTACGCGCCCGTCTCGGCCGTGGCCCCGCACGGCGCCGCGCCCGTCGCGAGCAGCGGACGCTCCGCCGAGAGCGTCGTCCCGTCGCTCACGCGCAGCGCCGTCGCGCAGGTCATGCGATTCGCGGGGGCTCCCACGGTCGACTCCATCGCGTGCTCCCACACGCTGTCTCGCGGCACGCCCGTCGCTGCAACCCACACGTCGCGCGGGCTCGCGCTCGCGTTCGTCCAACGCGCGTCGGCGCGGATCGCGTCGGACGACACGGAACCCAGGCACGCGCCGCCGCACGCGTCGAGCACGGCGAAGCGCTGCTGCGCCGCGCCGGGCACGCCCGACACTTGGATCGTCTCGCCCGCCCCGACGCGCGCCCGGTAGTACAACGCGCGGGCTCCAGGCGCCGACGCGCACGCCGGGGCGGCGCTCAACGACCACACCGTCGTCGTCGGCACCCGCGTGGGGAGCTCGGTCGCGTCGGCGCAGCGCGCGTTGGCGGGCGCGAGCTCCACCTGCGAGATGAACACGGTGCCGCGCGAATCGAGCAGCTCGAGCGGGGTGACCGCGAGGCGCGCGTCGACCGCGGAGGCGCCCTCGTTCACCCACGCGAGCGACGTCGACGGCGGACGGAGGCACGTCCCTCCGCAGGCGTCGAGCAGGTGAAGCTCCGCCGCGAAGATGTCGGTGACCGACCCCGACGTCTCGCTCCGCGCGGTGAAGCGCGCGCCCGAAGGGACGTTCACCGCGTACCACGGCGACGGTCCCTGCCGGGGGCCGCAGCGCGCGGGCTCGTCGCCCACGGTCATGAAGGTCCTCGACATGAGGCCCGCCAGCCTCTCGGCCGTGGCGCACGTCGCGTTGGCGCCTGTCGGTCCGATGCGAGGCCAGAACCAGAAGCGTCCGCGGACACCGGCCTCCGCGGCGCCGACGGCGACGTGAAGCACGCGCGCGCTTGAGCCCGGGTTGCGCCACCACGCGAGCGTTCCCCCGTCGACGTCGCGCGAGGTCTGCAACGCCACGCACGCGCCGCCGCACGCGTCGAAGGCGCGCACCGAGGCCGCGGGGCCGCTCCCGTCGCTGGCGACCTTGAGCAGCACCGACTCGCCCGCGTCGACGCGCAAGGCCATCCATCGCGCGGGACCGCCCGCCGCGAGGGTTCCACACGCGGGCGCCGCGTCGGAGGCCGTGACCGTCGACATGTGGTACCGAAAGAACGGCCGCACGGCTTCTCCCGCGCCGCATCGGTCGCTCCAATTCTCGGGGAAGCCCGCGTCGTCGAGCGGTGGCTTGGCGTCGCCTCGATCGACGTCGAGCGCGGGCGCGTCGCCGCCGTCCGCGGCTGCGTCGGAGCGAGCGTCGAGGGCTCCATCGGTCACGGCGCCGTCGACGTCCTGGCGGCTCGTGTTTCGCCCCGTGTCGTCCCACCAGTCACATGCGCACAGCAGCACGCTCCCCAACGCGAGATGACGAATGCTCATGGGCGAGGAGCCTATCGCATCGGCGATCACTGGCGAAGGCGCCGCCCTCAACACGACTGTCCCAGAGCAAGCGGCGTACGTGCCGGGCACGCGAACAACCCCAAAGGACCGGCGGCGGTCACGACGCCGGGAGCGATCTCAGCGCGACGCCCTGGCGGCGGTTACGACGCCGGGAGCGATCACAGCGCGACACCCTGGCGGCGGTCACGACGCCGGGAGCGATCTCAACGCGACACCCTGGCGGCGGTCACGACGCCGGGAGCGATCTCAACGCGACACCCCGGCGTCCTAACGGCCGCCGGTTCCTGCTGTGCTCCACCCACACCAATCTGGGACAGTAGTCTAAACGCCATCATCGGGTCCGGTGAACGCCATCATCGGGCCCGGTGAACGCCATCATCGGCCCCGGTGAACAGCGGCTCCGTCAACGCGGCACCGAGCGGCGCGGCGAGGCGCGCCTCCGATCGCGCGGGCTCTCTGTGTTCTCTGGCGTGGCGCTCGGAGGCACGCTCCAGCTCAGGCTCACGGGGCTCATCGCGGGAGGCGCGACGGGCGGTGCGGCCGGCGTGAACAGCGCGCTCTGCATCACGAGGGGCGCGCTCCTGACGGGCTCTTCGACGCGCGCGATCGGTGGAGGAGGACTCACGGCCGCGCCGCGATGACGGCCCGCCCACAGCGCCACGGCGGCGCCGACGAACACCGCGGCCGCGAGGGTCAATCCCGAGAGCAAACGTCCGCTGCGAAGCGGGCGGCGCTTGATGGCGCGGAGGTCTTCATCGAAATCGCGCACCAGCCACGAGCGCGCGCTGACGCGGGTCACGGCGGAGGCGCGGAGCCCCATGGACTGCGTGTCGCCGACGCGCGCGACGGCCCGCTCGAGGGCGACCAGAAAGGCCCCCATGTCGGCGTAGCGCGCGGAGGCGAGGCGCGCGAGCGAGCGCTCGAGGACCTCGACGACGGGACCGGGCAGCGTCGGGAGCCGCACCGCGAAGGGGACGTGCTGGTGCTGGCTCACCGCGAGGAGGGTCGATACGGGGGTCGGTCCCACGAAGGGGAGCGTGCCCGTGAGCGTCTCGTACCAGATGATCCCCATCGACCAGACGTCGGCCGCGGCGCCGATCTCGTCGCTGATGCCGCGCCCCTGCTCGGGAGACATATACGCGGGCGTCCCCATCACCATGCCCGCCTGCGTGATGTGCGGTCCGTGGTCGGCGTCGAGGAAGCGCGCGATGCCGAAGTCGAGCACCTTGGGCACCGTGTCGCCCGCCTCGTCGCGGTGGATGAAGAGGTTCTCGGGCTTGAGGTCGCGGTGCACGACGTTGCGCGCGTGCACGTACGCCATGGCGCGCATCACCGGCGCGAGGAGCCCCATCGCGCGCCCGAAGTCGAGCGGACCGTCGCGCTGGAGCGTCTTCGCGAGCGGCTCGCCGTCGAGGAACTCCAGCACCATGTACGCGACCTGATGCGCGTCGCCGAGGTCGAGCACGTCGACCACGTTGGGGTGCTTGAGCTCCGCGGCCACGCGCGCCTCGCGCAGAAAGCGGTCCGACGCCTCCGCGTCGCCCTCGTACTCGGGGTTGAGCATCTTCACCGCGACGCGTCGGCCGGTGCCGATGTGGCGCGCTTCGAACACCGTGGCCATGCCGCCGCGACCCACCACGCCGCCGAGGTGATACTTGCCGTCGAGCAGCGCGCCGCGGTGCTCCTCCGCGTTCATCGGAGCGTCATGCGGCGCACGCGATGGTAGGGCTCCGCGCCGCCGCGGTTTCCGTCGGGCAGGTAGCCCGTGGCGCCGTCGGGTGAGATGGCGAGACCTTCGAGGCCGAAGAACTGCGCCGCGCGCAGCTCACCGTCGAGGTAGCCCTCGCGGCCGTCTCCCGCGACGGTGCTGACGACGCCGTCGACGTCGATCCTGCGCACGACGTGTCCGCCCGACTCGCTCACGTAGAGCGCGTCTTCGCTGTCGATCGCGACGCCCTGCGGCCCGTCGAAGCTCGCTGCCTCGCCCGCGCCGTCGGCGCTGCCGCGCGCCCCGCTGCCCGCGAGGGTGCTCACGGCGCCGTCCATGGTCACCACGCGGATGCGCTGGTTCACCTGGTCGGCGACGAGGATGGCCCCGTCGGTGCGACGCGCGACGCCGTACGGTCGGTTGAAGCGCGCCTCGGCGCCGGGGCCGTCGACGAAGCCCGCCGCGCCGCGCGTCCCTGCGAGCACGGTGACGGCGCCGTCGGCGGGGTCGAGCACCGCGATGACGTGCGCGGCGTAGTCCGACATGACCACGCGTCCGTCGGGGAGCACCACGAGCCCGCGCGGCCTCCCGATGTCGCGCGCGACGACGGTGAGGGAGGTGGCGCCGGGCGCGAGGCGCCACACGGTCCCGGTGCTCTCGCTCCGCGCGCCGCGGTCGTTGGCGTCGGTCTCGACGTAGAAGGTCCCGTCGCTCGCGAAGGCCATCCCGAAGGGCGCTTCGAAGCCCACCGAGTGCAGATAGGTGGTGACCCACCCGTCGGGCTCGATCCTGCGGATGGCGTCATTGCCGAAGTCCGCGATGTACACCTCGCCCGTGGGGCTCACGGCGACGTTCACCGGGTTGTTGAAGCGCGCCTCATCGCGCAGCCCGTCTGCGAAGCCCGGCTCGCCCGTCCCCGCGAGGGTGGCGACGCCGACCGAGAACGGAGGCACATCGTCAGGGCGCACGAGCGAGCTGTCGACGATGGAGATGACCGCGTCGGGCGTCACATCGAGCGTCACATCGAGCGTCGCATCGAGCGCGACGTCGGGCGTCGCATCGGGCGTCGCATCGAGCGCCACGTCGGTCGTCGCATCGAGCGTCACATCGGGCGTCGCATCGCGCGCCACGTCGGGCGTCGCATCGCGCGCCACGTCGCGCGTGGTGTCAGAAGAATCAGCGTGAGAAGCCGCGTCGACCTGAGCGTCGTTGGCGGGGGGCGAGGCTCCGTTCGAGCACGCGGCGACGAGCCCGAAGAGCGCGAGGGAGAGCACCCTCGTGGAAGCGCAGCGCCTTTGCGCGCAACGTTCGGCAGCCACTCGCGCCAAGGCAAGCGTCGTGAGCATTGAAGTCCTCCCGTCTCGGGCGCCGCTCCCAGCAAGGAGCAGAGCCGTCGACGGTTGGTCCGTCCGCATGGCGCGTGCCGCGTCGTGAGTTCCGCATGATGTCGGTCGAGCGCGGCGCCCCAGCGCAGAAACGCGTCCGCGAGACGCCGACGCCTCCGTCGCCCCCTTCGCCCCAGGTGAGGGGATTCGCTACGGAGGACGCGTACGCTCCGCTTCGCCGCGTCAGCCGCGGGTGACCGCCGCCGCGAGCGTTTGTCATTTCAGCGGGGAGTTGTTATACCCGCCGCCCGCGCAGCGTCGCGCACGACGTTTTTTCGCGGTTCGTAACGGGTTCTCGCCGTCACTGAACGGCGCGAGGTGATCGGATGCTCTTCGACTGGGTGAGCGGACTCTTCTCGAGCGATCTCGCGATCGATCTCGGGACCGCGAATACACTCATCTACGTTCGCGGGAAGGGCATCGTGTCGTGCGAGCCGTCGGTCGTGGCGGTGCAGCGTGACGAGCGGGGCGTCAAGAAGGTCCGCGCCGTGGGCCGCGAAGCCAAGGAGATGCTCGGCCGCACGCCGGGCAGCGTCCAGGCCGTGCGGCCGCTGCGCGACGGGGTCATCGCCGACTTCGAAATCACCGAGGCGATGCTCGAGTACTTCATCAAGAAGACCAACAACCGCAAGACGCTGGTCAAGCCGCGCATCGTGATCTGCGTCCCCTTCGGCATCACCGAGGTCGAGAAGCGCGCGGTGCGCGAGAGCGCCGAGAGCGCGGGCGCCCGCGAGGTTCACCTCATCGAAGAGCCCATGGCCGCGGCCATCGGCGCGGGCCTGCCCGTGACCGAGGCGACGGGCAACATGGTCGTCGACATCGGCGGCGGCACCTCCGAGGTGGCCGTGATCTCGCTCGCGGGCATCGTGTACTCGCAGTCGATCCGCGTGGGCGGCGACAAGATGGACGAGGCCATTCAGGCCTACCTCAAGCGCAAGTACAACCTCATGGTCGGCGAGCAGACCGCCGAGCGCGTGAAGTGCCAGGTCGGCAACGCCTACCCCCTCGACGAGCCGCTCACCATGGAGGTCAAGGGCCGCGACCTCGTGGCGGGCGTGCCCCGTACGCTGGTGATCAACTCCGACGAGATCCGCGACGCGCTCGCGGAGCCCATCAACTCGATCGTCGACGCCGTGATGGGCGCCCTCGAGAAGACCCCGCCGGAGCTCTGCTCGGACATCAAGGACAAGGGCATCGTGCTCACGGGCGGAGGCGCGCTCCTGCGCAACCTCGACGTGCTGCTGCGCGAAGAGACGGGCCTCCCCGTCATGGTCGCCGACGACCCCATCAGCGCCGTGGTGCTCGGCTCGGGGAAGTCCCTCGACCACCCCGAGCTCCTCGCGATGATCGCCATCGGCTGAGCGCCGACCTCGCCTACTGCGACAGGGTGCGAATCCGTCGCTCGACCTCCATGCGGTCGGGCGTGTCGGGTCTGCGCGACAGGTACTCGCGGAAGGCCGCCGCGGCTTCGGCGCGGTGTCCGACGTGCTCGTGCGCGACGGCGAGGTTGAAGTAGAGCTCGGCCACCTCGTTGTGCGACTCGGTCATGTACCGCAGCGCCGCTTCGAAGGCCTGGAGCGCCGCGGGGTACTGCCGACGCTGATAGAGCGCCACGCCGCGGTTGAAGAAGGTCACCGCCTCGCGCGCGAGCGCGTCGGTGCCGGGCGGAGGGCGCGCGATGTCTTCCCTCCGTCGCCGCGCGAAGTCTCGCAGCGAGGCCATGCGCTGGTCGAGGTCGGCGCGCATCGCGGCGGGCGGAGTGTGTGAGATCACGCGGTCGTACCAGCGCGCCGCGTCGTCGACGGAGGCCGCGCGCTCGTTCATTCGAAACGCGTTGAAGGCCATCTGGAGCGACGGCGCGGTCTCGTACGCGGCCCCGAAGAGCCGCGCGGCCTCGGCGAAGTCGTTGCGCTCCGCGGCGGCCATCGCGTCGGCGTAGAGCCGGTCGGCCTCGGGGGCGGCGTCGGCAGTGGTCGTCACGGCGGCGTCATCGTGGGCGCGCGCGTGCGATGACGAGACCGACGAGACCACCATCACCGCGCCCGCGTCGTCGGCGTTCGAGGGAGCGTTCGGGGGAGGGCGGGTCGAGGAGCACGCGGCCGCGAGCGCGGCAGCGACGAGGAGCGTTCGCATGGTGGAGATTGGGGGGTGACGCTCAGGGCGCGGTCGAGGCCGTGACCGTGAGGATGTAGTTGCCGCGAGACCCGCTGCCGAAGCCGCCGACGAAGAGGTAGTAGTCGCCGGGGTCGAGGGTGACGTCGAAGGCCGAGGCCACGCCGATCGCGTCGTCGTTGCACGCGCCGGGGACGTTGGTGCCCGGGCACATCGAGCCCTGCGTGAGCCACATGATCGTGTCGAAGGCCGAGCCGTCGGTCGAGAAGCTCACGCGCTGGCGGCGGTCGACGTGGTAGCGGAACACCACGTCCTCCGAGGTCGAGCCCGTGGAGCACGGTGCCGTGTAGTCGTGGCGCATCATCGACGTGTTGCCCATGAAGACGCCGCCCGCCGAGGGGATCGCGGTCATCGTCGAGCAGGTGTCGTTGTCGGTGACGGTCACGGGCGTGATGGGCGCCGTCGCGTCGAGGGTGAGCGTGAAGTCTCCGCCGCGGATGCTCTTCACGAGGACGTAGTACGTCCCCGGGTCGAGGCCGCGCACCGAGAGGCGACCGGGCGCGCCGAAGCGGCAGGCGCGCTCCGTCGCGCGGTCTCCGCAGGTGGTGTCGAGGGCGACGTAGAAGTAGTCCGACGCCGCGCCGCTCGCGGTGACGTTGACGTCGCGTCGCTCGGTGAGCGTGAAGCGGTAGACCACGTCGCGCGAGCCGGTGCCCGAGCACGAGAACTGGTAGTCGGCCTCCATGCCCGCGAAGGTGCCCATGGCGGGCGTCCCCGGGGTGATCGTGAGCGGGTCGGCGCACACGTCGCCCGCGGGCGGCGGCGACGGCGGCGTCACCATCACCTCGAGGGTGAAGGGGTTGATCGAGCGCCCCGCGACGACGAGGTAGTACGTGCCCGGCGCGAGCTGACGCGCGGTGAACTGCGCGGGCGCGGCCGCGTCGCAGCGGAGCGTCATGGGCGAGGCCACGCAGCGGTCGACGAGGGCGAGGGTGAGAAAATCGCTGCGAGCGCCCGCGACGCGCGCGACGATGTTGGCGCTCTCGGTGAGCGTGATGGCGTACACGACGTCGGGCTGCGTGCCGCCGCAGCGGGTGTTGATGTTCGCCGCCACGTCGACGAGGTCGCCGCGGAAGGTGCCGCCCGTCGAGGGGATGTTGATGGGCGACGTGCAGGTGTCGTTGGTCGGCGGCATCGTCGCGGGCGCGAGGTCGACCTGGAGGTTGATGTCCGCGGCCGCGCCCGAGGAGCTCGTGCCGAGGAGGACGTAGTAGTCGCCCGCGGGGAGGGCGCGCGCGCGCACCGTGGTGGGGTAGCCGATCTGGCACACGCGCACGTCGGTGGTCATCATCGGGCTGCCGCAGCGGCCCGGCATGAGCTGGAGGTACACCGCCGAGGTGCCTCCGCTCGCGGTGAGGGTGACGTCGCGGGCGTCTTCGAGCCGCAGCCGCGCGACCACGTCGCGCATGAGCATTCCGCCCGCGCACTGGAAGCGGTAGTTGCCCGTCGTGCCCGCCGTGGGGAGGGTGAAGTTCCCGCCGCGCGAGACGTCGAGGGGATCGTCGCAGGTGTCGTACGGGGGCAGTCGGCAGCCGCCCGGCTCGGCCATGTCGACCATGCCGTTGCAGTTGTTGTCGATGCCGTCGCCGCACACCTCGGGGAGCCGTGAATTCACCCGGGAATTGCTGTCGTCGCAATCGCCGCCGACCCAGCAGCGGGGCGCTCCCCCGTCGGCGGAGGCGTCGTCGGGCCCCGCGTCGACGCCGCCGTCGCAGTCGGGCGCGGCGCAGTGGATGTCGGGGTCGCCGTCGCGGTCGTTGTCGCGGGGCGTGTGCGCGCAGGTCTTGGTGACCTCGTCGCAGCGGTCGATGGTGCAGGTGAAGTTGTCGTTGCAGGCGACGGGCGTCCCGCGGACGCACCCGCGGCGCATGTCGCAGGTCTCGAGGCCGTCGCAGTAGATCCCGTTGTCGCACGCCATGGTGTTCGGCACGCTCGCGCAGCGGCCGTCGGCGGCGCAGAAGTCCATGGTGCAGTCGATGCCGTCGTCGCACTGCGAGCTGCGGGTGCACACGCGCCCGGCGGCGTCGCGCGAGCCCGTGTCGGTGGGCAGTACGCGCGCGTCGGTGATGTCCATCGTGGCGTCCATGACGCCCGCTTCGGCGAAGGTCGTCGGCTGCTCTTCGCCGCAGCCGGCGAGGGAGAGCGCCGCGCAGACGAGAGCGAGGAGGGCCGTAGGCCGCGAGGCGTGCGGTCGCAATGCCATGAGAGACACTCTCCGATTGAAGGGTGTCGGAGTATAGGCAGACTCGCGGGGCGTTCGGTACAGGCGATCCACGCGTCGCGACGCATCGGAGGCTTTGCCCACGGGCGGCGCCGCGGGGTATAGCTCTCGCCCCCAATGAACCGTCGCGCGAAGATCGTCTGCACCATCGGCCCCGCTTCGAACACCCCCGAAGGGATCGACCAGCTCATCGCGTCGGGGATGGACGTCGCGCGCCTCAACTTCTCGCACGGCACCCACGAGGATCACCGCAGGGCCATCGCGTCGATCCGCGAGTCGAGCGCGCGGCACAAGAAGGCCGTCGCCATCCTCGGCGACCTCTGCGGCCCCAAGATCCGTGTTGGGAAGCTCAACGGGCCCGCGCGGGACATCACGCCGGGAGAGACCTTCGCCATGGTGGCGGGCGAGACGGCCGATGGGGATGACGTCCCGGTGCGCTACGACACGCTCGCGCAGGACCTCTCCGTCGATGACCTCATCCACCTCGATGACGCGCGCATCCAGCTCAAGGTGACGGCCATCGAGGGCAGGCGCGTTCACATCGTGGTGCAAGAGGGCGGGCACCTCAGGAACAACGTCGGGGTTCACCTCCCCTCGGGCAACCTGCGCCTCGACGCGCTCACCGCGAAGGACAAGCAGGACCTCATGTTCGGCCTCACGGAGGGCATCGACTACGTGGCCGTGTCGTTCGTGCGGAGCGTCGACGACGTGAAGCTCGTGCGAGAGATCTGCGAGGCGTGGGGCAAGTCGCTGCCGATCTGTTCGAAGATCGAGACGCCGCAGGCCATCGACGACCTCGACGCCATCGTCGAAGCCTCCGACGTGGTGATGGTCGCGCGCGGAGACCTCGGGGTGGAGTTTCCCCCGGAGCTCGTTCCGGTGCTTCAGCGCAAGGTGCTCACGAGCGCGGCGACGCATCGTCGTCCGGTGATCGTGGCGACCGAGATGCTCCACTCGATGATCACCTCGACGCGCCCCACGCGCGCCGAAGCGGGCGACGTCGCGACTGCGATCTACGACAGCGCCGACGCCACGATGCTCTCGGGCGAGACCGCCTCGGGCGCGCATCCCTCGCTCGCCGTCCGCATGATGGCGCGCATCGTCTCCGCGGCCGAGACCTCGCCCTTCTACGCCCCCGCCGTGCCGCCGCCGCCCGCGCCTCCTGTTCCCTTTCCCGAGGCCATCGCGCGCACCGCGGTGGGTGCTGCGAGAGACGTCGGCGCGCGGCTCATCGCGGTCTTCACGCAGACGGGTGACTCCGCGCGGCTCATCTCGAAGGAGAGGCCGCCGGTCCCCGTCGTGGCGTTCTCGCCGAGCGAGCACATCCGCCGCCGCGTGGCGCTCTACTGGGGGGTCACGCCGCGCGTGCTCCAGCCCATCAACGACACCGACCAGATGATCGACGCCGTGCAGGGGCACCTCCAGGCCGGAGGCTTCGTCTCGCCGGGCGACAAGATCGTGCTGGTCTACGGCTCTCCCATCGCGGTGACGGGTCGCACCAACACCGTGCGCATCCACCAGATCCAGTGAGCGACGATGGCGTTCTCGAAGGAGGCATCCGATGGCCGACGTGAAGGTCTACGTGACGGACTACTGCCCCTACTGCACCCGTGCGAAGGGGCTCCTCAAGCGCAAGGGCGTTGCCTTCACGGAGATCGACGTGAGCGACGATCCCGAGACCCGCGCGTGGCTCGTGAGCACCACGGGGATGCGCACGGTCCCGCAGATCTTCATCGACGGAAAGTCCGTCGGGGGCAGCGACGACATCCACGCGCTCGATCGCGCGGGCGAGCTCGACAAGCTCCTCGGTCGCGCCTGATCGCTGCGCTCCTCGCGCTCTTCGTCTTCGCGCTCTCTGCGACGGCCTCGGCGCAGCCCCGCAGGCCCGCCGTGGGCTACGGTGTTACGGCCTGGCGCGACAACGGATTGAGCGCCGTGCGAGGCGCCACCGTGGGCCCCATCGAGAGCTCGCAACACCCCGATCGCGGCTACGGAACGGCCGTGAGCGCAGCGTGCCTCGACGAGCTGGTCGCGCTCGGCGTGAACTGGGTGAGCGTCACGCCCTTCGGCCGTCAGTGGTCGCTCGAGGCCACCGAGATCCGCATGGACTTCGAAGCGCCCTATGCGCAGAACCGCGAGGCCGTGACGCGCTTCGTGGCGCAGGCGCACGCGCGGGGGCTTCGCGTGCTGCTCATTCCGCACCTCTGGCTCGACATGCCGGGGTGGCGCGGCGAGATCGGCGAGAAGAGCGCTCTGGGCGCGCCGAGGGCCTTCACGCAAGACGAATGGACGCGGTGGTTCCGCAGCTATACGCGCTTCGTGACCGAGTGGGCTCGCACCGCCGAACGCGCGGGCGCGGACATGTTCTCGGTGGGCGTGGAGCTCAAGTCGTCGTCGGCGACGCGCGGCGAGTGGTTCGACGTGATCGACGCGATCCGCAGGGTGTACCGCGGCCCGCTCACGTACTCCGCGAACTGGGACGAGGCCGACAAGGTGATCTTCTGGGATCGCCTCGACGTCGCGGGGATTCAGGCCTTCTATCCGCTCGCCGAGCGCGAGGGCGCGCCCATTTCAGAGCTACGAATCGCTGCGAGGCGCAGGGCCGATGATCTCGAGCGCTGGGCCGTGCGAGAGCAGCGTCCGGTGATGTTCGCGGAGTTCGGCTACAAGGCCATCGTCGACACGACGCTGCGCCCGTGGGAGTGGCCCGACGGGATGACCAACGTCCGCGTGAGCGCGCTCGCGCAGGCCGAGGCGTACCGCGCGCTGCTCGAAGCCTTCGTGACGCGTCCGTGGTTCGTGGGCGGCTACGTGTGGCGCTACTACGCCGACCCGATGGACAGCTCGCAGGAAGAAGCGTGGGGCTTCTCTCCGCGTCAGCGCGATGGGGAGACGGTGCTGCGTGAGCTCTACGACCCTGCGATCGCGTGGGGCGCGGATTCGATGCGGGATGTGAGCTGGTAGAGAGAGGAAGGGCGCCGCGCTCTGGCGAAGAGCGCGGAGGGCGATCAGTGGCCGCCGTGGAGGCGGGTGACGCCGGGGTGCGTAGGGTCGCCGGGCTCGTGACGCGGGTTCTTGCAGACCTGCGTTCCGTCCTGACCGATGTGGCTCATGAGCTGCTCCTTGTCGTAGACGAAGGAGGCGCGGTCATCGAGCGCGGTCATGTGGTAGCCCGTGTCCATGCGGATCGCGTCGCAGGGGCAGGCCTCGACGCAGAAGCCGCAGACGATGCAGCGGAGCTCGTCGATGACGAACTCCTCGGGGTAGCGCTCGTAGCCGCGGCGCTTGTCGCCTTCGGGGTACTCCGCGGGCTTGATGTAGATGCACTGCGCGGGGCACGCGGTGGAGCAGCAGAGGCACGCGACGCAGCGCGGAGAGCCGTCTTCGCGGTGCGTGAGGCGGTGCACGCCGCGCCAGCGCTCGGCGTAGGGGCGCTTCTCTTCGGGGTACTCCAGCGTGGAGCATCCCTCGGCGTAGGGGTCGGCGATGGGGTCGGGCTTCTTGCCCGAGGCGAGCTGCGCGGTGCCCTTGAAGAAGTGGCGCAGCGTCACGCCGAGGCCCTTGACCACCTCGATCACGTAGCTCTGCTCGGCGAGCGAGCGGCGGGGCTTGCGGAGAACCTTCGTCGTCGCCGTCACGGGGTCGTCCCTCCAGAGATTCCAAAGCCGTTGTAGAAGAGGATGCCGAGGCCCGTGAAGAGCACGTTGAGGAGCGCCGCGGGGAGCAGGATCTTCCAGCCCAGGGTCATGATCTGGTC
The DNA here is from genome assembly GCA_052035985.1 of Myxococcota bacterium. Classification (GTDB taxonomy): domain Bacteria; phylum Myxococcota_A; class Polyangia; order Polyangiales; genus CAISKJ01. Next base: position 8,765 of record JBPOHC010000226.1, on the reverse strand, counting down.
GTAGCGGAAGCGCGGCAGCGTCCAGCGGACCTGGAGCTGGAGGAAGATCAGCGTGGCGACCTTGAGGAGGAAGGTCACGATGCCCACGAGCACCACGATGATGTGCGCCCAGTGCCACGAGATGTCGATCCCGAGGTAGTGGAACTCGAGCCCCGTGTTCTGCACGAAGGGGAACTGCCAGCCGCCCAGGAAGACCACCGTGAGGATCGACGACGAGGTGCACACCTCGACGAGCTCACCCGACGCGAACATGCCGAACTTGAGGCCCGCGTACTCGGTGAAGTAGCCCGCGACGACCTCGCTCTCGCCCTCGGGCACGTCGAAGGGGACGCGCTTGGTCTCCGCGATCGCCGCCGTGGCGAAGAGCACGAAGGCCAGGGGCTGCACGAAGATCCCCCAGCAGTGCTGCGTCTGCCAGGTGATCATGTCGCCGGGCTGCACCGACTGGTAGACCATGAACGAGCCGACGAGCGAGAGGCCCATCGCCACTTCGTACGAGACCATCTGCGACGCCGCGCGGAGGCCGCCGAGGAGCGAGAACTTGTTGTTCGACGACCAGCCCGCGAGGGCCGCGCCGATGACGCCGGCGCCCGCCACCGCGAAGACGTAGAGCAGGCCCACGTCGAGGGCGGTGATGCGCATCGGGATCGTGCGCGAGGCGTCGTCGGCCGCCCAGTCGGCGGACCAGAGGTCACGGAGGTGATCGAGGTGGAGCGTCGGCCCGAAGGGGATCACCGCGAAGAGGCACAGCGCGGGCACCAGGGCGATGATCGGCGCGAGGCGGTAGAGGACCTTGTCGCCGCCGGTGGGCTCCCAGTCCTCCTTCCAGATCATCTTGATGCCGTCGGCGATCGAGTGGACGAGGCCCGCCGCGCGGATGCGCACGGAGCCCAGCACGATGGCCGCGCGGTTGGGGCCGATGCGGTCCTGCATCATGGCCGACTGCTTGCGCTCCACCCACAGGAGGATCGCCGCCATGTTCACGAGCACCCCGACGATCAGGGCGATCTTTACGAATGCCTGGATCCAGAACATCGCTAGTTCCTCACGCGCTGGTGACGCCAGCGGCGTCGGCCGAGACGGTCGCGGCGGGCTTGTGATCGGGGTGCGCAGCGGGCGCCTGCGCGAGCAGGGCGGCGCGCACCTCGCGGAGCTTCGTGTACGACAGGTCGAGGTTCATCGCGCGCCCGAGGGCTGCGATGATCTCCCACGCGGGCCTGGCGTCACCCTTCGGCGGGAGCGCGCGCTTGAAGGGCTGCGCGAGGCCCTTCGCGTTGACGAAGCTCCCGTCGGCCTCGGCCCACGACGCCGCGGGGAGCACCACCGTGGCGAAGCGCGCGAGGGCGCCCTCGTGCGAGAGCGCGAGCACCACGTCACCGATGCGCGAGAGCGGCGCGAGCGCGTTGGTGTCGACGTCGACGTCGGCGCCGAGGCCCACGATCGCCTGCACCTGCCCCGCCGCCGCGGCCGCGAGGAGGTCTTGCACCGAGCCCACCTTCGCGTCGCCCGCCACGGCCGTCGCGCCCGCGCGGTTGGGGTTCTGATCCGCGTTGCGGAGGATCTTGTCAGCCCTCCACGGCGCCTTCGCCGTGAGGTAGAGGCTCGCGCCGAGGAGCCGCGCGAGCTCGGCCACGACGAGGTTGTCCTCCGTCGAGAACTGCGCGCCGAGGAGCACGGCGACCTTTCCGCGCGGGGCCTTCGAGAGCACTTCCGCCGCGCGCTCGAGGGCCGTTTCGAGCTTCACGTCCTGCCGCGCGCCGTCGCGTCCGAGGCGGGCCTTCGAGACCCTCCCCTCGTGCTCGCGGAGGTAGGTCATCATGCCGTCGTCGCACATCCAGAAGCGGTTGACCGCCTCGTTGTCGCGGGGGCGGTTGCGGTACGCGCGCTGCTCCCTCGGGTCGACGTCGACGTACATGTTGCAGCCCGTGGCGCAGCCGGGGCACACCGAGGGGGCGTCCTTGAGGGTCCACACGCGGGCCTTGAACCTGAAGTGGCTCGACGTGAGGGCGCCCACGGGGCACACGTGCTCGGTCATGAGGGTGTAGTCGCCCTCGAGCTTGCGGCCCTGGGCGAGCACGACCTCGCTGCGGTTGCCGCGCTCGCGGAGGTCGAGCATGTGGTCGCCCACGACCTCGTCGCACACGCGGATGCAGCGCGTACACGCGATGCAGCGCTCGGCGTCATAGACGATCGTGTCGCCGAAGACCGCGGCCTTGGGCTTGTGGATGGGCTCGTCGCGCATGCGCTTGAACGTGCGCTGCTCGCTCATCCAGTAGTCCTGGAGCTTGCACTCGCCGGCCTGGTCGCAGATGGGGCAGTCGACGGGGTGGTTCACGAGCAGGAACTCCTGCACGTGGGCGCGGGCCTCGACGGCGTACTTCGACGTCGCCGAGCGCACGACCATGCCGTCGGTGGCCTGCACCTGACACGCGGGCTGGAGCTTGGGCTTACGGTCAGGCACCCAGTCGCTCCTGGCCGCGTCCCACTTGAGGATGTCGAGCATCATCGCGCGGCCGCCGGGCGGCGGCTCGATCTCGACGAGGCACATGCGGCAGTTGGCGGCCACGGAGAGGCCCGGGTGCCAGCAGTAGTGCGGGATCTCGACCCCCTGGCGCCACGCGGCCTTGATGATCGTCTCGCCCTTCTCGAAGGGGATCTCGCGGTCGTCGAGCTTGAAGATAGGCATCTGCGTCACCCTCAGCGGTCGCACTCGCCGCCGATCATGTTGATCGAGCCGAAGGACGGGACGATGTCTGCGAGCATCGAGCCCTTGATCATCGACTTCACGCACTGGAGCGAGAAGAAGCACGGCCCGCGGACGCGCACGCGCCAGGGGTTGCCCCCGCCGCGCGAGACGAGCAGGAACCCGAGCTCTCCGTTGCCCGCCTCGGTGTACTGATAGACCTCACCCGCGGGGACGTTGACGCCCTCCATGATGAGCTTGAAGTGGTTGATCGTGCCCTCGATGGTCGAATAGACCTCGCTCTTGGGCGGGAGCACGATGCGGGGGTCGCGCACGTTGATCTCGTCGTCGGGCGAGCCCGGCTTGATCTTCTTCATCAGGTCGAGCGACTGCTCGATGATGCGCGCGCTCTGACGGGTCTCTTCGAGGCGGCAGAGGAAGCGGTCGAAGGTGTCGCCGTCCTCGCCCACGGGGACCTCGAAGTCGACCTCGTTGTAGGTGAGGTACGGCTTGTCTTTGCGGACGTCGTAGTCGATGCCCGTGGCGCGGAGCACGGGGCCCGACGCGCCGAAGGAGGCCGCGTCTTCGCGCGAGAGGATCCCGACGCCCTGCGTGCGGTCGAGGAAGATGCGGTTCTTGAGGAGCAGCGCCTCGCACTCGGCGACCACCTCGAGGACCTTCGGGAGGATCGCGCGGCACTGGGCTTCGAAGCGCTCCGTGGGGCCGAAGATGGCGCCGCCGATGCGGAAGAACGAGTGCGTCATGCGCGCGCCCGTCTGCTCCTCGCACGCTTCCCACACCCACTCGCGGGCCTTGAGGAGCCAGAGGAAGGGGGTGAACGCGCCGAGCTCCATCGCGATGGCGCCGTTGCACGTGAGGTGATCGGAGATGCGCGAGAGCTCACCGAGGATGACGCGCATGATCTGGCACTTGCGCGGGACGGTCACCCCGAGGAGCTTCTCGACGGCCATCGCGTAGCCGACGTTGTTGAGCAGCGGAGAGACGTAGTTCAGCCGGTCGGTGTAGGGGAACACCTGCTGCCACGTCCCGCGCTCGCTCATCTTTTCGAAGCCGCGGTGGAGGTATCCGGGCTGGACGTCGACCTCCTTGATGGTCTCGCCGTCGAGCTGCACCACCATGCGGATGGTGCCGTGCATCGCCGGGTGCGAGGGACCCATGTTCAGGGTCATGGGCTCGCTCGGCAGCTCCAGATCGGATTCCTCGAAGTCGAGATCGACGGGTTCCATGCGGCGGTTCCGTGATGATGCGGTGATGGAGGGCGGTGTTGAGCGGTTCTTCGGTCAGTTGCTGTCGGTGCCGCGCGGCGCGGCGCTCGGCCGATCATCGACGCTCGGCGAACGGTTGAGCGGCATCCCCTCGTCCGCGAGGAAGGGACCGAGCTTGTCGTGCGTCCCGTCGCGATAGGCCACCAGCGGGTGCGCCCTGTTCGCGGGGTAGTCTTTACGGAGCGGGTGCCCTTCGAACTCCTCGTAGAGGAGAATCCGTCGGAGGTCGGGGTGCCCTTCGAAGCGCACGCCGAACATGTCCCACGCCTCGCGCTCCATCCACTCCGCGCCCTTCCACACCGAGGTGAGGGTGGGGCAGCGGGGGTCGGCGCCCGAGACCCGCGTCTTGAGCCGTACGCGGTGCTTCTTCGTGAGCGAGTGCGCGATCACGTAGACCTCGAAGCGGTCTTCCATGTCGAGCTCGTCGGAGGTCGGGTCGCAGCGGTCGACGACGGAGAGATCGACGAAGTAGTCGCACGCGCAGCGGGGGTCGGTCTTGACGAACTCCGCGGCCTCACGCCAGCGCGCGGGCGAGATGAGCGCCACCTCGTCGCCGCGGAACGAGCTCGTCTCGAGCACGTCGGCGCCGAACTTGTCCTTGAGCCGGTCGAGGATGATCTTCGACATTGGAGGGTGCGTCCTTCGCTCAGCGCTTCAGGCGGATCTGATGGAGCTGCTCCAGGGACTTCACCTTGTCCTCGGGGAGCTCGGTGTTCTTGAGGATCGCGGGCGTGCGGTCGCCCTCGCCGATCTTCTTCTGGAGCAGCATGAGACCGTCGAGCACGGCCTCGGGGCGCGGCGGGCAGCCGGGGATCATCACGTCGACGGGGATGATCTTGTCGATGCCGGGCACCGTCGCGTAGTTGTCGTAGAAGCCGCCGCACGAGGCGCAGGTGCCGAACGCGATGACCCACTTGGGCTCGGTCATCTGGTCGTAGATGCGACGGAGGGCGGGGGCCTGACGCTGCGAGATGGTGCCCACGACCCAGAGCACGTCGGCCTGGCGGGGCGAGAAGCGCGGGGCCTCGGCGCCGAAGCGGGCGAGGTCGTAGCGGGGCGAGGCCGCGGCCATGAACTCCATGCCGCAGCACGCGGTCACGAAGGGGTATTGGAACAGTGAGAACTTGCGCGCCCAGTTGAGGAGCGCGTCGAACTTCGTGGTGACGAAGCCCGAGTCTCCTCCGCCGACCACGCGGGTCTCGAGGTTCACGTCTGCCATTCGAGGGCTCCCTTCTTCCAGCAGTAGACGAGGGCCACGGTGAGCACCGTGAGGAAGGCCAGCATCTCGACGAAGCCCGTCACCCCCAGGCGCTGGAAGAGCACCGCCCACGGGTAGAGAAAGATCGCTTCGATGTCGAACACCACGAAGAGGATCGCGGTGAGATAGAACTTCACCGACTGCTTGACGTGCTGCGCCCCCGTCGACTCGCTGCCGCACTCGTAGGGGATGGCCTTCTCGGGCGTGGGGTTCTTCGGCCCGAGCAGCGACGCCAGGGTGAACATCGCGAGCGCGATGAACAGGGCGAACGCCACGGTCATGAAGACCGGGCCGTAGGCTTGCGCGAGGCTGAGTTGCGATGCGTCGTTCACGGCAGCGCTCCGATGGACGGGAGGATCTAGCGATCTCGCAGAAACGTGTCAATCACCCGTTTCGCAACGGGTTTCGTGCGGTTCGCCGCGCGTCGCACGAGGCGTCGGTCGGCCCGCGGCGCGCGACCGTACACCGTGTCGCCCTCCAGATGCCAGAGAGAGTCACCGACGGGGGCGCTCCCGCCGCGATGAAATCCCCTCTGTCGAAGGTCAGACCTCCGTCGAGAGGACCTTGAGGGGAGCGCCGCCGCGGGTCTTGCCGGGGTTGCGAGAGACTTCGGCGAGGCGGCGTGAGAGTTCGGGCGAGGGGTTCGAAACCACCACCTGGGCGCGGCGCGCGGCTTCGAGGCAGAGCTCGGCGAGGTTCGCGGCGGCCCAGGGATCGAGGGCGTCCGTCGGGTCGTCGAGCCACAGGAGGGCCGGCGGCTCGGGTGACAGAAGCGAGCCGTAGAGCGCGAGGGAGCGGAGCGTGTTTTCGGGGAGCTCGTGGTGGGGGGTGCTCCGTCCGTCGCGGGTGCGGAGCTCCATGCGGGCCTCGCCGTTGCTCGCGCGGGGGAAGCTGAGCGTGTCGTAGCCCGGGACGAGGTCTCGGGCGAAGCGGTCGAAGGCGCGCCGCGTGTCGTGCCAGTCGGTCACGTTGGCGAGGAGGTTCACCACGTTGCTGCCGTCGTGGGCGAGGGCGCCGTGGAAGCCGAAGGGCACCGATGGGGTGCGCGCGGGCGCGCCGGGGCCGAAGTCCGCGCGCCCCCGGGGGAGCCTCCACGACGCGATGGCGTCGATGTGCGGCGTGACCCTCGCGTCGCGGCGAAAGCCCGGCATCGCGGAGAGCGTGGACATGTCGTGCGCGAGGCGCGACACCTCGGGCTTCGCCTTCGCGAGCACGGGCGAGCCGGGGAGCTTCTTTCGCGCGGGGACGTACTCCACGCGGTCTCCCATGCGCTCGAGCACGTCGACGATCTTGAAGTCGTTCGAGAGGGTCGCGCGCTCATACCCGATGAGCCAGTGGGGCTTCGCGTCGAGGCGCTCGACGATCACCTCGTGGCCGTACTCGAGCTCCGCGTTGCGCTGCGGCGCGCACAGCGCGAAGAGCTTTATTTCAACGGCCGCGGGGTGCCAGAAGTCGGCCTCCGTCGCGCGCTCCTCGGTCATCGCTTCGGCGAACGCGCTCCACCCCTGCGCGAGCGCCGAGAAGAGCCCCGCGGCGCGCTGGAGCTCCGCCGCGCGCGGGCCTCGCACCACCGTGAGGTCCCCGGGCTTCCACGTCAGCGAAGCGATGGAGCGATACCCCTCGACCACGAACTTCAGGATCTTCACGTCTCCTCCGTCTGCCCTTCGCGCGCGGGCCAGCACGCGCGCAGGGCTTCACCGTCACAGCGCGCGCCTCGGATGCGCCCCCGCTCACCGGGCGCGCGAACGTAGCGCGAGAGCCACGCCGACTCGGCCGCGAAGCGCTCGACGCCGCGGCTCCGCTCCCACGCCGTGAGCACCCGCGGCGTCACGGGCTCGCGCCACCGCCCCACGATCGCCTGGAGCGTCCCTTCTCGCTCGGACTCCGCGGCGCTCCACCACGCGTCTTCGAGGGCCTCGTCGCTCGCGGCCCACGCGCTCATCTCGCAGGGCGACGGTCTCGCCCTCGTCCCGAGCGCCACGGAGATCCCCGCGGACTCGGGGTCTCGCGGGTCCCACAGCTCGACCCACGACGCGCGCCCCGCGGCCATGCCCCGCAGCGCCTCGCGCCACGCGACGCCCTCGACGCCCGCCTCGCTCACCGCGGCGACGCCCTCGACGCCCGCGCCGCGCGTCCCGCTCGCGCGCACCGCGGCCACGCCCCGCAGCGCGCCGGCCTCGACGAGCGATCGCACCACGCGATCGGCCCAGCGGGCGACGCGCGCGGCCTGCTCCACGGGGCTCGCGACGAAGGCCACGTAGGCCCCCGCGACGGCGCGCTCCGAGGGAGGCGCCGCGTCGACGCGCACGGTGATCGACTGCGTGAGGCACCCGCCCGCGTCGGCCACCACGCGCAGCGAGAGGTCCGCTTCACCGACCGCCCGGACGAGCCCCGCGAGCTCGATCACGGCCACGCGCGAGAGGCGCTCGGAGCGACCTGACGGCGCCCGCAGCTCCGCGACGAGCGCGCGTCGACCTTCGAACGTGACGCGCGAGAGCGACGATCCGCGCCACGCCGAAGAGACGGTCGCGTCGGGCTCCGCGGCGCGGATTCGAAGCGCGGTGGGCGTGATGATCCCATCGTCGAGCGCGGCGCCCGTCACGTAGACGCGGAGCGCGCGCACGGCGTCGGGGAGCGAGACCCAGAGGCCGACGCGCGAGAGCGTCGCTTCGAGGGAGAGCGTGACGTCGCGGGAGAGGGCCGCGCCCGAGGCGAGCGCGTGGGCGCCGTCGGAGCCGCACCACGCGCAAGGCCCGGCGCACGCGACGGCGCGCGCGTAGGGCGGCGGGATGAGGTCTTCGAAGCGCATCGCGGCCGGTGATGGAGCCACCGCAGACGAGGACACGTCAAGACGCGAGGAGGGAGGTGCGGAGCGTCGAGGCGGAGGAGGCGCGTGCGCGCCGAGGATTCAGTGCGCGGCGTTGGCGATGCGGAACTCGACGCGGCGGTTCTGCGCGCGGGCCGCGGGCGTGGTGCCCTGAACGAGCGGGCGCGTCTCGCCGAAGCCCTCGGAGGCGAGGCGACCGGCTTCGATGTGGCCCGTGGTGGTGAGCCAGCGGACGACGGAGGCCGCGCGGCGGCGAGAGAGGTCGAGGTTGCGGTCGTCGGGGCCCGCGTCGTCGGTGTGTCCCTCGACCGAGAGGCGCGTGATCTCGGGCGTCGAGCGCAGCGCGTCGGCGATGGCGTTGAGCAGCGGGAAGCTCGCCGGGAGGATCACGTCGCTGTTGTTGCCGAAGAACACCGGGCGGAGGATGCGCAGCGCGCCGTTCTCGAGCACGAGGAGCCCGGGGCAGCCGTTGCGCGTGGGGTTGGTGCTCGGCGCGCCGGGGCGGTCGGGGCAGTGGTCGACGGCGTCGGGGACGTTGTCGTGGTCGCGGTCGGGCGCGGGGCATCCGGCGCGGGCGGGGTCGGGGTGGATGCCCGCGGCCTCGGCGGGGCACTGGTCGCCGTGGTCGAACACGCCGTCGTGGTCGCCGTCGGCGTCGGGGCAGCCCGCGCGCTCGGGGTTGGGGTGCTCGCCCGCGGCGTCGGTGGGGCA